>NZ_CP045118.1:1202141-1502676 GCF_009189165.1 Pseudomonas sp. SCB32
ATACGACATCAAGCGCGCCACCAGTTACGTGCCGGGTTCCATCCCGAGCATCACCCACAAGGTGGACGTGAACACCCTGGAAGAGACCGCCGCCAGCGAACTCAAGCTCAACGAGATCGCCCGCGTGAAGGTCAGCCTGGATGCGCCGATTGCGCTGGATGGCTACGGCCAGAACCGCACCACCGGTGCTTTCATCGTCATCGACCGCCTGACCAACGGCACCGTCGGCGCCGGCATGATCATCGCCGCGCAGCAGGCGGGCCATGGCGCTGCTACCCATCACGGTGCAAACGCTCATGTAGCTCGCGAGGAGCGTGCAGCGCGCTTCGGCCAGCAGCCCGCTACCGTGCTCTTCAGCGGCCTCTCCGGCGCCGGCAAGAGCACCCTGGCCTACGCCGTGGAGCGCAAGTTGTTCGACATGGGCCGTGCGGTCTACGTGCTGGACGGCCAGAACCTGCGCCACGACCTGAACAAGGGGCTGCCGCATGATCGCGCCGGTCGCACCGAGAATTGGCTGCGCACTGCGCATGTGGCCAAGCAGTTCAACGAAGCCGGGCTGCTCAGCCTGTGCGCCTTCGTTGCCCCCAGTGCCGAAGGCCGCGAGCGCGCCAAGACACTGATCGGTGCCGAGCGCCTCATCACCGTCTATGTCCAGGCGTCTCCGCAGATCTGCCGCGAGCGTGATCCGCAGGGCCTGTACGCTGCCGGCCAGGACAACATCCCGGGCGAGTCCTTCCCCTACGACGTACCGCTGGATGCCGATCTGGTGATCGACACTCAGACCCAGTCGGTGGAAGAGGGCGTCAAGGCGGTCCTTGACCTGCTGCGCCAGCGCGGCGCGATCTGATCGCGAAGTGCTGAATAGAAAAGGCCCCGCATCTGCGGGGCTTTTTCATTGGTAGTCGCTGATCTGTCCCACGCCTGATGCGGAGTCGTCCGCTCCTACGGGAGCATTTCGGCGTTCCATGAAAAAGCCCCGCGAGTGCGGGGCTTTTTCTACGTAACGGAGACTCAGTACTTGCCTTTCAGCCCATACGTCTCGTCCAGCGTACCAGGGCCCTCGCTCGGCTTGGGCGCGTAGTCACGCGGCGCTTCGTTATTCGCCGGCGGGGTCAGGCGCTCGCGGCGCTCGGGGTATTCGTCGGCGTGCAGGGCGGCCAGCAGGCGCTGCTTGGTCTGCTCGTCCAGGGCCAGGCGCTCGGCGCCCTCGGACAGGTGATCCTGGACGTCCTGATAGCTCTGGGTGAGCTTCTTCATCAGGCTGGCGGAGGTGTTGAAGTGGGTCACCACTTCGCGCTGGTAACTATCGAAACGATCCTGCATGTCGTCCACCTGGCGCTGCAGCTTGTTCGGCGCGGCGTTGGGGAGCAGGCGGGCGATCAGGAAGCCGATGGCGCCCCCGACAATCAGGGCGAGTACCGGCAGCAACCAGGTGGTGAGGGACTGTTCCACGCGAATCCTTCCTCTATAGACGGCTTTGCTTTACGTTAGCGGCTTGCACCTGTGCTTGTATACCGTGGCGAACGCTTCGCCGCCTGCGCAGGTATTGTGCTAGACGAGACGACCCGCCACGGGGTCACGGAGTTGTTGTTTGACCACCCGCGAAATCCCTCTGTTCCTCGACGGCCCCGACGGCCAGCTGGAAGCCCTGCATCTTGCCACACCGGACGCCAAGGGCGTCGCGCTGATCTGCCATCCGCATCCGCTGTTCGCCGGCACCATGCAGAACAAGGTGGTCGCCACCCTGCAACGCGCCGCACGGGATGCAGGATACGCCACGCTTCGTTTCAATTTTCGTGGCGTTGGTCAGAGCGGTGGCAGTTATGCCGAAGGTCGCGGCGAGATCGATGACGCGCTTGCCGCCGCGCGCTGGCTGGCCGAGCAGCATCCGGGCCTGCCGCTGACGCTGATGGGGTTCTCCTTCGGTTCCTGCGTGGCCGGCAACGCCGCCGAGCGCCTGGAAGAGGAGGGCGCCGCCCTGGCGCAACTGTTCATGCTGGCGCCGCCGGTGGAGCGCTTCGACGTCGACCTGCCCGAGCGCTGCCCGCTGACGGTGATCCAGCCGGAGACCGACGAAGTGGTCACGCCCGAGCGCGTCTACGCCTGGAGCGCCGAGTTGACCAAGCCCCATGAGCTGATCCGCGTCCCCGAATGCAGTCATTTCTTCCACGGCAAGCTGATCGAGCTCAGGGACCTGATTCAGGCCCGGCTCGCCTAGGCCGCCGAGCCGCGTTACCATCCGGCCCGCCATTTCAATTGTGTTGATTCCTGGATTCCCATGACGACCCGTATCCTGACCGGCATCACCACCACCGGTACCCCGCACCTGGGCAACTATGCCGGCGCCATCCGCCCGGCCATCGTCGCCAGCCGCGATCCGCAGGCAGATTCCTTCTACTTCCTGGCCGACTATCACGCGCTGATCAAGTGCGATGATCCGGCGCGCATCCAGCGTTCGCGCCTGGAGATCGCCGCCACCTGGCTGGCCTGCGGCCTGGATGCTGACAAGGCGACCTTCTATCGCCAGTCCGATATTCCCGAAATCCCGGAACTGACCTGGCTGCTGACCTGCGTCAGCGCCAAGGGCCTGCTCAACCGCGCACACGCCTACAAGGCCTCGGTGGACAAGAACGTCGAGGCCGGCGAAGACCCGGATGCCGGCGTCACCATGGGCCTGTACAGCTATCCGGTGCTGATGGCCGCGGACATCCTGATGTTCAACGCCCACAAGGTGCCGGTCGGCCGTGACCAGATCCAGCACGTGGAGATGGCCCGCGACATCGGTCAGCGTTTCAACCACCTGTTCGGCAACGGCAAGGAGTTGTTCACTCTGCCCGAGGTGGTGATCGAGGAAGACGTGGCGACCCTGCCGGGTCTGGACGGTCGCAAGATGTCCAAGAGCTACGACAACACCATCCCGCTGTTCGGCACAGCCAAGCAGCTCAAGGACGCCGTCGCGCGCATCGTCACCGACTCCCGCGCGCCGGGCGAGCCGAAGGATCCGGACAACTCGCACCTGTTCACCCTTTACCAGGCCTTCTCCACCCACGAGCAACAGGCCGCGTTCCGTGCCGAGCTGCGCGATGGTCTGGCCTGGGGCGAAGCCAAGCAGCGTCTGTTCGAGCTGCTCGACAACGAACTGGGCGAGGCCCGTGAGCGCTACCACGCGCTGATCACCCGCCCGGCTGACCTGGAGGACATCCTTCTCGTCGGCGCCGCCAAGGCCCGCCGCATCGCCACCCCGTTCCTCGGCGAACTGCGTGAGGCCGTTGGCCTGCGCTCGTTCCGCGAACAGGTTCAGGTGGCCAGCGAAGGCAAGAAGAAGGCTGCCAAGGCTGCGCGTTTCGTCAGCTTCCGTGAGGATGATGGCTTCCGTTTCCGCCTGTTGGATGCTGCCGGCGAGCAACTGCTGCTCTCCATCGCCTTCGCTGACGGCAAGGCCGCGGGCCAGGTGACCAAGCGCCTGCAGTCCGAGGAACTGGACCTGCATGCCGAGCGGAGCATCTTCAGCGTGCGCCTGGATGGCGAAGCCGTGGCCTACAGCCCGGAGTTCTCCACCGACGCTGAGCGCGACGCCGCCATGCAGCGCCTGCGCGAGGCGCTCGCTCCGCAAGAGTGAGGGTAGGCAGGCCGGTCCGACTACCGGCCAATTGCCAAGCAACGGGGGCGCCGCTAAAGTGTGCGCCCCCGTTTTCGTTACCTTGCTACCGATCATGACGCCTCTTCAGCGCTACCAGGAAGACCTTAAACGCCCCGATTTCTTCCACGACGCCGCGCAAGCGAACGCCGTGAAGCACCTGCAACGCCTCTACGACGACCTGGTCGCCGCCGATAAAGGCAAGACTGGTCTGTTTGGCAAGCTGCTGGGCAAGAGATCCCAGGAGCCGGTGAAAGGCCTGTATTTCTGGGGCGGCGTCGGCCGTGGCAAGACCTACCTGGTGGATACCTTCTTCGAAGCGCTGCCCTTCAAACAGAAGATGCGCACGCACTTCCACCGCTTCATGAAGCGTGTCCACGAGGAAATGAAGACCCTCAAGGGCGAGAAGAACCCGCTGACCATCATCGGCAAGCGCTTCGCCGACGAGGCACGGGTCATCTGCTTCGATGAATTCTTCGTCTCCGATATCACCGACGCGATGATCCTCGCGACCCTGCTGGAGGAGCTGTTCAAGAACGGCGTCAGCCTGGTGGCGACCTCCAACATCGTGCCGGACGGCCTGTACAAGGACGGCCTGCAGCGTGCTCGCTTCCTGCCGGCCATCGCCCTGGTCAAGCAGCACACCGAAGTGGTCAACGTCGACAGCGGCGTGGACTACCGCCTGCGTGCCCTGGAGCAGGCCGAGCTGTACCACTGGCCGCTGTCCGAGCAGGCCGAGCAGGCCATGAGCCGCGACTTCAAGGCGCTGACCCCGGAGTGCGCCGCGGCGACCCGCGATGACGCGCTGATGATCGAGAACCGCGAGATCCGCGCGCGCATCACTTGCGATGACGTGGCCTGGTTCGAGTTCCGCGAGCTGTGCGACGGCCCACGCAGCCAGAACGACTACATCGAGCTGGCGAAGATCTTCCACGCGATCCTGATTTCCAACGTCGAGCAGATGAACGTGGCCAAGGACGACATGGCTCGCCGCTTCATCAACCTGGTGGACGAGTTCTACGACCGCAACGTCAAGCTGATTCTCTCCGCCGAGGTGGAGCTCAAGGACCTGTACACCGGCGGCCGCCTGGAGTTCGAATTCCAGCGCACCCTGAGTCGTCTGCTGGAAATGCAGTCCCACGAATACCTGAGTCGTCCGCACCGTCCCTGATGGTTCAGCGAATGAAAAAGGCTGCCCTCGAGCAGCCTTTTTTGTTTTCGAGCGACGGGGGCGCTGATCGTGCCGAGCTTCCTGTAGGAGCGGGCCATGCCCGCGATCGCGGACAAAGTCCGCTCCTACAGGGATATCCCATTGTCAGCGCTGCGCCATCTCCTGCTGTGCCTTCTTCAACAACTGCTTGGCATGCGCCACTTCCAGCGCTTCCATGGCATTGATTGGCTGGATCGCGGTGGCCTTCTTCAACTGATCCAGCGCCTTCTGCTCCTCATCCCCGCCGTACACGTAGGTCAGTGCGTTGGCATATTCGTAGTGTCCAATCGGCAGGTCGCTGGCGGCGCGGAAGGAGCGGGCGAAGTACTGCTCCATCTGGTCGGCGCTGACCCCATAAGTCATCTTGCCCACCAGCTTTCCGACCTTGCGGATCACACCAGCCTCGTAGCCGCCGTAGAGCGCCAGGGCGAACGGCTGGTTGGGCTGCTTGGCCAGCAGGGCGTCCAGTTCCTTGGGAATTTCACCGGTATAGCCGCGCTTGAGTACCACCGGTACCGGCAGGTCCTCGGCCAGGCGCGCCTTGGCGTAGGCGCGGCCGAACTGTGCGATGGGGTCGGCGTTGAGCAGCGGGCCAGCCTGGTCGGTGTAGCTGATCACCTCTTCCAGCAGTCGCTGTTTTTCCTCCTGGGTCGGTGCCAGGAAAAGGGCGTAGAGGGTCTGGGCGAACATCGCCGGCACCTGGCCGCCGACGCCCAGCGCCAGGCCGTCTTTCTTGGCCTGGGCGAAGTCGCCGCGGAACACCTTGCGCCATACGCCCTGCAGTTTCTCGGCATAGACCTGCGCTTCCTCCGGCTTGCCGGTGAAGCCGGTGCCGGCGGTCACGGTCTTCTCCAGCGCGTCGGGATGCTGGGTGGCCATGGTCACGACCCAGTCGGCATCAGGGAAGGGGTAGTTGCCGAAGCCGCGGGTCAGTTTCGGCCAGGCGGCGCGCAGCTTGTCGCCGCTGTAGTCGAAGGCGCTCTGGTCGTAGGGGAAGGGTTTCCAGGTGTCGTCCGCCACAGCGTTCAGGCTGAAGGCGGCCAGCAGGGCAAGCAGAAAGCGGCGCATGGCGATATCCCGTCGGGTTCTTGTTGTCGAAAGCTGCCCCGATCATAGGGCGCCTCCCGAGTCCGTGAACCCATCCTAGGGATGGCCTGTTTCAGGCTTCCTTCTGTTCGTACTGGCGTCGGTAATGGTTCGGCGACAGTCCGGTGTGCTGGCGGAACAGTCGGGCGAAAAAGCTGGCGTCGTCGTAGCCGACTTCGTAGCTGATAGTCTTGATGCTCTTGCGGGTGGTCGACAGCAGGTTGCGCGCGGTCTCGATGCGCAGGCGCTGCAGGTAGTGCAGCGGTTTGTCGCCGGTGGCCGCCTGGAAGCGCCGCATGAAGTTGCGGATGCTCATGCCGTGGTCGCGGGCCACGTCCTCGAAGCGAAACTTGTCGGAGAAGTGTTCTTCGAGCCAGTGCTGGATCTGCAGGATCGCCGGGTCGTGGTGCAGTTTCTGCCCGCCGAAGCCGAGACGACCAGGCGTGTAGCTGCGCTGCACTTCGTAGAGGATGTCGCGGGCCACGCCCTGGGCGACGGCGGCGCCGCAGAAGTGTTCGATCAGGTAGATGTACAGGTCGCGGACCGACGTCAGGCCGCCGGCGCTGTAGATATTGTCGGCGTCGGCGAGGTGCTTTTCCTGGTTGAGCAGCACCTTCGGATAGCGCTCGGCGAATTCGCGGAAGAAGCGCCAGTAGGTGGTCGCTTCCTTGCCGTCGAGCAAGCCGGCCTCGGCCAGCCAGAACACGCCGGATACCTCGCCGCAGAGCACGCAGCCGGCCGCGTGGCGCTCGCGCAGCCAGGGCAGTACCTCGGGGTAATGGCTCAGGAGTTCGTCGAAGTCGCCCCAGAAGGCGGGGAGGATCACCAGTTCCGGCTCATCAAGCGCGCCCTGCACCGGCAGCGTGTCGCCGCTGAAGCTGACCACGGGCTTGCCGTCAGGGCTGATGATGCGGGTTTCGAAGCTGGGGTTCAGGCCAAGGCCTTGCTGGCGGCCGTGGCGCAGGCTGGCCATGTGGAAGAAGTCCTTGGCCTGCATCAGGGTGGAGCCGAAAACGCCGTGGGTGGCGAGGATGCTGACGCGGCGCAGCCGATTGGAAACGGGGGTGGGCATCGATTCTTGTACTTCTTATGGATGTCTCGGCATGACGCTAAAGTGGTCATGATGCGGCTGGATCGTCTTATTTTTTGGCGAAAGTGTCCAGTGCAGAGCGGTTCGCGCTGTCCTACAGTCGGCCTTCCAATAATTCCTACAATCGATCCGCAGGTGCAGCGCATGATTCCAAGAACCCTGTTCAGTTCCGACCACGAGCTGTTCCGTGACAGCGTCCGCAAGTTCCTCGAACAGGAGGCGGTGCCCTTCCATGCCCAGTGGGAAAAGGACGGCCACGTCGACCGTCGGCTGTGGAACAAGGCCGGCGAGGCGGGGATGCTCTGCTCGCACCTGCCCGAGGCTTACGGCGGCATGGCGGCGGACTTCCTCTACAGCGCCGTGGTGATCGAGGAGATCGGCCGGTTGGGTCTGACCGGCATCGGCTTCTCCCTGCATTCGGACATCGTCGCGCCCTACATCCTTCACTACGGCAGTGAAGAGCTGAAGCAGCGCTACCTGCCCAAGCTGGTCTCCGGCGAGATGGTCTCGGCCATCGCCATGACCGAGCCGGGCGCCGGCTCCGACCTGCAGGGCGTGAAGACCACCGCGGTGCTGGACGGCGACGAGTACGTGATCAACGGCTCGAAGACCTTCATCACCAACGGCTGGCTGGCCGACCTGGTGATCGTGGTCGCCAAGACCGACCCCAAGGCTGGCGCCAAGGGCACCAGCCTGTTCCTGGTGGAGGCGGGCACGCAGGGCTTCTCCAAGGGCAAGCGCCTGGAAAAGGTTGGCATGAAGGCCCAGGACACCTCCGAGCTGTTCTTCCAGGACGTGCGCATTCCCAAGGAAAACCTGCTGGGCAAGGACGGGCAGGGGTTCATCTACCTGATGCAGGAGCTGCCCCAGGAGCGCCTGACCGTGGCCCTCGGCGCACTGGCCTCGGCCGAGGCGGCGCTGAAATGGACGCTGGACTATACCCGTGACCGCAAGGCGTTCGGCAAATCCATCGCGGACTTCCAGAACACCCGCTTCAAGCTGGCGGAAATGGCCACCGAGATCCAGGTCGGCCGGGTCTTCGTCGACCGCTGCCTGGAGCAGCATCTGGAGGGCAAGCTGGATGTGCCGACCGCGGCGATGGCCAAGTACTGGACCACTGACCTGCAGTGCAAGGTACTCGACGAATGCGTGCAGCTGCACGGTGGCTACGGCTTCATGTGGGAGTACCCGATCGCCCGCGCCTGGGCCGACGCACGGGTGCAGCGCATCTATGCCGGTACCAACGAGATCATGAAGGAGATCATCGCTCGCTCGCTGTAGCCGGCACCGATGAAAAAGCCCGGCATCGGCCGGGCTTTTTAGTTTCCTGGAGGCTGTCAGGGCGCCGGGTTCGGCTGGTCCTTGTGGATCGCCTCGATGCCGGCCAGCACCTCATCGGAGAGCTTCAGGTCGAAGCTGCCGAGGTTGGCTTCCAGTTGCTCGAGGTTGGTGGCGCCGATGATGTTGCTGGTCACGAACGGCTGGCGGGTGACGAAGGCCAGGGCCATCTGCGCCGGGTCCAGGCCGTGCTCTCGGGCCAGGGTCACGTAGCGGTCGCAGGCGCTGGCGGTCTGCGGGTTGGTGTAGCGGGTGAAGCGGCTGAACAGGGTGATCCGCGCATTAGCCGGGCGGGCGCCGCCGAAGTACTTGCCCGAGAGCATGCCGAAGGCCATCGGCGAATAGGCCAGCAGGCCAATCTGCTCGCGGATCGAGATTTCCGCCAGACCCACCTCGAAGCTCCGGTTGAGCAGGTTGTAGGGGTTCTGGATCGACACGGCGCGCGGCCAGCCGCGTTCCTGGGCAATCTGCAGGAAGCGCATGGTGCCCCAGGGTGTCTCGTTGGACAGGCCGATATGGCGGATCTTGCCGGCCCGTACCTGCTCGTCGAGCGCTTCCAGGGTGTCTTCCAGCGCCGTGAAGCTTTCTTCCTTGTGCTGGTAGCCCAGTTGGCCGAAGAAATTGGTGCTGCGCTCGGGCCAGTGCAGTTGGTAGAGGTCGATCCAGTCGGTGTGCAGGCGCTTGAGGCTGCCGTCGAGCGCTTCGACGATATTCCTGCGGTCGTGCTTGAGCTGGCCGTCGCGAATATGGCTGATGGAGTTGCCGGGACCGGCGATCTTGCTGGCGAGAATCCAGTCGGCGCGATCGCCGCGCTGGCGGAACCAGTTGCCGATGATCTGCTCGGTGCGGCTGTAGGTTTCCGCGCGGGGAGGAACCGGGTACATCTCGGCGGTATCGATGAAATTCAGACCGGCGGCCTTGGCCCGCTCGATCTGGGCGAAGGCTTCGCTCTCGGTATTCTGCTCGCCCCAGGTCATGGTCCCCAGGCAGAGTGCGCTGACATTCAGATCGGTGCGGTCGAGCGGGCGGTACTCCATGCAGGTCTCCTCATGAAAACAAGTGCGTGACACGGTTGAAAATTCTGCCGGAATCTGCATAATTCCGCAGCCTTTCATCGGTGGGGGATGCCAAGCCTGCCGATCGATACATCTAGTCGTTACGGACGCACACCGACCCGAGCCCCAATTCGTGTCTGTCTTCGGCTGTCCTTGACTTGTCAAGGCAACCACTGTCCAGTAAGATTCGCCGTCTTATTTTCAGGCGGCCCCTGAGGCTATAACGAATGAAAACTTATACCGCGAAACCAGAAACTGTTAAGCGCGACTGGTTCGTCGTCGACGCTGCTGGCCTGACCCTGGGTCGTCTGGCTACCGAGATTGCTACCCGCCTGCGCGGCAAGCACAAGCCGGAATACACCCCGCACGTTGACACCGGCGACTACATCGTCGTCATCAACGCCGAGCAGGTTCGTGTCACTGGCGCCAAAGCTACCGACAAGATGTACTACCATCACTCGGGCTTCCCGGGCGGTATCAAGTCGATCAACTTCGAGAAGCTGATCGCCAAGGCTCCTGAGCGTGTTATCGAGACTGCCGTAAAAGGCATGCTGCCGAAGAACCCGCTGGGCCGCGACATGTACCGCAAGCTGAAAGTGTACAAGGGTGCCAGCCACCCGCACACCGCTCAGCAGCCTCAAGAACTGAAGATTTAACGGGATAGCTCATTATGTCGGCGACTCAAAATTACGGCACTGGCCGTCGTAAGACCGCTACCGCTCGCGTCTTCCTGCGTCCGGGCACTGGCAAGATCTCCATCAACAACCGCAGCATCGAGCAGTTCTTCGGTCGTGAGACCGCTCGCATGGTTGTCCGTCAGCCGCTCGAGCTGACCGAGAACACCGAGAAGTTCGATATCTACGTTACCGTCGTTGGCGGTGGCGTGAGCGGTCAAGCTGGTGCGATCCGTCACGGTATCACCCGCGCTCTGATCGAATACGACGAGACCCTGCGCAGCCCGCTGCGTAAGGCCGGCTACGTCACTCGCGACGCTCGCGAAGTTGAACGTAAGAAAGTCGGTCTGCGTAAAGCGCGTAAGCGTCCGCAGTACTCCAAGCGTTAATACGACGCTTCGAAAAAAAACGCCCAGATCCTTTGGACTGGGCGTTTTTTTATGTCTGTAATTTGTTCGTGCGGCAAGGTGTCGCATCCGTGCGGGCCCCGTCCCGCAAGGGTTTCGCCAACTTCGTATCTGGCTATTACCTTGTCAGCACAAGGGCTTTTCTTTACCATTTGGCGAATTTTTTGCGCGGCTCGAATTTTTACTTAAAAGCCTGAACTGAACAGGCTTGAAGCTGATGGGAGACGACTGAATGAGTAATGACGGCGTGAATGCAGGCCGGCGTCGCTTCCTTGTCGCGGCCACCTCGGTGGTTGGTGCGGCAGGAGCGGTCGGAGCTGCGGTCCCGTTCGTGGGGTCATGGTTCCCCAGTGCCAAGGCGAAGGCCGCTGGCGCGCCGGTGAAGGTCAACGTAGGGAAGATCGAGCCGGGCCAGCAGGTTATCGCTGAGTGGCGCGGCAAGCCGGTGTTCCTGGTGCATCGCACCAAGGAAATGCTGGACGCTCTGCCGACCCTCGACGGGCAACTGGCCGACCCCGAGTCCAAGGCTTCGGAGCAGCCAGCCTACGTCGATCCCAAGCTGCGTTCGATCAAGCCGGAGCTGGCCGTGATCGTCGGTATCTGCACCCACCTGGGCTGCTCGCCGACCTTCCGCCCTGAGGTCGCTCCTGCGGACCTCGGTCCGGACTGGAAGGGTGGCTACTTCTGCCCCTGCCACGGCTCCCATTACGACCTCGCCGGCCGCGTTTACAAGGGGCAGCCCGCGCCCCTGAACCTGCCGATTCCGCCCTATACGCTGGATGGTGATGAGTTGACCATCGGTGTGGACCAGGAGAAAGCCTGATGAACAAGTTCATGGCTTGGGTCGATGCCCGCTTCCCCGCGACCAAGATGTGGGAAGACCATCTAAGCAAGTACTACGCACCGAAGAACTTCAACTTCTGGTACTTCTTCGGTTCGCTGGCGCTGCTGGTCCTGGTCAACCAGATCCTCACTGGTATCTGGCTGACCATGAGCTTCACCCCGTCGGCGGAAGAGGCCTTCGCCTCCGTCGAGTACATCATGCGAGATGTCGACTACGGGTGGATCATCCGCTACATGCACTCCACCGGTGCATCGGCGTTCTTCATCGTGGTCTACCTGCACATGTTCCGCGGCCTGCTCTACGGCTCCTACCAGAAGCCGCGCGAGCTGGTGTGGATCTTCGGCATGCTGATCTACCTCGCCCTGATGGCCGAGGCCTTCATGGGCTACCTGCTGCCCTGGGGCCAGATGTCCTACTGGGGTGCCCAGGTGATCATCTCGCTGTTCGGTGCCATTCCGGTCGTTGGTAACGACCTGGCCCAGTGGATTCGCGGTGACTTCCTGATCTCCGGCATCACCCTGAACCGCTTCTTCGCCCTGCACGTGATCGCCCTGCCGATCGTCCTGCTCGGCCTCGTCGTGCTGCACATCCTGGCGCTGCACGAAGTCGGTTCGAACAACCCGGACGGCGTGGACATCAAGAAGAAGAAGGACGAGAACGGCGTACCGCTGGACGGCATTGCCTTCCACCCGTACTACACCGTCAAGGACATCGTCGGTGTCGTGGTCTTCCTGTTCATCTTCTGCACCGTGATCTTCTTCTTCCCGGAAATGGGCGGTTACTTCCTCGAGAAGCCCAACTTCGAGATGGCGAACCAGTTCAAGACCCCGCCGCACATTGCGCCGGTTTGGTACTTCACTCCGTTCTACGCCATTCTCCGTGCCGTTCCGGACAAGCTGATGGGTGTAGTCGCCATGGGCGCTGCCATCGCGATCCTGTTCGTGCTGCCGTGGCTTGACCGTAGCCCGGTTCGCTCGATCCGCTACAAGGGCTGGCTGAGCAAGATCTGGCTGGTGATCTTCGCGATTTCCTTCGTGATCCTCGGCTACTACGGCTCCCAGGCGCCGTCGCCGCTGGGTACCACGCTGTCGCGCCTGTGCACCATTCTGTATTTCGCCTTCTTCATCCTGATGCCGTTCTACACCCGGATGGAGAAGACCAAACCGGTTCCGGAAAGGGTGACTGGCTGATGAAAAAGCAATTCGCAGCATTGATTCTGGCTTTCCTGCCGGTATTCGCATTCGCCAACGAAGCGGGTCCTGAGCTCGATCACGTCGATATCGACCTGACCGACAAGGCTGCCATGCAGGACGGCGCACGTACCTTCGCCAACTACTGCATGGGCTGCCACAGCGCCAAGTTCCAGCGCTATGAGCGTGTCGGCAAGGACCTGGGTATCCCGGAAGAGCTGATGATGAGCCACCTGGTGTTCACCGGTGCGAAGATCGGCGATCACATGGACGTCGGCATGAAGCCGGCTGACGCCAAGGTATGGTTCGGCGCTGCTCCGCCGGACCTGACCCTGGTAGCCCGCGTGCGCGGCAGCGACTGGCTGTACACCTACCTGCGTTCGTTCTATGAAGATCCCAAGCGTCCGTGGGGCGTGAACAACAAGGTCTTCCCGAACGTCGGCATGCCGAACGTGCTGGCCAGTGTCCAGGGTCGTCAGGTCGTCGGCTGCAAGCAGGTTCAGGTCGTCGAGAATGGCAAGAAGCAGTACGATCCTCTGACCGGCACCCCGCTGACCCACGAGGCCTGCGATCAACTGACCGTCGTTCCGAAGACCGGTCAGCTGAATGAAGCCCAGTTCGACGAAAAGGTGAAGAACCTGGTGACCTTCCTGGCTTACTCGGCTGACCCGAACAAGCTGGAATCCCACCGCATCGGCACCTACGTCCTGCTGTTCCTGGCCTTCTTCTTCGTGTTCGCCTATCTGCTCAAGCGTGAATACTGGAAGGACGTGCACTAAGCACTGCCAGCTGTAACAAGCGCGCGCCCTACGGGGCGCGCGCGTCTTTCTACCTCCCACAAGTAGAATCTGCGAGGAGGCGCGCGGCATGGCCGCAATCAATAAGCTCACCTGTTTTTCCGACCCTTCCTGCCACTACAGCCATCGCGTGCGCCTGGTTCTGGCCGAGAAGAGTGTCGTCGCCGACATCATCGACGTGCCGGCCGGTACTATTCCGGCCAAGCTCGCTGAAGTGAATCCCTATGGCAGCCTGCCGACTCTGGTGGATCGCGATCTCTCGCTCTACGAGTCGACGGTGGTCATGGAATATCTCGATGAGCGTTATCCACACCCGCCGTTGCTCCCGGTCTATCCGGTGGCTCGCGCCAACAGCCGGCTGCTGATTCATCGAATCCAGCGTGACTGGTGTGCGCTGGTGGATCGAATTCTCGACTCGCGGCAGAAGGACGCCGAGCGTGCCTTGGCGAGAAAGGAATTGCGTGAGAGCCTGACGGGTGTATCGCCGCTGTTCGCCGACAAGCCCTTCTTCCTCAGTGAGGAGTTGAGCCTGGTGGACTGTTGCCTGCTGCCAATCCTCTGGCGGTTGCCGGTTCTGGGTATCGAATTGCCACGCCCGGCCAAGCCGTTGCTGGATTACATGGAGCGGCAGTTTGCGCGGGAAACTTTCCGTGCGAGCCTGTCCTCTATCGAACGTGATATGCGCTAAGGAGCCTGATGATGAACTCCAGTCGTCCCTACCTCGTGCGAGCCCTCTATGAGTGGATCGTCGATAACGGCTGCACCCCGCATATCCTGGTGAACTCCGAGTACCCTGGCGTGCGCGTGCCGCCGGGCTATGCCAGTGATGGCCAGATCGTGCTCAATGTCTCGCCCTCGGCGGTGCGTCACCTGCAGATGGACAATGAGGCGGTCAGCTTCGAAGGCCGTTTCGGCGGTGTTGCCCAGAGCCTGTACATCCCGTCCCAGGCCGTCCTGGCCATTTATGCGCGGGAGAACGGCCAGGGAATGGTCTTCGACCTGGAGCCGCCGGTGCCGACCGATGACGAGGACCTTCCGGACGATGGCCCGTTCGACGAGCCGCCACGGCCCAGTGGCCGGCCGAGTCTCAAGGTGGTGAAGTAATAAAAAAGGCGACCCGAGGGTCGCCTTTTTCATGTCTGCAGTTCGTTGCTCAGTCGATGTACTCGAACAGGCGAACGATCTTCTGTACGCCATCCACGCCCTGGACTACCTGGGTCGCCAGGTCTCCTTCGCGTTTGGTCACCAGGCCCAGCATGTAGACGATGCCGTTCTCGGTCAGGATCTTGATGCGAGTGGAGGGAACGTTGGCGTCAGCGAGCATCTGGCTCTTGATCTTGGTGGTCAGCCAGGTGTCGTTGCTGCGTGCGGCCAGGGAGGAGGGCTGCAGGATCTGCAGCTCGTTGTGCACGGTCTTGACCTTCTGGGTCTCGCGCGCGGCCTGCTCGGCCTTGCTCTTCAGATCGGCGCGCGGGGTCTGGCCGGCCAGCAGCACGACGCCGTTGTAGCTGATCACCACAACATGGGAGTTGCGGTCGAGGTCAGGATCGGCCTTGGCGATGTTGACCGCCACCTTGGTTTCGATCAGCGAGTCGTCGATCTTGCTGCCAAGGGTGCGGGTGCCCTTGTCATCGTCGATCGGTTTGTCGCGGGTGGCGCTGACGAAACTGGTGCAGCCACCCAGGGCCATGGTCACGGCCAGCATGGCCGCGATCAGTGGGGTGCGGGTCATTCTTCGCTCCCGAACAGTTGGCGGTCGATGAGGTCGCACAGGCAGTGGATGACCAGCAGGTGGACTTCCTGGATGCGTGCGGTGACCTTGGCCGGGACGCGGATTTCCACGTCTTCGGGCAGCAGCAGCGAAGCCATGTTGCCGCCGTCGCGGCCGGTCAGGGCTACGACAAGCATTTCGCGATCATGTGCGGCCTGGATCGCCTGAATCACGTTCGCCGAGTTACCGCTGGTGGAAATCGCCAGCAGTACGTCGCCCGGCTGGCCCAGTGCGCGGATCTGCTTGGAGAAGACTTCGTTGTAGCTGTAGTCGTTGGCGATCGAGGTGATGGTGGAGCTGTCGGTGGTCAGGGCGACCGCCGGTAGGCTCGGACGCTCACGCTCGAAGCGGTTCAGCAGCTCGGAGGAGAAGTGCTGGGCGTCGCCGGCGGAGCCGCCGTTGCCGCAGGAGAGAATCTTGCCCTCGTTCAGCAGGGCATTGACCATCACCATGCTGGCCTGCTCGATATGCGGGATGAGCACCTCGGTGGCCTGTTGCTTGGTCTCGATGCTGGCATGGAAGAGCTGGCGGATACGGGATTGCATGTCCATCAGGGATGACCTTTCGTCGGGCGTCTGATCAGGTGTCAAAGGCGTTGGGGATCCAGTTCAAGTGCCCTGCGGAGCCTGGGGTTCGACGGTCGATGGCGACGATGTCGAACCGGCAGGGGTGTCTGCTCCAGCGGGCGTTCTGTTGCAGGAAGTGTTCAGCGGCGGCGGCCAGGCGCTGACGCTTGCGCGAGTCCACACTTTCCAGCGCTCCTCCCCAGGCGTCATGCCGGCGGGAGCGAACTTCGACGAATACTACTGTATCGCCGTCCAGCATGACCAGATCGAGCTCGCCGCGGCGGCAGTTCCAGTTCTGCGCGATCAGGCGCAGCCCATGCAGTTCGAGGTGGGCGCGGGCGCTGGCTTCCGCCTCGCGCCCGGCCTTCTGGGAGGGGCTGTTGCCGATCAAATACCGCTGTTCTCCAGCGGTTGGACCTGGCCGTTCTTGAACTCAGCCCAGGGCAGGTGGCGCTCGATGCGCTGGCTGGCGTTGATGCTCAGGGTGCCGGTCAGGCCGTCGACCTGCATGCTCGGCACGGCCTTGAGCTCCGGCAGGCGCGGGGCCAGCTGGTAGGCGTCGGCACCCATGGCGTAGAGGCGACCGAGGCTGCCGTTGGCGGCCGGCCATTGTGCGGCAACTTGCTGACGCAGCGGGTTGTTCGGCTCCAGCAGCCAAGGGGTTTCGCAGAAGCGGATGCCGTTCAGGTCCTGGTCCTGGGCCGGGTTGTTCACGCCGGTGTACAGGTTGGACGTGGCGTAGACCGGGAGGTCGCCGGCGTACTGGAAGGCCAGGGTCGGCTTGATCTGGCGCGCCTGCTGCGGGGTGGCGGCCAGGAAGATGAAGTCAATGTCCTGGCGGCGCGACGGTTGGGTGTCGACGCTGCTGTCGAGCACGCCCTGCAGGCGCTTGGCGCGGCCTTCGCTCTGGCGCAGTTGCAGCAGGTCGGCGATCTGGCGGGCCAGTTCGACGGGCTGGTCAACGTGCTCGGCGGCGATCAGGGTGCCGCCGGCGGCCTGCCAGCTACGGCTGAAGGAGGCCAGGACGCGGTCGCCCCACTCGCCACGCGGCACCAGGGCCACGGCGCGACGCATACCGTCGCTCCAGGCGCGGTTGGCAACTTCGCGGGCTTCGTCTTCGGCGGACAGGCCGAACTGGAACAACTGGGCCGGACCTTCCTGGTTGCCGTCGCTGTAGTTCAGCGCGAGGGTGGTGATCGGCAGTTGCTGCTGGCTGCTCAGCTGCTTGACCAGGTTCTTCTCCAGCGGGCCAACGACCAGTTGGACGCCGTCGGCCTGGGCCTGGCGGTAGAACTCATCCAGCGAGCGGACCTGGCTGCTGTCGTAGATCTTGATTGCCGGCTGCGCCTGGCCGCTTTTCTGGGCCTGGTAATGGGCGGCCAGGAAGCCGTCCTGCAGTGCGCGGGATACCGAAGCCAGCTGGCCTTGTTGCGGCAGCAGCAGGCCGATGGTGTTCAGCGGTTGGGCGGCCAGGGACTTCAGCTTGGTCAGGGCGTCCGGCAGTTGCTTGGCGGCCGGGTGGTCGGCGTTCTGGGCGACCCACTTGTCGATGTTGGACTGTTGTTCCTTTAGCGTCGACGAGGTCTTGGTGATGCGCGCCAGTTCCAGCCAGCCGTTCAGGTCGCCTTCGTTGCCGTTGGGCTGCAGCTGCTCGACCGGCAGGCTGGAGACCAGGCCCCAGATGGCTTCGTGGTTGCTCTTGCTGGCTTCGGCATTGAGCAGCGGGTCGATGAATACACGCTCGCGGGCGGCGCTAAGGGTCTGGCCGTCGGCGGCCAGGGCCTGGGCCTTGACCATGCCGGCGCGGGCCTGCAGCTCCACCGGCATTTCGCCCAGGCGCTGGAAGTTCGGGTTATCAAAGGCCTTCAGCGCAGCCTTGGGCTTGTTGCGGGCCAGTTCGAGCTGGGCGCGGAGGGTGCTGGCGTAGACCTGCTGGGCCGGCTTCAGGCCGTCCATCGGTGTCTGGTCGAGGATCTGCGTGGAGCGGCCAAAGTCCTTCTGCTTGTACGCGAGGTCGGCGGCGGAGAGACGCAGCACGGCAGCCTCGTCGGGCTTGGCGGTGGAGGCCTGCTGCAGCAGCTGTTCGATGCTGGCGTCCGGGGTGCGCGGCAGTTCGCCGAGATTGGACGACGGGGACGAGGCGCAGGCGGCGAGCATGCCGGCAAGGAACAGGGCGGATAGCGGGCGCAGGCGAGCGATCATATCGGGCTTCTCGTGACGCATTCAAAGAGCTGCCGATTGTACCGAAGCGGCGAGGGTGACGCGATGGCGGCTGCCGGAATCGGGATACAATGCGGCTTTTTCAGATACTTCCGGCGAGGTTAGCGCGTGACTCTTGGCACTCTCTATGTGGTGGCCACTCCCATTGGCAACCTGGACGACATCAGCGCGCGGGCGCTGAAGGTGCTGGCTGACGTGGCGCTGATTGCGGCCGAAGATACTCGTCACTCCGTGCGCCTGCTGCAGCATTTCGGCATCGAGACGCCGCTGGCGGCCTGTCACGAGCACAATGAGCGGGAGCAGGGCGGCCGCTTCCTTACCAAGCTACAAGCCGGCGAGGATGTCGCGCTGATTTCCGATGCGGGCACGCCGCTGATCTCCGATCCGGGCTATCACCTGGTGCGCCAGGCGCGTGCCGCAGGTATTCAGGTGGTGCCGGTGCCGGGTGCCTGCGCGTTGATCGCTGCGCTGTCTGCCGCCGGATTGCCGTCGGATCGCTTCGTCTTCGAGGGCTTCCTGCCGGCCAAGGCCGCAGGGCGTCGCGGTCGGCTGGAAGCGCTGCTGGAAGAGCCGCGCACGCTGATCTTCTATGAGGCGCCACACCGCGTGCTGGAATGCATCGAGGACATGGCATCGATCTTCGGCAGCGAGCGCCCGGCGCTGTTGGCGCGGGAACTGACCAAGACCTTCGAGACCCTGAGGGGGCTGCCGCTGGGCGAGTTGCGCGAATTCGTCGCCGCCGACAGCAATCAGCAGCGGGGCGAGTGTGTGCTGCTGGTGGCCGGTAAGCCGGCGCCGGAAGGCGCTGAGGCGGTGGACGCGCAAACGCTGCGCGTGCTCGATCTATTGCTGGCCGAGTTGCCGGTGAAGCGTGCGGCGGCACTGGCGGCGGAGATCACCGGAGCGCGCAAGAACCAGTTGTATCAGATCGCGCTGGAGCGCCAGGGCAAGGCTTGAGCTTGTTCTGAGCGTCGCCAACCGCTAACCTTACGGACTGAGAGTTGGTTGGACAGTCGCTGTTTCGTGATGTTCCATCACGGGATGGAGGAAAGTCCGGGCTCCATAGGGCAGAGTGCCAGGTAACGCCTGGGAGGCGCGAGCCTACGGAAAGTGCCACAGAAAATAACCGCCTAAGCGCAACAGCGCCGGTAAGGGTGAAAAGGTGCGGTAAGAGCGCACCGCACGGCTGGCAACAGTTCGTGGCTAGGTAAACCCCACTCGGAGCAAGACCAAATAGGAATCCATTGGCGCGGCCCGCGTTGGATTCGGGTAGGTCGCTTGAGGCATACAGTGATGTATGTCCCAGAGGAATGGCTGTCCTCGACAGAACCCGGCTTACAGACCGACTCTCACCTCATTTCCCCCACTTCTTCCCACTATGACCATTTGTCGCTGATTGGAAGAAGTTACAAAGTTAAGAAATCACTTTAAGTGTGAAAGCCCAGTGTTTTGAAAATACTGGGCTTTTCTCTTTTCCAGCGCGTCAAATTTCCCCCCGAAACCCTCCCAAAGCACGCTAAATCTCGGTCCTGTAAGGATTTTTCCCATCTGGCTCGCCTTGACGGTGGGGAGCACGGATTTCTATAGTGTGCGGAAGTGGTACGAAGTGGGTAAAAGTGGGATCAACAGGCATGGATAGCCAGCCACAGGGGAAGCGCTGACGTGTTTCGCGGAGCTAACGCCATTAGTCTCGACGCCAAAGGGCGCCTCGCGATGCCGAGTCGGTATCGTGACGAGCTCGTTTCGCGGTGCAATGGCCAGCTCATCGTCACCATCGATGCCGTCGACACCTGCCTCACCGTATACCCCCTCCCTGAATGGGAACTCATTGAAGCCAAGCTGCGTGAGCTGCCGTCGCTGCGTGAAGAAACGCGGCGCCTGCAGCGTTTGCTGATTGGTAATGCCGTGGATATTGAGCTGGATAGCGCCGGGCGCTTTCTCGTTCCGCCACGGCTTCGCGAATACGCCGGCCTGGACAAGCGGGCGATGCTGGTCGGTCAGCTGAACAAGTTCCAACTGTGGGACGAAGACAAGTGGAATGCGGTTGCCGAGGCCGATCTCGCAGCCATTAAAGAGCCCGGCGGCCTGCCGGATGAATTGCGCGACCTTATTCTGTGAGCCTGCCTGTGACCAGTACCTTCCAACACATCACCGTTCTACTCGAGGAGGCCGTCGAAGCGCTGGCCCCCGTGGCGGACGGCCGCTATGTGGACGGAACCTTCGGAAGGGGAGGGCACAGTCGCGCCTTGCTTGGCAAGCTTGGGCCGGGCGGTCAACTGCTCGGGTTCGACAAGGACCCCCAAGCGATTGCGACGGGAAAAACACTGGCGGCCGAAGACGGCCGCTTCGTCATTGTGCAAAGGTCCTTCGCCGAGATGGCCGAAGAGTTCACCGCGCGCGGCCTGCAGGGCGGCGTGAACGGCGTACTGCTGGACCTGGGCGTGTCCTCGCCGCAGCTGGATGACCCCGAGCGCGGCTTCAGCTTCCTCAATGACGGTCCGCTGGACATGCGGATGAACCCGGATCAGGGCGTCAGCGCGGCGCAGTGGATCGCCACTGCCGCCGAGGACGAGATCGCCCGTGTGTTCAAGGATTACGGCGAAGAGCGCTTCGCCAAGCGCATGGCGCGCGCCATCGTGCAACGCCGCGCGGAAAAGCCGTTCGAGCGCACTGCCGACCTGGCTGCTGTGATCACCGAGGCCAACCCGGCCTGGGAGAAGGGCAAGAATCCGGCCACCCGTGCCTTCCAGGGGCTGCGCATCTTCATCAATAACGAGCTGGGCGATCTGGAGCGTGGCCTCGAGGCTGCAATGGAAGGCCTGGCCGTAGGTGGTCGCCTGGTGGTGATCAGCTTCCACTCCCTGGAAGACCGCATAGTCAAACAGTTCATGCGCAAGCAGGTGAAAGGCGAGGCGGACAACCTGCCGCGCAACCTGCCGATCCAGGTCAAACCGTTCGAGCCGCGCCTGAAGCTGATCGGCAAGCCGGTCTACGCCTCCGAGGCCGAACTGAAGGCCAATCCGCGCTCGCGCAGCGCAGTCATGCGCATTGCGGAGAAGCTGAGATGAGCCGCCTCTTCGCCAAGCGCCTGCCGACCGGCAGCTTCTTCATGTTGCTGCTGTTCATCGGTGTGCTGCTGTCGGCGATCTCCGTTTCCTACAGCGCCTACTGGAACCGTCAGCTGCTCAACTCGCTGTACACCGAGCTCAACGTGCGCGACAAGGCGCAGGCCGAGTATGGCCGCCTGATCCTCGAACAGAGCACCTGGACGGCGCATAGCCGCATCGAAGGCTTGGCCACCGACCAGCTGAAGATGCGCGTGCCCGATCCGACCGAAGTCATCATGGTGGCGCCATGAAGCACCTGCCCGGAGCTCGCTACCCCTGGCGCTTCCGCGTCGTCATCGGCCTGCTGATGGCGATGGTGGCGGCGATCGCCTGGCGTATCGTCGATCTGCACGTCATCGACCATGACTTCCTCAAGGGGCAGGGCGATGCGCGCAGCGTGCGCCATATCTCCATTCCCGCGCACCGTGGCCTGATCACCGACCGCAACGGCGAGCCACTGGCCGTCAGTACGCCGGTCGCCACGCTCTGGGCCAACCCCAAGGAGCTGGTGCTCGAGCGCGACAAGTGGGGCTTCCTGGCCGAAGCGCTGGGTCAGCCGCAAGCAGCCCTGACCGAGCGTCTGGATCAGAACGCCGACAAGGAGTTCATCTACCTGGTCCGTGGCCTGACCCCGGAGCAGGGCGAGGCCGTGATGGCCCAGGTGAAGACCCATCGCATTCCGGGTGTCTATTCGGTCGAAGAATTCCGCCGTTTCTATCCGTCCGGCGAAGTCGCCGCCCAGGTCGTGGGCTTCACCGACGTGGATGATCGTGGCCGGGAAGGCGTTGAGCTGGCGTTCGACAGCTGGCTGGCCGGTGTGCCGGGCAAGCGCCAGGTGCTCAAGGACCGCCGTGGTCACCTGATCCGCGACGTGCAGGTCACCCGCAATGCCAAGGCCGGCAAGACCCTGGCCCTGTCCATCGACCTGCGCCTGCAGTACCTCGCCAACCGCGAGCTGCGCAACGCACTGGTGGATAACGGTGCCAAGGCCGGCAGCCTGGTGATCCTCGACGTGAAGACCGGCGAAGTGCTGGCCATGGCCAACCAGCCGACCTACAACCCGAACAACCGCCGCAACCTGCAGCCGGCGATGATGCGCAACCGCGCCATGATCGACGTATTCGAGCCGGGCTCCACCATGAAACCGTTCTCCATGAGTGCGGCGCTGGAAACCGGCCGCTGGAAGCCCTCCGACAAGGTCGAGGTCTACCCTGGCACCCTGCAGATCGGCCGCTACACCATTCGCGACGTATCCCGTACCGAAGGTCCGGTGCTGGATCTGACCGGCATCCTGATCCGCTCCAGTAACGTGGGCATGAGCAAGGTCGCCTTCGATATCGGCGGCGAAGCCATTTACAGCGTGATGCAGAAGGTCGGCCTCGGTCAGGACACTGGTCTGGGCTTCCCTGGCGAGCGCGTCGGCAACCTGCCGAACTACCGGGAATGGCGAAAGGCGGAAACCGCCACGCTGTCCTACGGCTATGGCCTGTCCGTCACCGCCATCCAGCTGGCCCATGCCTATGCGGCGCTGGCCAACAATGGTCGCAGCGTGCCGCTGACGATGGTTCGCGCCGACCGTCCGGCCGATGCGACCCAGGTTATTCCCGAGCCGGTCGCCAAGACCATGCAGGGCATGCTGCAGCAAGTGATCGAAGCGCCGAATGGCGTGTACCGCGCCCAGGTGCCGGGTTATCACGTGGCCGGTAAGTCCGGTACCGCGCGTAAAGCCCAGGTCGGCACCAAGGGTTACGCCGAGAACTCCTACCGCTCCCTGTTCGCCGGCTTCGCGCCAATGAGCAACCCGCGCTACGTCGCCGTGGTGGTCATCGATGAGCCCAGCAAGGCCGGCTACTTCGGTGGCCTGGTGTCCGCGCCGGTGTTCAGCAAGGTGATGTCCGGCACGCTGCGCCTGATGAACGTGCCGCCAGATAATCTGCCGGCGACTCCACAGCAGCAAGCCGATGCTGCGCCCGCTACCAAAGGAGGGCGTGGCTGATGCCGATGAGCCTCAATCAACTGCTGCCGCAGGCCGAAAGCAGCGAACTGATCCGTGAACTGACCCTGGACAGCCGCACCGTCAAGCCGGGCGACCTGTTCCTGGCCGTGCCCGGTGGTCGCCAGGATGGTCGTGCGCACATCGCTGCCGCCCTGACCCAGGGCGCCGCCGCCGTCGCTTACGAAGCGGAAGGCGCCGCCGATCTGCCGCCCAGCGACGTGCCGATGATCGCCATCAAGGGGCTGGCCAAGCAGCTGTCCGCCATTGCCGGCCGCTTCTACGGCGAACCGAGCCGTGGCGTCGATCTGGTCGGCGTGACCGGTACCAACGGCAAGACCAGCGTCAGCCAGCTGGTAGCCCAGGCGCTGGACCTGCTGGGCGAGCGCTGCGGCATCGTCGGCACCCTCGGTACCGGCTTCTACGGCGCGCTGGAAAGTGGCCGCCATACCACCCCCGACCCGCTCGCCGTGCAGGCGACCCTGGCGCGCCTGAAGCAGGCCGGTGCCAGGGCGGTGGCCATGGAAGTGTCGTCCCACGGCCTGGAACAGGGCCGCGTGGCGGCGCTGGGCTTCGACGTGGCGGTGTTCACCAACCTGTCCCGCGATCACCTGGACTACCACGGCTCGATGGAAGCCTACGGTGCGGCCAAGGCCAAGCTGTTCTCCTGGCAGGGGCTGCGTTGCCGGGTGATCAACCTGGACGACGATTTCGGCCGCCAGCTGGCTGGCGAATCGCACGAATCCCGCCTGATGGGTTACAGCCTGATCGACCCGTCGGCCTACATCTATTGCCGCGAAGCCAAGTTCAGCGACGCCGGTGTGCTGGCGCAGATCGTCACCCCGCAGGGTGAAGGCCTGCTGCGCAGCTCGCTGCTGGGCAAGTTCAACCTGAGCAACCTGCTGGCCGTGGTCGGTGCGCTGCTGGGCCTGGAATATCCGCTGGGCGAAGTGCTTGCCGTGCTGCCGCAGCTGGAGGGCCCGATTGGCCGCATGCAGCGCCTGGGCGGCGGTGAGAAGCCGCTGGTAGTGGTGGATTACGCCCATACCCCGGATGCGCTGGAGAAAGTCCTGCTGGCCTTGCGTCCGCATGTGCATGGCCGACTGCTCTGCCTGTTCGGTTGCGGTGGCGACCGTGACAGCGGCAAGCGCCCGATCATGGCGCAGATCGCTGAGCAACACGCCGATCGTGTACTGGTCACCGACGACAACCCGCGTACCGAGAAGAGCGACGCGATCATCGCCGACATCCGTGCCGGCTTCGCCAAGCCCGAGGCTGTCGAGTTCGTCCCCGGTCGTGGCGATGCCATCGCCCGACTGATCGCCTCGGCCGGCGTGGATGACGTCGTGCTGCTGGCTGGCAAGGGGCATGAGGATTATCAGGAGATCGACGGCGTTCGCCATCCGTTCTCCGATCTTGATCAAGCCGCCAAGGCGCTGGCTGCCTGGGAGGTGAAGCGTGCTTAAGCCCCTGTCGCTCAACGACGTCGCCGGCGCACTCAGTGGCCGCGTGGTTGGCGCCGACGCTACCTTCAATGCAGTGAGCACCGATAGTCGGGCCATCGTGCCGGGCCAGCTGTTCATCGCGCTGACCGGCCCTCGCTTCGACGGCCATGACTATCTGACCGACGTTGCTGCAAAGGGCGCCGTAGCTGCCCTGGTCGAGCGTGAGGTCGCCGGTGCGCCGCTGCCGCAACTGGTGGTGGAAGACACCCGCATCGCGCTGGGCCAGCTCGGCGCGCTGAATCGCGACGCTTTCCCGGGCCGTGTCGCTGCCGTTACCGGCTCCAGCGGCAAGACCACCGTGAAGGAAATGCTTGCCAGCATCCTGCGTACCCAGGGGGACGTCCTGGCCACCCGGGGCAACCTGAACAATGACCTCGGCGCGCCGCTGACCCTGTTGCAGCTGGCGCCCGAGCAGCAGAGCGCGGTCATCGAGCTGGGCGCCTCGCGTATCGGCGAGATTGCCTACACCGTTGCGCTGACCCGCCCCCACGTTGCCATCATCACCAATGCCGGTACTGCCCACGTAGGCGAGTTCGGTGGGCAGGACAAGATCGTCCTGGCCAAGGGCGAGATTCTCGAAGGTCTGGCCGCCGACGGCGTGGCCATCCTCAATCGCGACGACAAGGCGTTCGACACCTGGACGGCTCGCGCCGCCGGTCGTCGCGTATCCAGCTTCGGTCTGCATGACGACCGCGCTGACTTCCGCGCCAGCGATGTGCAGCGCGATGCCCGCGGCTGCCCGGGCTTCACCCTGCGCGCCCCCGCTGGCGAGGCACGCATCCAGCTGAACCTGCTGGGTGAGCACAGCGTCACCAATGCTCTGGCTGCCGCGGCAGCCGCCCATGCCCTCGGCGTGCCACTGGTCGGGATCGTTTCCGGCCTGCAGAACCTGCAGCCAGTCAAAGGCCGCGCCGTAGCCCAACTGGCGACGAGCGGCATGCGGGTTATCGACGACAGCTACAACGCCAACCCGGCTTCAATCTGCGCGGCGATTGATATACTCGCCGGCTTTTCCGGCCGGACCCTCCTCGTCCTTGGGGACATGGGCGAGCTGGGGGCCTGGGCAGAGTCTTCCCATCGTGAAGTGGGAACTTATGCGCTTGGCAAAGTCACCGCGCTCTATGCCGTCGGACCGTTGATGAGCCACGCCGTGCAGGCGTTCGGTTCCGCGGGCCGGCACTTCGCCGATCAGGCCAGCCTGATCAGTGCCCTGGCCGACGAAGCTTCGACAACCACCATTTTGATCAAGGGTTCCCGCAGCGCGGCGATGGACAAAGTCGTCGCGGCGTTGTGCGGTTCCTCCGAGGAGAGTCACTAAATGCTGCTGCTGCTCGCCGAGTACCTGCAACAGTTCTACAAGGGCTTCGGCGTCTTCCAGTACCTCACCCTGCGCGGCATCCTGAGCGTGTTGACCGCGCTCGTCCTGTCGCTGTGGCTGGGCCCGTGGATGATCCGCACCCTGCAGATCCGCCAGATCGGCCAGGCTGTGCGCAACGACGGCCCGCAATCGCACCTGTCGAAGAAAGGCACCCCGACCATGGGCGGTGCGCTGATCCTTACCGCCATCGCCATCAGCACCCTGCTGTGGGCTGACTGGTCGAACCGCTACGTCTGGGTCGTGCTGGCCGTGACCCTGTTGTTCGGTGCCGTGGGTTGGGTCGATGACTACCGCAAGGTGATCGAGAAGAACTCCCGCGGCCTGCCGAGCCGCTGGAAGTATTTCTGGCAGTCGGTGTTCGGCCTGGGCGCCGCGGTCTTCCTCTATATGACTGCTGAGACCCCGATCGAGACCACCCTGATCGTGCCGCTGCTGAAGAACGTCGAGATCCCGCTGGGCATCTTCTTCGTGGTGCTGACCTACTTCGTGATCGTCGGCTCCAGCAACGCGGTGAACCTGACCGACGGCCTCGACGGCCTGGCCATCATGCCCACCGTGATGGTCGGCGGGGCGCTGGGCATCTTCTGCTACCTGTCGGGCAACATCAAATTCGCCGAATACCTGCTGATCCCCAGCGTTCCGGGGGCAGGTGAGCTGATCATCTTCTGCGCCGCTATCGTCGGCGCGGGCCTGGGCTTTCTCTGGTTCAACACCTACCCGGCACAGGTCTTCATGGGTGACGTCGGCGCGCTGGCGCTCGGCGCCGCGCTGGGCACCATCGCCGTGATCGTCCGACAGGAAATCGTGCTGTTCATCATGGGCGGCGTGTTCGTCATGGAGACCCTGTCGGTGGTGATCCAGGTCGCTTCCTTCAAGTTGACCGGCAAGCGTGTGTTCCGCATGGCGCCGATTCACCACCACTTCGAACTCAAGGGCTGGCCTGAGCCGCGCGTGATCGTGCGTTTCTGGATCATCACGGTGATTCTCGTGCTGATCGGCCTGGCCACGTTGAAACTGCGTTGAGGACTGATCGAGCATGAGCCTGATCGCTTCCGACCAATTCCGCATCGTTGTCGGCCTCGGCAAGAGCGGCATGTCCCTGGTGCGCTACCTCGCTCGCCAGGGCGTGTCGTTTGCCGTCGCCGATACGCGCGAGAATCCGCCGGAGCTGGCGACCCTGCGCGAGCAGTATCCGCAGGTCGAGGTGCGCTGCGGCGACCTCGACGCCGATTTCCTCTGCCGCGCCCAGGAGCTCTACGTAAGCCCCGGCCTGTCGCTGCGCGTCCCGGCGCTGGTGGAAGCCGCCGCTCGTGGCGTGCGCATGTCCGGTGACGTCGACCTGTTCGCGCGTCACGCGAAGGCGCCGATCGTGGCCATCACCGGTTCCAACGCCAAGAGCACCGTCACCACCCTGGTGGGCGACATGGCCAAGGCGGCCGGCAAGCGTGTCGCCGTTGGTGGCAATCTCGGCACCCCGGCGTTGGACCTGCTGGCCGACGACGTCGAGCTGTACGTGATGGAACTGTCCAGCTTCCAGCTGGAAACCTGCGAGCGCCTGAACGCCGAAGTCGCCACTTGCCTGAACGTCAGCGAAGACCACATGGACCGCTACGACGGCATGGCCGACTACCACCTGGCCAAGCACCGCATCTTCCGCGGTGCCAAACAGGTTGTGGTGAACCGCGCCGACGCGCTGAGCCGTCCGCTGATCGCCGACAACGTGCCGTGCTGGACCTTTGGCATCAGCAAGCCGGACTTCAAGGCCTTCGGTCTGATCGAGGAAGACGGCGAGAAGTGGCTGGCCTTCCAGTTCGACAAGCTGATGCCGGCCCGCGAGTTGAAGATCCGTGGCGCGCACAACCAGTCCAACGCCCTGGCTGCGCTGGCGCTCGGCCATGCCATCGGCCTGCCGTTCGAGCCCATGCTGCAGACCCTGCGTGAATTCGCCGGTCTCGCCCACCGCTGCCAGTGGGTGCGCGAGCGCAGCGGCGTGAACTACTACGACGATTCCAAGGCCACCAACGTTGGTGCAGCCCTGGCCGCCATCGAAGGCCTCGGAGCCGATATCGACGGCAAACTGGTACTGATTGCCGGTGGCGATGGCAAAGGCGCTGACTTCCAGGACCTGCGTGTTCCCGTGGCGCAGCATTGCCGCGCGGTGGTGCTGCTGGGTCGTGATGCCGAACTGGTCGGCGCGGCCATCGGCAATGCAGTGCCCAAGGTGCGTGTGAACACCCTCGACGAGGCCGTCGAACATGCCGCCGATCTGGCGCTGTCGGGCGATGCCGTGCTGCTGTCGCCGGCTTGCGCGAGCCTGGACATGTTCAAGAACTACGAAGAGCGCGGCCGACTGTTCGCCAAGGCCGTGGAGGAGCTCGCCTGATGTTCTCCTTCCTGCGCCCCTATCCGTCCCCGCTGATCAGCCGCCACGGTATCGACATCGACTTCCCGCTGCTGGCGGGTTGCCTGGCGCTGCTCGGCCTGGGACTGGTGATGGTCACCTCGGCGTCCTCTGAAGTGGCCGCGGCGCAGTCCGGCAATCCGCTGTACTTCTCGGTCCGTCACCTGATCTACCTGGCCATCGGCTTCGTCGCCTGCGGCCTGACCATGATGATCCCGATGGAAACCTGGCAGCGCCTGGGCTGGAAGCTCCTGGCCATCGCCTTTGGGCTGCTGGTGCTGGTGGTGACCCCCGGTATCGGCCGCGAGGTGAACGGTTCGATGCGCTGGATTGGTTTCGGCCTGTTCAACATCCAGCCCTCGGAGATCGCCAAGGTCTTCGTGGTGATCTTCATGGCCGGTTATCTGGTGCGCCGCCAGGAAGAGGTGCGCGAGAGCTGGCTCGGCTTCTTCAAGCCCTTCGTGGTGCTGCTGCCGATGGCCGGCCTGCTGCTGCGCGAGCCCGACTTCGGCGCCACCGTAGTAATGATGGGCGCCGCCGCGGCCATGCTGTTCCTCGGCGGGGTGGGGCTGTTCCGCTTCGGCCTGATGGTTGCCCTGGCCGTCGCCGCAGTGGTGCTGCTGATCCAGACCCAGCCCTACCGGATGGCGCGCCTGACCAACTTCACCGATCCCTGGGCCGACCAGTTCGGCGCCGGCTACCAGCTCAGCCAGGCGCTGATTGCCTTCGGTCGTGGCGGCTGGACGGGCATGGGCCTGGGCAACAGCATCCAGAAACAGTTCTACCTGCCCGAGGCGCACACCGACTTCGTGTTTGCCGTGCTTGCCGAGGAACTGGGCATCGTCGGGGCCATGGCCACCGTGGCCCTGTTCGTCTTCGTCAGCCTGCGTGCGCTCTACATCGGCATCTGGGCCGAGCAATCCAAGCAGTACTTCTCCGCCTACGTGGCCTACGGCCTGGCGTTCCTCTGGATCGGCCAGTTCCTGATCAACGTGGGTGTGAACGTCGGCCTGCTGCCGACCAAAGGTCTGACCCTGCCGTTCCTCAGCTATGGCGGCAGCTCGCTGGTGATCTGCTGTGCCCAGCTGGGAATGCTGCTGCGTATCGAATGGGAACGTCGCACCGTGATGGGTAGCGAGGAATATGAATTCAGCGAAGAGGACTTTGCCGATGAAAGGTAACGTCCTGATCATGGCTGGCGGCACTGGCGGACACGTGTTCCCGGCGCTGGCCTGCGCCCGCGAGTTCCAGGCGCGCGGCTACAACGTGCACTGGCTCGGTACGCCGCGCGGTATCGAAAACGACCTGGTACCCAAGGCTGGCCTGCCGCTGCACCTGATCAACGTCAGCGGTCTGCGTGGCAAGGGCCTGAAGTCGCTGCTGCGTGCACCCTTCGATCTGCTCAAGTCACTGTTCCAGGCCATTGGCGTGGTTCGCCAGCTCAAGCCGGTCTGCGTGCTCGGACTGGGTGGTTACGTCACCGGCCCGGGGGGGCTGGCCGCCAAGCTGTCCGGTGTGCCGCTGGTGATCCATGAGCAGAACGCCGTTGCTGGAACTGCCAACCGCAGCCTGGCACCGCTGGCCAAGCGGGTCTGCGAGGCCTTCCCGGACACCTTCGACGCCAGCGCCAAGCGCCTGACCACCGGCAACCCGGTACGCGCCGAGCTGTTCCTGGAGGCAGGCGCCCGCGCACCGCTTTCGGGGCGCCGCGTCAACCTGCTGGTGCTGGGCGGCAGTCTGGGCGCCGAGCCGTTGAACAAGCTGATTCCCGAAGCGTTGGCGCAGATTTCCGCCGATGCTCGTCCGGCGATTCGCCATCAGGCCGGTCGTCAGCACGACCAGGTCACTGCGGAGCGTTATCGCAGCGCCGGTGTCGAAGCCGACGTCGCTCCGTTCATTGCCGACATGGCGGCCGCCTATGCCTGGGCTGATCTGGTGATCTGCCGCGCCGGTGCGCTGACCGTCAGTGAACTGACCGCCGCCGGCCTGCCGTCCTTCCTGGTGCCGCTGCCCCACGCGATCGACGACCACCAGACCAAGAACGCCGAATTCCTGGTGCGGGAGGGCGCCGCCCACCTGCTGCCACAGAAATCTACCAGCGCCGCTGATCTGGCCGCGCAGTTGTCCGAGGTATTGATGCATCCCGATTCCCTGACCCGCATGGCCGGCCGCGCTCGCAGCCTGGCCAAGCCCGAGGCTACCCGTACGGTAGTCGATGCCTGCCTGGAGGTGGCCCGTGGTTAAAGAACCCACCGGCGTTACCCGCACCATGCGGCGTATCCGTCGTATCCACTTCGTCGGGATCGGCGGCGTGGGCATGTGCGGCATCGCGGAAGTACTGCTCAACCTCGGTTACGAAGTGTCCGGCTCCGATCTCAAGGCCTCGCCTGTGACCGAGCGCCTGGAGAATTTCGGCGCCGAGATCTTCATCGGCCACCGTGCGGAAAACTCCGACGGCGCCGATGTGCTGGTGGTGTCCAGCGCAGTGAACAAGGCCAACCCGGAAGTCGCTGCCGCGCTGGAGCGCCGCGTGCCGGTGGTACCGCGGGCCGAGATGCTCGCCGAGCTGATGCGCTACCGCCACGGCATTGCGGTGGCCGGCACCCACGGCAAGACCACCACCACCAGCTTGATCGCCTCGGTGTTCGCCGCGGGCGGCCTGGACCCGACCTTCGTCATCGGTGGCCGCCTGAACGCCGCCGGCACCAACGCGCAGCTGGGCACCAGCCGCTATCTGGTAGCTGAGGCCGATGAGAGCGACGCCAGCTTCCTGCACTTGCAGCCGATGGTCTCGGTGGTCACTAACATCGACGCCGACCACATGAGCACCTACGGCGGCGACTTCAACAAACTCAAGCGCACCTTCGTCGACTTCCTGCACAACCTGCCGTTCTACGGGCTGGCCGTGGTCTGCGTGGACGACCCGGTGGTACGCGAGATCCTGCCGCAGGTCGCCCGCCCGACCGTGACCTACGGCCTGAGCGAGGACGCCGACGTTCGCGCTATCAACATCCGCCAGGAAGGCATGCGCACCTACTTCACCGTGCTGCGCCCCGAGCGCGAGCCGCTGGATGTCTCGGTAAACATGCCTGGCCTGCACAACGTGTTGAACTCGCTGGCGACCATCGTGATCGCCACCGATGAAGGCATCTCCGACGAAGCCATCGTCCAGGGGCTGTCCGGCTTCCAGGGCGTAGGCCGGCGCTTCCAGGTCTACGGCGACCTGCAGGTCGAAGGCGGCAGCGTGATGCTGGTCGACGACTACGGCCACCATCCGCGCGAAGTCGCGGCGGTGATCAAGGCCGTGCGCGGCGGCTGGCCGGAGCGTCGTCTGGTGATGGTTTACCAGCCGCACCGTTTCACCCGCACCCGCGATCTGTACGACGACTTCGTGCAGGTGCTGGGCGAGGCCAATGTGCTGATGCTGATGGAGGTCTACCCGGCCGGCGAAGAGCCGATCCCCGGCGCGGACAGCCGCCACCTGTGCCACAGCATTCGCCAGCGCGGCCAGCTCGATCCGATCTATCTGGAGCGCGGCGGTGACCTTGCTTCGCTGCTGGGTCCGCTGCTGCGCCCTGGCGACATCCTGCTCTGCCAGGGCGCCGGTGATATCGGCGGTCTGGCGCCGCAACTGATCAAGAATCCGATGTTCGGCGCCGCCGATGCTGGCGCCGAGGGGAAGAAGCCATGAGTGACGTCCTCAAATCCACCCTCGACCCCCGCGCCTTTGGCCGCGTCGCCGTGCTGTACGGCGGCAAGAGTGCCGAGCGCGAAGTATCGCTGAAGTCCGGCGCCATGGTTCTGCAAGCGCTGCAGGCCGCAGGCGTGGATGCCTTCGGCATCGACGTGGGCGACGACCTGCTTCAGCGTCTGATCAGCGAGAAGATCGACCGCGCCTTCATCATCCTCCACGGCCGTGGCGGTGAAGACGGCAGCATGCAGGGCCTGCTGGAAGTCGCTGGCATTCCCTATACCGGTAGCGGCGTTCTGGCGTCCGCGCTGGCGATGGACAAGCTGCGCACCAAGCGCGTGTGGCTGAGCCTCGGCTTGCCGACGCCGAACTATGCCGTGCTGAGCAGCGAGGCCGATTGCCGTGCCGCCGCTGCGGAACTGGGCTTCCCGCTGATCGTCAAGCCGGCCCATGAAGGTTCCAGCATCGGCATGGCCAAGGTGGGCAGCGTGGAAGAGCTGATCACCGCCTGGCAGGGCGCTGCCCAGTACGATTCGCAGGTGCTGGTCGAGCAGTGGATCAGCGGTCCGGAATTCACCATCGCCGTCCTGCGTGGCCAGGTGCTGCCGCCCATTCGCCTGGGCACCCCGCACACCTTCTACGACTACGACGCCAAGTACCTCGCCAGCGATACCCAATACCAGATTCCTTGCGGCCTCGACGCCGCGAAGGAAGATGAACTGAAGGACCTGACCGCACGTGCCTGCGATGCCCTCGGCATCCAGGGCTGGGGTCGGGCCGACGTGATGCAGGACGCCGAAGGGCGTTTCTGGCTGCTGGAAGTGAACACCGCACCGGGCATGACCGACCACAGCCTGGTGCCCATGGCCGCACGCGCGGCCGGCCTGGATTTCCAGCAACTGGTGCTGGCCATTCTCGCCGACAGCGTCGAGGCAAGGGGGTAAGTCATGAACGGCGCGCAGCTTCGTCATCAGCAACCCGGTATCGGCCGTGTACCCGCACGCAAGCCGGCGGCCCGTGGCGCCAGTCGCCTGGTGGCCAAGGAGCCGCTGAGTGCGCGCATGCCCAAGCCGAGCTTCGGCTTCCTCAAGGTACTGCTGTGGCCGCTGGTGCTGGGTGTGCTCGGTGTCGGCACCTATTACGGCGCACAGTACGCGCTGCCCTATGCCGATCGTCCGATCGCCAAGGTCAGCGTGGAAGGTGACCTGAGCTACATCAGCCAGCAGGCGGTGCAGCAGCGGATCAGTTCCTACGTCTCCGCGAGCTTCTTCACCATCGACCTGGCCGGCATGCGCCAGGAACTGGAGCAGATGCCCTGGATCGCCCATGCGGAAGTCCGTCGCGTGTGGCCCGACCAGGTTGTGATTCGCCTGGACGAGCAACTGCCGATCGCCCGCTGGGGCAATGAAGCACTGCTGAATAACCAGGGCCAGGCCTTCGCCCCGCGCGAAGTGGCCAACTACGAGCACCTGCCGCGCCTGTCCGGCCCGCAGCGGGCTCAGCAACAAGTGATGCAGCAGTACCAGATTCTCAGCCAGATGCTCCGTCCACTGGGCTTCACCATTTCCAGCCTGGACATGAGTTCGCGTGGCGCCTGGACCCTGGGCACCGCGCAAGGCGTGGAGATCATGCTGGGCCGCGATCACGCGGTAGAACAGATTCGCCGGTTCGTGACCATCTACGACAAGGCGCTGAAAGATCAGATTTCGAAAATTGCGCGCATCGACATGCGCTACCCCAACGGCCTGGCCGTGGCGTGGCGCGACCCGATGCCGGAAACGACGGTGGCGCAGACCACCGCCGTGCGTTGAGTTGAGGAGACTTCGATAAACATGGCAAGCGTGCAGAGCGGCAAAATGGTCGTCGGCCTGGACATCGGCACCTCCAAGGTGGTGGCGTTGGTGGGCGAGGTAGCGGCCGACGGCAAGCTGGAAATCGTTGGCATCGGGACGCATCCGTCGCGTGGCCTGAAGAAGGGCGTGGTGGTGAACATCGAGTCCACCGTCCAATCGATCCAGCGCGCCATCGATGAGGCCCAGCAAATGGCGGGCTGCCGTATCCACTCGGCCTTCGTCGGCATCGCCGGCAACCATATCCGCAGCCTGAATTCCCACGGCATCGTGGCGATCCGCGACCGCGAAGTCAGCGGCGCGGACATCGAGCGCGTGCTGGACGCGGCCCAGGCCGTGGCCATCCCGGCTGACCAGCGTGTGCTGCACACCCTGGCCCAGGACTACGTGATCGACAACCAGGAAGGCGTACGTGAGCCCCTGGGCATGTCCGGCGTGCGCCTGGAAGCCAAGGTGCACGTGGTGACCTGCGCGGTGAACGCCGCACAGAACATCGAGAAGTGCGTGCGCCGCTGCGGCCTGGAAGTGGACGACATCATCCTCGAGCAGCTGGCTTCGGCCTACTCCGTGCTGACCGAGGACGAGAAGGAACTGGGCGTGTGCCTGGTGGACATCGGTGGCGGCACCACCGACATCGCCATCTTCACCGAAGGCGCCATCCGGCATACCGCGGTGATCCCGATCGCCGGCGATCAGGTCACCAACGACATCGCCATGGCGCTGCGCACCCCGACACAATATGCCGAAGAGATCAAGATTCGGTATGCTTGTGCCCTAGCCAAATTGGCCGGTGCGGGCGAAACCATCAAGGTGCCCAGCGTAGGGGACCGGCCGCCGCGGGAACTGTCGCGCCAAGCGCTTGCCGAAGTGGTCGAGCCTCGTTACGACGAGCTGTTCACTCTGGTTCAGGCGGAACTGCGCCGCAGTGGCTACGAGGACCTGATTCCTGCGGGGATCGTCCTGACCGGTGGCACTTCCAAGATGGAAGGCGCCGTCGAGCTGGCCGAAGAGATCTTTCACATGCCGGTGCGCCTGGGCGTACCTCACAGCGTCAAAGGACTGACCGACGTCGTGCGCAATCCAATCTACTCCACGGGTGTGGGCCTGCTCATGTACGGGCTGCAAAAGCAGTCCGACGGCATCTCCATGTCCAGCGGCAGCAGCAGCTTCAGCGACGAACCCAAGGCACCGGTACTGGAACGGCTCAAACGCTGGGTCCAGGGCAATTTCTGATTTACCACCGCGGTAAACGTAGGCGACACAACTAGAAAGGAAGGAGAGGGGAAATGTTTGAACTGGTAGATAACGTCCCGCAAACAGCAGTCATCAAGGTTATCGGCGTAGGTGGTGGCGGCGGCAACGCCGTGAACCACATGGCCAAGAACAACGTTGATGGCGTCGAATTCATTTGTGCCAACACCGATGCGCAGGCACTGAAGAACATCGCCGCGCGCACCGTGCTGCAGCTCGGCCCGGGTGTGACCAAGGGCCTGGGCGCTGGCGCCAACCCGGAAGTCGGCCGTCAGGCCGCGATCGAAGACCGCGAGCGTATCGCCGAGGTGCTGGAAGGCGCCGACATGGTCTTCATCACCACCGGCATGGGTGGCGGTACCGGTACCGGCGCTGCACCGATCATTGCCGAAGTGGCCAAGGAAATGGGCATCCTCACCGTGGCCGTGGTCACCCGCCCGTTCCCATTCGAAGGTCGCAAGCGCATGCAGATCGCCGACGAGGGCATCCGCTCGCTGGCTGAAAGCGTCGACTCGCTGATCACCATCCCGAACGAAAAACTGCTGACCATCCTGGGCAAGGACGCAAGCCTGCTGGCTGCCTTCGCCAAGGCTGACGACGTTCTGGCCGGTGCCGTTCGTGGTATCTCCGACATCATCAAGCGCCCGGGCATGATCAACGTCGACTTCGCCGACGTGAAGACCGTCATGAGCGAGATGGGCATGGCCATGATGGGCACCGGCTGCGCCAGCGGTCCGAACCGTGCTCGCGAGGCTACCGAAGCCGCGATCCGCAACCCGCTGCTGGAAGACGTCAACCTGCAGGGCGCCCGCGGCATCCTGGTGAACATCACCGCCGGTCCGGACCTGTCCCTGGGCGAGTACTCCGACGTGGGTAACATCATCGAGCAGTTCGCTTCCGAGCACGCCACCGTGAAAGTGGGCACCGTGATCGATCCGGACATGCGCGACGAGCTGCACGTCACCGTGGTCGCCACCGGTCTGGGTGCTCGCCTGGAGAAGCCGGTCAAGGTCGTCGACAACACCGTGCAAACCCAGGCCGTCAGCACCCAGGCTCCGGTACAGCGCGAGCATCAGTCGGTGAACTACCGTGACCTGGACCGTCCGACCGTCATGCGCAACCAGTCCCACGGCGGCGCAGCCACCGCGGCCAAGCTGAATCCGCAGGACGATCTGGACTACCTGGACATCCCGGCCTTCCTGCGTCGTCAGGCCGATTGAGTCGATTTATCAGGAGTATCAATGTGATTGGTGTTCAGCAAAGGGCGGTTCTGCTATCATCGCCGCCCATTGTTGAAAACAGTTCGCAACTTGCGCGAAAGCGGCCAAAGCCATGATCAGACAACGCACCTTGAAGAACATCATCCGGGCGACCGGTGTCGGCCTGCACTCCGGGGAAAAGGTTTACCTGACCCTGAAGCCGGCTCCCGTCGATACTGGCATCGTGTTCTGCCGGACCGATCTCGACCCGGTAGTGGAAATCCCCGCTCGAGCTTCGAACGTGGGTGAAACCACCATGTCGACCACCCTGATCAAGGGTGACGTCAAGGTGGATACCGTGGAGCATCTTCTGTCGGCCATGGCTGGCCTGGGTATCGACAACGCCTATGTCGAGCTGTCCGCATCGGAAGTACCGATCATGGACGGCAGCGCCGGTCCCTTTGTATTCCTGATTCAATCCGCTGGCCTGCAAGAGCAGGAAGCGGCGAAGAAGTTCATCCGCATCAAGCGCGAAGTGACGGTGGAAGAGGGCGACAAGCGTGCCACCTTCGTTCCGTTCGACGGCTTCAAGGTGAGCTTCGAGATCGACTTCGATCACCCGGTTTTCCGTGGTCGCACCCAGAAGGCCGTTGTGGACTTCTCCAGCACTTCCTTCGTCAAGGAAGTCAGCCGCGCTCGTACCTTCGGGTTCATGCGCGACATCGAGATGCTGCGTTCGCAGAACCTGGCGCTCGGTGGCAGTGTGGAGAACGCCATCGTGGTCGACGAGTATCGTGTGCTCAACGAAGATGGTCTTCGTTATGAGGACGAGTTCGTCAAGCACAAGATCCTGGACGCCATCGGAGACCTGTACCTGTTGGGTAATAGTCTCATCGGCGAGTTCATCGGCTACAAGTCCGGTCACGCCCTGAACAACCGTCTGCTGCGTACCCTCATCGCAGACAAGGACGCTTGGGAAGTGGTGACCTTCGAGGACGCCAAGACCGCGCCGATCTCCTATATGCGACCCGCTGCGGCCGTATAAAGGAACCTCCTTCCTTCAGTAATACATTCAAAGGCCACCCTCGGGTGGCCTTTTTTTATGCCTGACTCCTGCTCTGCCGGCTTATTCCGTTGGCTTGCGACTACGGCTGGCGAGGCGCTCCAGCGCTGCCTTGAGCTGTGGGTTGTCGATGCCTTCGGCGGCTTCGTGGAGTGTGGCGGCAGCGGATTCCGTCAGCGTGACACTGCGCACCGGTGCGCTGGCCTGATTGAGTGGCTGCACCTTGAACAGGATGCGCACCAGGCCCGCGAACTCCTGGTAGGTGGCGAGCTGGCGCAGCAGGCGATTCTGCTGATAGCGCAGTCGGGTGGCCCAGTGGCCGTCGGTAACGATCAGCAGCAGGCTGCCTTCACGCCAGGAAGCTATGCGGCAATAGGGGCGTGCGGCGGGTTGCAGCTGCGCGTCGAGTAACTCTTGCAGGCGCGAGAGGCGCTGCGCCTCGGCGAACAGCGATTGCAGGGGCTTGGCTTCGCGCAGCAGCTTGGTCGATGCCTGGGCGGGCAGGGGGCGGAAGGCCATGATGGAAAACCCCAGGGTGAATAAAGGGCGATGGTAGCAGATGGGGGAATCAACGGGGTGCAGGAGCCTTGCTCCAGCGCAGCCTTGAAGTTGTACGACTGCGCCACCATATCAACTAGGTGGATCGAAAGTTGTCCGTCCATGCATTGCTCGAAATGTCATGGAGTGCGAAGCTTCCAAGGATGACTTCGGCACTTTTTTCGTACACGTTTCCGGGTAGAATGCCCGCTTCGTTGCCGTTCCGCGCCGCGGCCAGCCAGTCGGGCAGCCCTCCAATTCTCCAGTTCGGATGACCCAGTCGATATGTTTGCGCCTTTGTTGAAAAAACTCTTTGGAAGCAAGAACGAGCGTGAAGTAAAGCGCATGGTCAAGCAGGTCCAGGCCATCAATGCGCTCGAGCCCCAGATGGTGGCGCTTTCCGATGAGCAACTGAAGGCCAAGACCGAGGAGTTCAAGGCGCGCGTCGCCAAGGGCGAAACCCTCGACCAGGTCCTGCCCGAAGCCTTCGCCGTGGCCCGTGAGGCCGGCAAGCGCGTGATGGGCATGCGCCACTTCGACGTCCAGCTGATCGGAGGCATGACCCTGCACGAAGGCAAGATCGCCGAGATGCGTACCGGTGAGGGCAAGACCCTCGTGGGTACCCTGGCCGTCTACCTGAACGCCCTGGCCGGCAAAGGCGTACACGTGGTCACCGTGAACGACTACCTGGCCCGCCGCGACGCTAACTGGATGCGTCCGCTGTACGAGTTCCTCGGCCTCTCCGTCGGCATCGTCAGCCCGTTCCAGCCGCCGGAAGAGAAGCGCGCCGCCTACGCCTCCGACATCACCTACGGCACCAACAACGAATTCGGTTTCGACTACCTGCGCGACAACATGGCGTTCAGCCTGGAAGACAAGTTCCAGCGCGAGCTGAACTTCGCCGTGGTCGACGAAGTGGACTCCATCCTCATCGACGAGGCGCGGACTCCGCTGATCATCTCCGGCCAGGCCGAAGACAGCTCCGAGCTGTACATCAAGATCAACAAGCTGATCCCGCGCCTGAAGCGTCATATCGAGGAAGTCGAAGGCCAGGTGACCCAGCAGGGCCACTACAGCATCGACGAGAAGACCCGCCAGGTCGAACTCAACGAGCAGGGCCACGCCTACGTCGAGGACCTGCTGACCCAGAACGGCCTGCTGGCCGAGGGCGAGAGCCTCTATTCGGCGCACAACCTGAGCCTGCTGACCCACGTCTACGCCGCACTGCGTGCCCACACGCTGTTCAACCGCAACGTGGAGTACATCGTCCAGGGCGACCAGGTTCTGCTGATCGACGAGCACACTGGCCGTACCATGCCGGGCCGCCGCCTCTCCGAGGGCCTGCACCAGGCTATCGAGGCGAAGGAAAACCTGCCGATCCAGGCCGAGAGCCAGACCCTGGCCTCGACCACCTTCCAGAACTACTTCCGCCTCTACACCAAGCTGGCCGGCATGACCGGTACCGCTGACACCGAGGCCTTCGAATTCCGCCAGACCTACGGCCTGGACGTGGTGGTGATCCCGACCCACCGTCCGGTCGCCCGTAAAGACTTCAACGACCTGGTCTACCTGACCCAGGACGAGAAGTACGCCGCCATCATCACCGACGTGCAGCAGTGCCAGGCGTTGGGCCGTCCGATCCTGGTCGGTACCGCTTCGGTCGAGACCTCCGAATACGTTTCGCAGCTGCTGCAGAAGGCCGGCATCGAGCACAAGGTACTGAACGCCAAGTACCACGAGAAGGAAGCCGAGATCATCGCCCAGGCCGGTCGTCCAGGCTCGGTCACCATCGCCACCAACATGGCCGGCCGTGGTACCGACATCCTGCTGGGCGGCAACTGGGAAGTGGAAGTCGCCGCACTGGAGACTCCTACCGACGAGCAGATTGCACAGATCAAGGGCGACTGGCAGAAGCGCCACCAGCAGGTCATCGAAGCTGGCGGCCTCCACGTGATCGCCTCCGAGCGCCACGAATCCCGCCGTATCGACAACCAGCTGCGCGGCCGTGCCGGCCGTCAGGGTGACCCGGGCTCCAGCCGCTTCTACCTGTCGCTGGAAGACCACCTGATGCGCATCTTCGCCTCCGACCGGGTGAAGAACTTCATGAAGGCCCTGGGCATGCAGCCGGGCGAGGCGATCGAGCACCGCATGGTGACCAACGCCATCGAAAAGGCCCAGCGCAAGGTCGAAGGCCGCAACTTCGATATCCGTAAGCAACTGCTGGAGTTCGACGACGTCGCCAACGAGCAGCGCAAGGTGATCTACCACATGCGCAACAGCCTGCTGGCAGCCGACAACATCGGCGACACCATCGTCGAGTTCCGCGAGGAAACCCTGGCCAACACCATCAGCCAGCACATTCCGCCGCAGTCGCTGCCCGAACAGTGGGACATCGCGGCTCTGGAAGCTGCGCTGTACAGCGATTTCGCCCTGAAGCTGCCGATCCAGCAGTGGCTGGACGACGACGAGAAGCTCTACGAGGAAACCCTGCGCGAGAAGATCCTCACCGAGCTGGTGGCTGCCTACAACGAGAAGGAAGACCTCGCTGGCGCCGAAGCCCTGCGTACCTTCGAGAAGCAGATGCTGCTGCGCGTGCTGGACGACCTGTGGAAGGACCACCTGTCCACCATGGATCACCTGCGCCACGGCATCCACCTGCGCGGCTATGCACAGAAGAACCCCAAGCAGGAATACAAGCGCGAGTCCTTCAACCTGTTCCAGGAACTGCTGGATTCGGTCAAGCGCGACACCATCCGCGTGCTGTCCTTCGTTCAGGTCCGCCGCGAAGACCCGGCCGAGGAAGAAGCCCGTCTGCGCCGCGAAGCAGAGGAAATGGCCAAGCGCATGCAGTTCCAGCATGCCGCCGCGCCGTCCATGGAGCAGGCCACTGCGACTGACGAAGACGACGAGCAGCCCGAAGGCGCCTCCAACGTGGTAGCGATGGAGCCGGTGCGCAACGAGCCGAAGATCGGCCGCAACGAGCCGTGCCCCTGCGGTTCGGGCAAGAAATACAAGCACTGCCACGGTCAGGTGGAATAACCCCTCCCGACCCTGATGCCAACGCCGCGACCGGCCCAGCCGCTCGCGGCGTTTTTCACATCTGATCCACTGACTTGATAGGAGCGCGTCACATGGCTGTTGGTCTCGGCCCCATGTCCACCCTGCACCCGGTCCCCGGTTTCGAACTCGGCATCGCCTCTGCCGGCATCAAGCGACCCGGTCGCAAGGACATCGTGGTGATGCGATGCGCCGAGGGTTCCACCGTGGCCGGTGTGTTCACCACCAACGCCTTCTGTGCCGCACCGGTAATCCTGTCTCGCAAACGCTTCCTCGGTCCGGTTCGCTACCTGCTGACCAACACCGGCAACGCCAACGCCGGCACCGGTGAGTCGGGCCTGGCCAACGCCACCCGCACCTGCGCCAAGTTGGCTGAACTTGCCGGCGTACCGGAAAGCGCCGTGCTGCCGTACTCCACCGGCGTGATCGGCGAGCCGCTGCCGGTCGAGAAGATCGAAGCCGCGCTGCCCGCCGCGCTGGCCAACCTGTCTGTGGATAACTGGGCCGATGCTGCCGCCGGCATCATGACCACCGATACCCTGCCCAAGGGCGCCAGCCGCCAGTTCCAGTATGACGGCGTGACCGTCACCGTCACCGGCATCAGCAAGGGTGCCGGCATGATCAAGCCGAACATGGCCACGATGCTCGGTTACATCGCCACCGACGCCAAGGTCGCCCAGGGCGTGCTGCAGGACTTGCTGCGCGACGCGTCGAACAAGTCCTTTAACCGCATCACCATCGATGGCGATACTTCGACCAACGACTGCTGCATGCTGGTCGCCACCGGCCAGGCTGCGCTGCCGGAAATCACCGCTGCCTCCGGCGCACTGTTCGCCGCGCTGAAGCAGGCCGTGCTGGACGTCTCCATGGAGCTGGCCCAGGCCATCGTCCGTGACGGCGAAGGCGCCACCAAGTTCGTCACCGTGCAGGTGAACGGCGGTGCGACTCACCAGGAGTGCCTGGACGTCGGCTACGCGGTTTCCCACTCGCCGCTGATCAAGACCGCGCTGTTCGCCTCCGACCCGAACTGGGGCCGCATCCTCGCTGCCGTCGGCCGTGCCGGCGTGCCGGACCTGGACGTGAGCCTGATCGACGTGTACCTGGATGACGTGGCCATCGCCAGCCGCGGCGGCCGCGCCGCCAACTACACCGAGGACCAGGGCGCGAAGGTGATGGCCCAGGAAGAGATCACCATCCGCATCGATCTCGGCCGCGGCACTTGCAGCGAGACCATCTGGACCACCGACCTGTCCCATGAGTACGTGAAGATCAACGCGGAATATCGCACCTGATCGCACTGAAAGGTCTTGGGATGCCGGCCTCGTGTCGGCGCCTTGCCCCGCTCGGATTCCCGATTTTCATCGAAGGATGAAAATCGGGAATTTGTTTTCATGGCTCCTGCGCTCTAAGGTCTTCTGACAGACCCTCAAGAGCATCGCGTCCATGTCCCTCTCCCTGGTTATCGGCAGCAAGAATTACTCCTCCTGGTCCCTGCGCGGCTGGCTGGCCATGGCGCTTACTGGCGTCGATTTTGAGGAGATCCTGATTCCCCTGGGCGGCCAGGACACCGCGCGGCGCATCCGTGAGCACTCGCCCAGCGGCAAGGTGCCGGCGCTCAAGTGCGAGCACGGGGTGATCTGGGATTCCCTGGCGATTGCTGAATACCTCGCCGAGCGCTTCCCCGAAGCCCATCTCTGGCCCCGCGGCGAAGCGGCCCGCGCTTTGGCGCGCTCGGTCTGCGCCGAAATGCACAGCGGCTTCATGGCACTGCGCTCGCACATGCCGATGGACATCCAGCGCAACCAGCCGCTGGCGCAAGTACCGGAAGCGGTGGAGGCGGACATTGCCCGCGTCGTCGAACTCTGGGCGCTGTGCCGCCAGCAGTTCGGCCAGGACGGCCCCTACCTGTTCGGGCACGCCAGCATCGCCGATGCCTTCTACGCGCCGGTGGCCACGCGCCTGCGCAGTTACTGTGTGATCCTGCCCATCGAGGCGCAGAACTATGTCGACGCAATCTACGCCTGGCCGGCCTTCCGTCCCTGGCTGGAAGCGGCGATGGTCGAAGGCGCCTGATCCCGGCCTCCAATGACGGTAGAATGCCCCTCTGCGTGGGCCCTGCCTGAATCGGACTGAGGAGTAGCACTGTGAAACGAGTACATGTCGCCGCCGCCGTGATTCGCGGACTCGATGGCCGGGTTCTGATCGCCCGCCGTCCGGACGACAAGCACCAGGGCGGTCTCTGGGAGTTTCCCGGTGGCAAGGTGGAAGAGGGCGAAGCGGTGCAGGTCGCCCTGGCCCGCGAGCTGAAGGAAGAGCTGGGCATTGAGGTCGAGCAGGCGCGCCCGCTGATCCGTGTGCAGCACGACTACAGCGACAAGCATGTGCTGCTGGATGTCTGGGAGGTTTCCGCCTTCTCCGGCGCGCCCCATGGCGCCGAAGGGCAGCCGCTGGCCTGGGTCGCCCCGCGCGACCTGCCGGACTACGAGTTCCCGGCGGCCAACGAGCCCATCGTGCAGGCCGCGCGCCTGCCGGATCGCTACCTGATCACGCCGGATGGCCTGGAAATCCCGCAGCTGGTACAGGGCGTGCGTGCCGCTGTCGCCAACGGCATCCGCCTGATCCAGCTGCGTGCACCGAACATGTACAGCCCCGAGTATCGCGACCTCGCGGTGGACATCCAGGGCCTGTGTGCCGCCAAGGCACAACTGATGCTCAAGGGGCCGCTGGAGTGGTTGGGCGACTTCCCGGCGGCCGGCTGGCACCTGACCTCCGAACAGCTGCGCAAGTACGCGCCCAATGGCCGCCCGTTCCCCCGCGAGCGCTTGCTGGCGGCTTCCTGTCACAGTGCCGAGGAGCTGGAGCTGGCGACCCGCATGGGGGTGGATTTCGTCACCCTGTCGCCGGTACAGCCGACCGAGAGCCATCCGGGTGAGCCGGCGCTGGGTTGGGAAGCGGCGGAGGAACTGATCGGCGGCTTCAATCAGCCGGTGTTCCTGCTGGGGGGCGTTGGTCCGCAGGATGTCGAACGTGCCTGGCAGGCCGGGGCACAGGGCGTGGCAGGCATCCGCGCGTTCTGGCCGAAAGCCGAGGGCTGATCGGGATTTGTGCGTGGGGCTGCGATGGGTGTCGCTTCGCTCCACGCCATCCTACGAAAGATATTGCTCAGCCAGCGTAGGAGCGGACTTTGTCCGCGCTAGGCCTCGCTGCGGAATCTATCGCGGACGGAGTCCGCTCTTATGGGCTGGCTTCGGCAATTTCCTTCACGTAGGAGCAACTGTCTTCTAGGCTCCCGCGTTCGCGGGAGTGACGATGTCATGCACTGTCCTCCGCGCACGTCATCCCCGCGAACGCGGGAATCTCGTGAACAGCGTAGGAGCGGACTGAACGCGCCAGCGTTTCCTTGTAGAGCGCGCCATGCCCGCGATCGCGCGCATGGCGCGCTCCTACAGGTCCGTTCCTGATCGATCAGGCGGGCTTTTCGGCGGCCTGCCAGAGAATCTCGTCCACACCCTGGCGCCGTGCGATGAAGCGCGCGGCGACGAACAGCAGGTCCGATAGCCGGTTCAGGTAGCGCAAGCCGGCACCTTCCAGCGGTTCCTCGGCATTCAGCTGTTGGCAGCGGCGTTCGGCGTTGCGCGCCTGGGCGCGACACAGGTGGGCGAGGGCGACCAAGCGCGAGCCACCAGGCAGGATGAAGTTCTTCAACGGTCCGAGTTCTTCGTTCCAGCGGTCGATGACCTGTTCCAGGCGCTCCACTTCGGCATCGTTCAAGGCGCGATATTCCGGCATCGCCAGTTCGCCACCCAGGTCGAACAGGCGGTGCTGGACCGGTGCCAGTACGCCGATCACTTCCTCCAGGGCACTGCTGCGGGCTTCGTGCAGCCCCGCCAGCAGCAGGCCGAGGTGGCTATTCAGCTCGTCCACCGCCCCCATGGCTTCCACCCGGGGATGGTGCTTGGGCACCCGGCGGCCATCGGCCAGGCCGGTTTCGCCGGTGTCGCCGGTGCGGGTGTAGATTTTCGAAAGCCGGTTGCCCATGACTCAGTGCTCCTTATCGCCGCCTTCCAGCAGGGGCGTGGGGGACGTGATTTCGGCGCCCAGGGGCAGCCGCAGGGTGAAGCAGGTGCCCAGGCCCAGTTCGGACTGCACCTCCATCTGCCCTTTGTGGTTGTTGGTGATGATGAAGTACGACACCGACAGGCCCAGCCCGGTGCCCTGGCCGACTTCCTTGGTGGTGAAGAATGGCTCGAAGATGCGTTTGCGCACCTTCTCTGGCATGCCGCAGCCGTTGTCTTCCACCTGGATTTCCGCCCACGGCGGATTCAGCCGGGTGCGCAGGATGATGCGGCCGAATTCGCCTTCCTCTTCGTCGTCGCGCTGGTGGATGGCCTGGGCGGCGTTCTTCAGCAGGTTGAGCAGGACTTGTTCCACCTCGTTGGCGATCACCGGCACCGGCCCCAGCCGTGCATCGAACTCGTTGACGATCTGCAGCGACTTGAAGTCGAAGCCGCCGGTGAGGTCGAAGTCGTTGCCGGCGATCTCCACGGCCTGCTCCAGTAGCGCCGGGAGTTCGCAGGCGGTCATCTGGCGGTGGCTGCGGCGGCTGAAGGAGAGCATGTGGCTGACGATCTTCGCCGCCCTGGAGCCGGCGTACTGGATGCCGTCCATCAGCTTGGGAATCTCCCGCGCTTCCAGGTAGTGGTTGAGGTCTTCCAGGTGCACGCCGACTTCCCCGGCGACCTCCAGGTTCTTCGGCAGCTCCGGCGACAGGCGGCGGCGGATGTTCTGCACGTTGTGCAGGATGGCTCCCAGCGGGTTGTTGATCTCATGGGCCATGCCGGCGGCAAGGCCGCCGACGGAGAGCATCTTCTCCGACTGCACCATCATTTCTTCCATGCCTAAGCGATCGGTGATGTCGTCGATGCGGATCACCGCGCCGCGCCCAGTGCCGCCCATCAGCGGGTAGAAGGTCAGCGCATAGTGGCGCGGAGCGTCGGTCAGCGCCCAGGTGACTCGCTCGACGCGCTCGACCTTGTGCTGCTCGGCGGCGCGGGTGAGCTGCGGCAGGAAGTGCTTGAGCGAGGGGAAGGCGAGGAACACCGGCTGGTTCACCGCGTCGTCCAGGCTGGTGCCCGAGAGCCGGCTGGCCTCCTGGTTCCACTGGGTGACGTAGAGCTGTTCGTCCACCGCGATCAGCGCCGAGGGCATCGAGTCGATGATGCTGTTGAGGTAGTGCTGGAAGCCGGTGAGCTTCTTCTCGATCTTGCTGCGGACCTGGACTTCCAGCTCCAGCTTGCGGTTCGAGCGGCGGGTTTCCTCGGCCAGCGACTGCGCCTGCTCCACTGCCTCCTGGGCGTCGTCACGGGCGCGCTTGAGCTGCTGCTCGCGGGCTTCGATGCGGGTCAGCATGGTGTTGAAGGCGTCGGCCAGGCGGCCGATCTCGTCTGCGTTGCCGCGTTCGGCGCGCAGGGCGTAGTTCTCCTCGCGGGTTACCTGGCGCGAGAGCTCCTCCAGGCTGCGGATCGGCCGGGTGATCAGGCGGCGGATCTGCTGGGCGATGAGTAGCCAGAGCAGCACGCTGACCGCGAGGATCACCAGGCTGGCAGTCAGGGTGCCGGTGTAGAACGCGCCGGGCAGCTCGCTGCTGGCGACCAGCAGCAGGTAGCCACTGGTGCGGCCGGGCTGGGGCAGTTCGAACAGGGCATTGAGGCGGTACTCGTGCTCCCGCCAGCGCTCCAGGTGGTCCAGTCGCTCGGGCAGGGCCATGGGGCCGTCAGCCGGAGTCTGGGCGATGCGCTCGCCATTGCTGTCGTAGAGCGCCGCGGCACGCAGCGGTTGGTAATCATCGAGCTGTTGCAGCAGCACCTGGGCCTGGGTAGGGGACGCCAGGGCGGGCTCGCTGAGCGCTGGATTGGCGATCAGCCGGCCGATGGTCTGCAGTGCCTGGGGTGCCACGCTGTCCTGGGAAATCCAGTAGGCCGCGCTGATGAACGCGAGGTTGGCCACCAGCATGACGGTGGCCAGCAGAACCAGCAGGGCGGCGAGAATCTTCTGGCCGACGGGCAGGTCTTCCAGGCGCTTGCGCAGGTTCAGGGGTGAAGGCATGGGCGGAACCGCAGGGAAACAGGGAGTCGGGCAGGGTAGCCCGCGATCAGGTGTCGGGCAATCCGCGCGCGCGCAGATACTCGCGCAGTCGCTCGTGCAGCGCCCGCAACTGCGGCAGGGCCAGGCGCAAGCGGTCACCCTCGCGGCAGGCGTGGCCGAGCAGGTAGGCGATTTCACTGCGCCGACCGTTGGCGACGTCCTGGTACATGGAGGAGAAGTTCGCGGCGGTGGCACCGATCACGCGCTCGACGTCACCCTGCAGTTCCCGGGCAGCGGTGTCGAAACCGCTGGCGTGGAGCAACTGCCCCAGTTCGTCGCAGAGCCCGGCAACCTCCGCTGGATGGCTCGCCAGCTCTCCATTGCGGCACTGGTGCAGGACGGTGAGCGGGTTGATCGCGCAGTTGAGCGCCAGCTTGCGCCACAGGCGTTCGAGGATATCCCCGCTCCATTGCGAGGGAATCTGCGCATCGCGCAACTCCGTCAGCCAGTCCGGCTCGGGGCCGCCGAGTTCGTCACCCAGCCAGGTCTGCCCAAGGCCGGCGAATACCACGCGGAAGTCCGCGGCGCGGAACGCGCCTTCGGTGCTGGAGGCGTACAGGCAGCGGGCGCGGGGCAGGTGGGCGGCGACCGCCTGCTGGCTGCCCAGGCCATTCTGCAGCAGGATCAGCTCGGCGCCCGGCGCCAGTCGGGCCGCGATGCTGGCGGCGGCCGGTTCGGCGTCGTAGGCCTTGCAGGCGACCAGCAGGCGCTGGATCGGCCCGCCCTGTGCGGCGGTTTCCGCCGGGATCGGATAGAGGCTTTCCCGCCCGTCCTCCACCAGGGTGACGCCGCCCAGGGCGCGGTAGGCGTTGAGGCGCTGGCGGTCACGCAGCAGCAGGCGCACCGGCAGGCCGGCGCGGGAAAGGCGGGCGGCCCACAGGCAACCGAGGCTGCCGGCGCCGAGGATGTACCAGGTCATGGGGAGGACTTCGCGAACGTCTAGGGCTTACTGCGAAGTTTAGCGCAGCCCGGTCAGGCGACTGGCGTTGATTCGTCCGCTGGCGTAGGCGTCAGGCAGCAGCGCGCGGGCCTGCTGCATCAGTTGCTCGGCATCGACCGGCAGCGCCTTGGCGTCCAGCCCCAGCAGGCCAATGCCAGCCTTGAGGGTGATGAAGCCTTCGCTGGTCTTGAACGCCTTGAGGTTGATGCCGTCGTGCAGGCGGCGGAAGCTGCTGGGCGAGCACTCCTGCAGGTCTTCGAGCAGGGTGATCAGGGCGAAATGCTGGTCGTCCAGCCGAGTCAGCACATCGAGCGGGCGCACCAGTTGCTGCAGACGGCGGGCGACGCCGTGCAGCAGTTCGCTGTGGAAGGACGGGCCGTGCTGCTGGCCCAGGGTAGCCAGCTCCGGAATGCCGATCAGCATGTAGCACACCGCGCCGCCGCGCGACTCCACCTGGCGGATGCTGTCGGCCAGCTTCTGCCGTAGGTAGCGCAGGTTGCCGAGGCCGGTGGCGCTGTCCACCAGGTTGCGCTCTTCCAGGCTGGTGATGTTTTCAGTCAGCAGGCGCTTTTCCATCAGCAGGCGCAACAGCGTGTTGCTCAGGCGATCGGCGGCCAGCACGCGAGGCACCAGCTGTTCGTTCATCGCGGATTTGCTGACAAAATCGTCGACGCCACGGTCGAAGGCCTCGGCCAGGGCGTTATCGCCTTCCTTGCCGGTGAGCAGGATGATGTAGGTGTAGTGGTCGCCGCTCTCGTCGAGCTGGCGTACCCGCGCGGTCAGCTCCAGGCCGTCCATTTCGGGCATCAGCCAGTCGGCGAGGAGGATGCTTACGGGTTCCTTTTCCAGCAATTGAAGCGCTTCGCTGGCGCTGCTGGCGAAGCGTACGTTCTGGTAGCCGGCCTGGCTCAGCGCGCGGCCGATCATGGCGCTGGAGAACTTGGCATCGTCGACCACCAGGATGCTGAGATGGTTGGTAGGCATGGAAAGGCTCGCAAACGGATGGGAAATGCCGGCTTTTGTTCGGCTCTTGCCCGGCTCTTGTTCGGATTGGTGCCGGGCGTAGTCTTGCTTGTCAGTTATAATGACCGCGCATTTTTATCGTCAAGCCAGGCGCGAGTCCGACTGTGAACCGGGTCGCGCCTTCCATCTGGAGAGATGTCATGCCTTCGTTCGACGTGGTGTCCGAACTGGACAAACACGAACTGACCAACGCCCTGGACAACGCTGCCAAGGAACTGGACCGCCGTTTCGACCTGAAGGGCAAGTGCAGCTTCGAGGCCAAGGACAAGTCCATCACCTTGACTGCCGAAGCGGACTTCATGCTCGAGCAGATGCTCGACATTCTTCGCGGCAGCCTGATCAAGCGCAAGATCGACAGCCAGTGCATGGAAATCAAGGATTCCTTCCCGTCCGGCAAGGTGGTCAAGCAGGAAGTGAACTTCCGCGAGGGCATCGACAAGGACCTGGCGAAGAAGATCGTCGCCCTGATCAAGGACAAGAAGCTCAAGGTCCAGGCCGCCATCCAGGGCGAGCAGGTGCGTGTTACCGGCAAGAAGCGCGACGACCTGCAGGAAGCCATCGCGCTGCTGCGCGGCGAGTCGCTAGGCATGCCGCTGCAGTTCAACAACTTCCGCGACTGATGCGAAGGGAACCTGACGCCGTACCGCACCGTCAGAGGTAACGGCTCAGTCCCGGTTCAAGCCGCCATGGTCCAGGCCATGGCGGTTTTGTTTCCGGTATTTGGAAATCGACCGGCGCGTTGCCGGCCGGCAGAATAAAGGGGAATGAATCCATGGATATCAATTACGACGCTCTGGTGAAGTCGGCCGAGGCCTGGCTGCCAGTAGTACTCGCCTACAGCGGACAGATCGTCCTCGCGCTCCTGACGCTGCTGATCGGCTGGTGGCTGATCAATACCCTCACCACCCGTGTCGGCGGCCTGCTCGCCACCCGTCACGTCGATCGCACGCTGCGTGGTTTCGTCGGCAGCCTGGTAAACATCATCCTGAAGGTCCTGCTGCTGGTCAGCGTGGCTTCGATGATCGGCATCCAGACCACCAGCTTCGTCGCCGCCATCGGTGCCGCAGGCCTGGCCATCGGCCTGGCGCTGCAGGGCAGCCTGTCGAACTTCGCCGGCGGGGTGCTGATCCTGCTGTTCCGCCCGTTCAAGGTGGGTGACACGATCGAGGCGCAGGGCGTGACCGGCACCGTCGATACCATCCTGATCTTCCACACCGTGCTGCGCACTGGCGACAACAAGCGGGTGATCGTGCCCAACGGCGCGCTCTCCAACGGCACTATCACCAACTACTCCGCCGAGCCTCAGCGCAAGGTGGTGTTCGATGTCACCGTCGACTATCAGGCGGACCTCAAGCGCGCCCAGGCCGTGCTCCTGGAGCTGGCAAATGACTCCCGTGTGCTGCGCGATCCGGCGCCGGTGGCGGTGGTCAGCAGCCTGGGCGAGAGCGCCATCACCCTGTCGCTGCGCGTGTGGGTGAAGAACGCCGACTATTGGGACGTGATGTTCCTGTTCAACGAGAAGGCCCGCGACGCGCTGGGCAAGCAGGGCATCGGCATCCCGTTCCAGCAACGCATGGTGCGCGTGGTGAGGGGCGAGATGGTCGAGGTCGACTGAGGCGTCCTGCGCTCCAGAAAAAAGGCCGGCATATGCCGGCCTTTTTCGTTGCGCTCAGTGCCGCTCGGCGCTGGGCTGCGCCTGGGCATCGGATGCCTCGTCCGGTGCGCCGTTGGGCATGCCGCCGCTGTTGCGCATCCAGAGCCAGCCGATCAGTACCAGGGTCGGCAGGCCCAGCAGGGCGGTGAAGAAGAAGAACCGCTCGTAACCCATGCTCTCGACCATGATTCCGGAGTAGCCGCCGATGAAGCGCGGCAGCAGCAGCATGGTGGAGCTGAGCATCGCGTACTGGGTGGCGGAGAACTTCAGGTTGGTCAGGCTCGACAGGTAGGCGACGAAGGCCGAGGTGGCCAGGCCGCCGCTGAAGTTGTCGAGCATGATGGTGACCACCAGCATGGTGACGTGCGGTTCGAGCATCTTCAGCAGGCTGAAGACGTTCTGGCTCATCAGCTGCGGGTCATCGATGGCGCCCATCTGCGCCAGCATGGCGAACAGAAGGTTGGTCGCCGCCGAGGCCGCGCCGCCGATGAACAGGATCGGCAGGATGCTGAAGCGGGCGATCAGCACACCGCCGGCGGCAGCGCCGATCAGCGTCATGATCACGCCGAACAGCTTGCTGACGGTGGCGATGGTGTCCTTGGTGAAACCCATGTCGATGTAGAACACGCTGGCCATGGTGCCCATGACGGTGTCCGACATCCGATAGGTGGAGATCAGGCCGAGCAGCAGCAGCGCCTGCCAGCGGTAGCGGCGGACGAACTCGGTGATCGGCGTGAGCACCGGGGCCATCAGCAGGCGGCCCGGCGCGGAAATGCAGCTCAGGGCGATCAGCAGGTACAGCGAGGCCAGCCACCACTTCGCGGTGCTGGCCATGTTGTAGAACGCCGTACCGGTCACCAGCAGGATGATCAGCACCATCACCGACACGGCCTGGTGGACGAAGTCGAACTGCGGCAGGCCCTTGCCGTGTACGGCGAGCAGCAGCGGACGGCGTACCTTCGACAGCAGCTCGCGCACCGGGCGGATCTGCCGGCGGCCGTGCGGGGTCATGCAGATGCCGATGAAGATGGCGTAGAGCGCGGCGCGCGGCCAGGCCTGGTTGGTCAGCGCGGTGAGCATGGCCGGCACCGAGATCAGCAGCACCAGCAATTGCAGCACCGAGAGCAGTTGGTGGTTGAAGGCGAACGCCGAGCTGCCGGCCTGCGGCTGTACGTTCACCGGCGGCTCGCTCATCAGCAGGGTGGTGATCAGGCCCGGCAGGATCAGCAGGGCGCACACCCCGTAGGTCATGCCCCAGGCCGTCTGGCTGTAGTGCAGCGCGCTGGAACCGCCCCATTCGGCGAGGAACAGAACGCCGGCGGTGGCCGTCAGCACGGCGACCCGGTAGCCGGTCATGTAGCAGGCGGCGAGGGCAGCCTGGCGGGTGTTCTCGGCGATTTCCAGGCGATAGGCGTCGATGGCGATGTCCTGGGTGGCGGAGGCGAACGCCACCACCATCGCCAGGGAGATCAGCCAGTTCAGGTGCGCTTGCGGGTTGCACAGGGCCATGCCGAGCAGGCCCAGGGCGATCAGCCCTTGGGAGAACAGCAGCCAGGAACGTCGGCGGCCAAGCCGGCCGATGACGGGGAGGCGCCACTGGTCGAGCATCGGTGACCACACCCATTTGAAGGCGTAGACCAGCCCGATCCAGCTGGCGAAACCGATGGTCTCCCGACCGACACCCGCTTCACGCAACCATACCGAGAGCGTGGAGAGCACCAGCATGTACGGCAGGCCAGCGGCGAATCCCAGCAGCAAAAGCGCGAGGCTGGCGGGAGATCTGTAGGCAATCCATGCCTCTCGCCAGGAATGCTCTTTCATGGGGGTTGTATTCCAGCAGATCGAAAATTACGCGAACTCTACTAGGACTGCTCGCTGCTAGGCCAGCCGTGCCGACGTATGTCCACCTTATCGTTATGGATTCTGACACCCTCCGCACGCAATCGTGCGCGCTGCTCATTACCCGACGGACTGCCTTGCGGCAGGCTGATGCGCCCGCCTGCGGCAATCACCCGGTGCCAGGGCAGGCGGGTGTCGGCCGGCAACTGGCCGAGGATGCGTCCGACCAGACGCGCCGCGCGACCCAGGCCGGCGAGGCGGGCCAGTTCGCCGTAGCTGACGACACAGCCCTCGGGCACCTGGGCGAGCACCAGGAAGATCGCCTCACGGCGTACCTGCAGGCTTTCCAGCCCGAGATCGGCGGCCGGTGCGGGGGATTCGGTCTTGCGCTTGGGCATGGCGTGGTCACGTGATGGAGCTTGCGGGGCAGCATATCGGGATGTCGGCGGCGGGAAAATCGTTGAGCCGATCGATGCCCCATCTGTCGGTACGGATGAACTCTCCGGACAAGGGGCCGGTCAGTCGTTGCTCAAGCGTCGGGCGTCTGGAGAATGCCCGGCTTTTTTGCCCACTGAGCCCGTTGAACCCGACTCATGCTGTCCAGAAACCTGCTGTTTGCTGTCCTTGCTACCTCTTCGCTCTCCGCCGTTGCCGACACCGTATGGCTGAAGAACGGTGACCGCCTCACCGGTATGATCAAGCTCTACGATGGCGGCAAATTGCTGCTGAGCACCAACTATGGCGGAGACATCACCCTGAAGGGCGACCAGATCGCCACCCTGGAGACCGACCAGAACCTGCTGGTGAAGTACGACGAGGAAAACGGCGAGCATTCCAAGGGCCTCAAGGCGGCGGAGCCGGGCAAGGTCACCCTGGTCAACGGTTCATCGCGCACGGTGGACGTGGCCAACATCGAGCAGATGATGCCGCCCAAGCCGATCCTCGAGGACTGGGTGTGGACCGGCAATGTGAATTTCTCCCTCGACCACAAGCAGGCCGAGAACGATGTCGAGGACTACGACATCGACTTCAAGACCAACGCCCGCCACGGCCGCTGGCGGCACAACCTGCAGGGTGCATACAACCGCGAGAAGAAGAACGACTCGGTCAGCACCAACAACTACTCGGCCGAGTACGCGCTGGACCGTTTCCTCGACGATCACTGGTTCTGGCAGGGCCAGGCACAGTACAAGCGCGATTGGGTCGAGGATCTGCAGAAGAAGCGCACGGTCGGTACCGGTCCCGGCTACCAGTTCTGGGATAACGAACTGGGCGCGTTCTCCCTGGCCACCCTGATCAACCGCAACGACTACGAGTTCACCGATAACGGGAAGGACCACTTCTACTCCAGCAGCGTGAAGTGGGACTACAACCGCTTCCTGCTCGCCAAGCAGTTCGAGCTGTTCACCAATGGCGAAGTCAGCAAGCCGCTGGACTCGAACGTGGAGTACGAGCTGAATAGCGAGGCGGGCGTTCGCTACAAGCTGACCTCCTGGGCGTCCCTGAGCCTCAAGGGCGAGTGGGACAAGCTCAGCGGTCATGACGGTAACGTCAACGAGCGGCGCTATACCCTGGGGCTGGGCGTGGGTTGGTAGCGCCTTCCATCCCCGGTTGGCTGGATGTGCTCCCGTAGGAGCGGATCTTATCCGCGATCCGGCCGCCAGGCCGGCCACAAGGGGGGGCGGCTTCGCCTGGATATTGTGGAGAAGCTCCGCTCCTGCATTGTTTCTGGATCCCCGCGTTCGCGGGGAAGACGATTGCGGAGGGCGGTGCATGACATCGTCACTCCCGCGAACGCGGGAGCCCCAAAGACAGTTGCTCCTGCAAGAGCGCCAATAAAAAGCCCCGCACATGGCGGGGCATTTTATTGGGCGGGCGGATTACAGGCGCAGGCCGCCGTCCAGCTCCAGCACGCGGCCGGTGTAGTAATCGTTCTCGAGGATATAGGCCACCGAGTGAGCGATCTCCAGCGGCTTGCCCAGGCGCTTGAGCGGAATGCCGGAGGTCATCTTCTCCAGGGCTTCGGGCTTCATGCTGGCGACCATGTCGGTCTCGATGAAACCGGGAGCAACGCCCGCCACGCGGATGCCGTAGCGTGCCAGTTCCTTCGCCCAGACCACGGTGTCGGCTGCGACGCCGGCCTTGGCCGCGGAGTAGTTGGCCTGGCCCATGTTGCCGGCGCGGGAGATGGAGGAGATGTTGACGATCGCGCCTTCGTTCTTCAGTTCGATCATCTTCGCGGCAACTTCGCGGGTGCAGAGGAACACGCCAGTCAGGTTCACGTCGATCACTGCCTGCCACTGGGCCAGGCTCATCTTGCTCAGTTCGCCGTCCTTGACCTTGATGGTCAGGCCGTCGCGCAGGATGCCGGCGTTGTTGACCAGGCCGTTGATGGCGCCGAAGTCGCTGGCGACCTGGGCCACCATGTGGGTAACCTGTTCCTCATTGGCGACGTTGCACAGATAGGCACGGGCGTCACCGCCGGCGGCCTTGCAGGCGGCCACGGCTTCGTCCAGTTTTTCGGCGTTGAGGTCAACCAGCGCCAGGCGGGCGCCCTTGGCGGCGAGGTACTCGCCCATGGCGCGCCCCAGGCCCTGGCAGCCGCCGGTGATGATGATGACCTTGTCTTTCAATTGCATCTGAAGAACCCCACGAGCAGTTTCTGGTGAGAGGCCTCGCCGGCAGCTGAGAACAGAGTCATCCTGCCCGTCCGTTTTACGACGGATTCTTTGCGAGGAGTCATAAAGGTGAGCGTGAAAGCCGCTAAGAATGCCCGAGAATTGCTGCTCAAGGAATACCGCGGGGTGCTCTCCACCCACTCGAAAAAGTGGCCGGGGTTCCCTTTCGGCTCGGTGGTGCCGTATTGCCTGGACCAGGCTGGCCGCCCTCTGATCCTGATCAGCCGTATCGCCCAGCACACCCACAACCTGCTGCAGGACGGCAAATGCTCGCTGCTGATCGGTGAGCGCAGCGCTGCCGACATCCAGGCCGCCGGCCGCCTGACCCTGCTGGCCGAGGCGCGGCAGATCGAGGACGTCGATGCCATCGCCGATGTCGCCGATCGTTATTACCGTTATTTCCCCGGTTCGCAGGACTACCACATCGTCCATGACTTCGATTTCTGGGTCCTGGAACCGGTGCAATGGCGCTACATCGGCGGTTTCGGCGACATCCACTGGCTGGGCGCCGAGAGCGTGCCGCTGGCCAATCCCTTCGTCGGCGAGGTGGAGCGGAGCATGGTCGGGCACATGAACAGTGACCATGCCACTGCCGTGGCGCACTATGTCCAACTGGCCGGGCTGCCGGGTGATGCGACGCCGGAACTGGCGGGAATTGATACAGAAGGTTTCCACCTGCGTATCGGCCAGGCCCTGCACTGGCTGCCGTTCCCCGCGCCGTGCGCGGATCCTGGCGAGGTGCGCCAGGCCCTGGTGCAACTGGCGCGGGCGGAAGTCTGGCCGGGCAATGAAGTGATCCAGGCCTGAGTCATCCCCTGAGCTAACCCTTGAAATCATGGCGGGGCGTCGCCACCTAGCCTTTACCCGGGCAATTACCCCGCCAAGGATTCATCGATGCGAGTTCCCCTGTTTCTGATTCTGTTGTTCCCGCTGATCGAGCTGGCCGTGATGATCAAGGTCGGTAGCGTGATCGGTGTGGGCTGGACCCTGTTGCTGATCATCGCTGGCGCCTTCATCGGCGCGGCGGTGCTGCGGGTCGCCGGTTTCGCCACCGCGATGCGCGCCCGTGAGCGCCTGAGTCGCGGCGAGTTGCCCGAGCAGGAAATGCTCGAGGGCCTGGTGATTGCCCTGGGCGGCGGCCTGCTGATGCTGCCCGGCTTCATCAGCGACATCATCGGCATCCTCTGCCTGATCCCCTTCACCCGGCACCTGATGCTCGGCCGCGTGCGCCAACGCATGCAGGCGCAGGCCGAGCGCCGGCGCGCCTTCGCTGACGATCCGGCTGCCCAGCAGCGCGGTGGCCCCAATGTGATCGAGGGCGAATACCAGCGCCGCGAGGAAGACCGCGACCGTCTGCGTTGAGCGTCGGGCCGCCCAGGCGGCTCTTCGCACCCGTCCGCGCAAAAATTTTTTCTTCACACACTTGAAATGCCTTGCAGTGACCTTATGTTCCGGACACCGCAAGGTCCCTGTCACACGGACAGGCTGCTCTTTACGCGATTCGCCATCCGGGTCGCAAACCGGCACCGCCGGATTCAATAAAACCTGCCGGGCATCGATCCGGCCGTTGGAAATCACTGTTTGGGAGAGTTACGACTATGAAGCTTCGTCCTCTGCATGACCGCGTCGTCATTCGTCGCAGCGAGGAAGAGACCAAGACCGCAGGCGGCATCGTGCTGCCGGGTTCCGCCGCCGAGAAGCCGAACCGCGGTGAAGTGGTCGCCGTCGGTGCCGGCCGCGTGCTGGACAACGGCGAAGTTCGCGCTCTGGCAGTGAAAGTGGGTGACAAGGTGGTCTTCGGCCCGTACTCGGGCAGCAACGCCATCAAGGTCGACGGTGAAGAGCTGCTGGTGATGGGCGAATCCGAGATCCTCGCCGTCCTGGAAGACTGATCCAGTCCGTCCCCCAACCCCACTGAATTCGATTTAGAGGAAACAGAACATGGCTGCTAAAGAAGTTAAGTTCGGCGATTCCGCTCGCAAGAAAATGCTGGTCGGCGTGAACGTCCTGGCCGACGCCGTCAAAGCTACCCTCGGCCCGAAAGGCCGTAACGTCATCCTGGACAAGAGCTTCGGCGCTCCGACCATCACCAAGGACGGCGTTTCCGTCGCCAAGGAAATCGAACTCAAAGACAAGTTCGAGAACATGGGCGCCCAGCTGGTGAAAGACGTTGCCTCCAAGGCCAACGACGCTGCCGGTGACGGCACCACCACCGCTACCGTTCTGGCTCAGGCCATCGTCAACGAAGGCCTGAAGGCCGTCGCTGCAGGCATGAACCCGATGGACCTCAAGCGCGGCATCGACAAGGCGACCATCGCTATCGTTGCCCAGCTCAAAGACCTGGCCAAGCCGTGCGCTGACACCAAGGCCATCGCCCAGGTTGGCACCATCTCCGCCAACTCCGACGAATCCATCGGCAACATCATTGCCGAAGCCATGGAAAAAGTCGGTAAGGAAGGCGTGATCACCGTTGAAGAAGGCTCGGGCCTGGAAAACGAACTGTCCGTCGTAGAAGGCATGCAGTTCGACCGTGGCTACCTGTCCCCCTACTTCATCAACAAGCCGGACACCATGGTTGCCGAGCTTGATGGCCCGCTGCTGCTGCTGGTCGACAAGAAGATCTCCAACATCCGCGAAATGCTGCCGGTGCTGGAAGCCGTTGCCAAAGCTGGCCGTCCGCTGCTGATCGTGGCTGAAGACGTCGAAGGCGAAGCCCTGGCTACCCTGGTCGTCAACAACATGCGTGGCATCGTCAAGGTCGCGGCCGTCAAGGCTCCGGGCTTCGGCGACCGCCGCAAGGCCATGCTGCAGGACATCGCTATCCTGACCGGCGGTACCGTCATCTCCGAAGAAGTCGGTCTGAGCCTGGAAGGCGCTACCCTGGAGCACCTGGGCAACGCCAAGCGCGTCGTCCTGAGCAAGGAAAACACCACCATCATCGACGGCGCTGGCGCTCAGGCTGACATCGAAGCCCGCGTTCTGCAGATCCGCAAGCAGGTCGAAGACACCTCCTCGGACTACGACCGTGAGAAGCTGCAAGAGCGTCTGGCCAAGCTGGCCGGCGGTGTTGCCGTGATCAAGGTCGGCGCTGCCACCGAAGTCGAGATGAAAGAGAAGAAAGCCCGCGTTGAAGACGCCCTGCACGCTACCCGTGCTGCGGTGGAAGAAGGCGTGGTTCCTGGCGGCGGCGTCGCTCTGGTGCGTGCTCTGCAAGCCATCGAAGGCCTGAAGGGCGATAACGAAGACCAGAACGTCGGTATCGCGCTGCTGCGTCGCGCCGTTGAAGCTCCGCTGCGCCAGATCGTTGCCAACTCCGGCGACGAGCCGAGCGTAGTGGTCGACAAGGTCAAGCAAGGTTCGGGCAACTTCGGCTACAACGCTGCTACCGGCGTGTACGGCGACATGATCGAGATGGGTATCCTCGATCCGGCCAAAGTCACCCGTTCGGCCCTGCAAGCTGCTGCTTCCATCGGCGGCCTGATGGTCACCACCGAGGCCATGGTTGCCGAAGTGGTCGACGACAAAGCTGCTCCGGCCATGCCGGACATGGGCGGCATGGGCGGCATGGGCGGCATGATGTAAGCCACCCGGCACCTGCTGTAAGAAGAAGCCCCGCTTAGGCGGGGCTTTTTCATGCGTGAGGGTTATGCCAGACTGCGCCGCAGGAGATGGCATTCCTCCTTCAACCGCCCTCGTGGCTGATGATGCCTACGCATAGACCTGGAAAGGCGCGTAGGCGCTCGCCTGCAGCCTGTCCAAACACCTTCCCCAGGACAGGATCATGTGGAAATCCATTCTCGCCGTATCCCTCGGAGCCGCCCTCGGCGCACTGCTGCGTTGGGTGCTCGGGCTCAAGCTCAACACGCTGCTGCCTTCCTTGCCGCCGGGTACGGTGGTTGCCAACCTTGTCGGCGGCTACATCATCGGCGCGGCCATCGCCTTCTTCGCCAATACCCCGGGCCTGGCGCCAGAATGGCGTTTACTGATCATTACCGGCTTCTGCGGTGGCCTGACCACCTTCTCGACCTTTTCCGCCGAGGTCGTGGTCCTGCTGCAGCAAGGCCGTCTGGTCTGGGCGCTGGGTGCGGTCGCCACGCATCTGGTGGGTTCGCTGCTGATGACCATGCTGGGCCTGCTGTCGGTCCACTGGCTGATGGGCCGCTGAGCGCGGGGAGGTAGACGTGAACGGTTTCCAGCTGAAGTTCTTCACCCAGCAGGATCGCAAGCATGCCGGCCTGCCGCTGGCCCAGTGGCTGCTGGAGGAAGCGCGGCGCCAAGGCGTGCGCGGTGCGACCTTGATGAGCGCGAGCGAAGGATTTGGCAAGACCGGGCGGATTCACTACGCGCATTTCTTCGAACTGGCCGACCAGCCGCAGGAAGTCACCATGGCGGTAACCGCCGAGGAGTCCGAGCGGATCTTCGCGGTGATCCGCCAGGCCGGGGTCAAGCTGTTCTACGTGAAGACGCCGATCGAGTTCGGCGTCGTTGGCGACGCCGACTGAGCCTCGCGCAGCGTTCAGTGTGGCGGGAGCTTGCACGCCAGCCTGCGTGATCGGCCGATAAAGCTGCAAGGCTGGAGGCCAGGGCGGAGCAGGGGGCGATGATCCTCTGCCTGACGTGGCCGTGCGGGCGTTTCTCGATGAGTCCCACCAAGGCCCCGAGGGCGTCCTGGCCCGCTTGAACACCGAAAGCGCGGCGACCAGCCACAGCATCATCAGAGGCAGTGGGCGAGAAAACGGGCGCGAATACTCCTCTCGCCGGCGTCGCTCAGCTGTCAATAGAATGTGAAATTTATGTCAAACCCGTTTAAGTTCCGTTTAAGGAAGATAGGCTAGTGTGCACTTCGGAGGAGAGTTCATGCGCATTCTGTTGGTTGAAGACAATCGGGACATTCTGGCGAATATGGCCGACTACCTCGGACTCAAGGGGTATACGGTGGATTGCGCGCAGGACGGGCTTTCCGGGCTGCACCTGGCGGCTACCTCCCATTACGACCTGATCGTGCTCGACGTCATGCTGCCGGGGCTGGACGGCTTCACGCTGTGCCGCCGGCTGCGCGAGGATGCCCGACGCGACACTCCGGTGATCATGCTCACCGCCCGTGATCAGCTGGACGACCGCCTGCAGGGCTTCCGCTCAGGCGCCGACGATTACCTGTTGAAACCGTTTGCCCTGTCGGAGCTGGCGGCCCGCATCGAGGCCGTGCTGCGCCGCAGCCAGGGCGGCGGACGCCGCGAGCTGCAGGTCGGCGAGCTGAGCTACAACCTCGATACGCTGGAAGTGAACCGCAGCGGCAAGCCGCTCAAGCTCAACCCCATCGGCCTGAAGCTGCTGGCCGTGCTGATGCAGAAAAGTCCCCACGTGGTACGCCGCGACGTTCTCGAAGAGGCCGTCTGGGGCGATGACTGCCCCGACAGCGACAGCTTGCGCAGCCATGTCCACCAACTCCGCCAGGTGATCGACAAGCCTTTCGCTTCGTCGCTGCTGCACACCGTGCACGGCGTCGGCTACCGCCTGGCGGAGGAAGCGAATGGAGTATAAGCAGAGCCTTTCCCGTCGGATTGTCTTTGCCTTCGTACTCATGACCGCCGCAGTCGGCGGACTCTTTTCGGTGGGGATCGTCGGGGTGGTCCACGTCGTCGAGGAGCGGCTCATCTCCCACGATCTGGGCGGTGAGCTCGATCGGATTCTCGAGGCGGACCTGGGAACCGGCCAGTCGCCGAAACTCGATCCCGGCATGCGCTTCTTCATCAGTGACGCCCAGGGCATATACGCCATGCCGCCGGCGCTGCGCCGTCTGGATGAAGGCTTCCACGAAGTCTTCGACGGCGAACTGTCCTTCCATGCGCTGGTGCGCGATCAAGGCGGCCGGCGCTTCGTGCTGCTGCAGGACCAGAGTGATTTCGAGGCGCGCGAGCAGGTGCTCTACGCGTCCGTGGTCACCGGCTATGTGCTCAGCCTGACGCTGGCTGGCCTGCTGGGCTGGCTGCTGTCGCGCAAGGTCATGGAGCCGGTGGCCCGCCTGGCGCGCCAGGTACGCCACCGCGACCAGCTGCTGGACCTGGCGCCGCCGATGGCGCCCGACTACGCCAACGACGAAGTGGGCGAGCTGGCCTCGGCCTTCGATTACGCCATGGGGCGCCTGCACGACGTGCTGACCCGGGAGAAACTCTTCACCAGTGACGTCAGCCACGAACTGCGTACGCCCTTGATGGTGATCGCCACCAGTTGCGAGTTGCTGGCCGAGGAGCCGGGGTTGAGCGCCAGGGCGCGAAGTCAGCTGGCGAGAATGACCAGCGCCACCGAGGAAATGCGCGACCTGGTACAGACATTCCTGCTGCTGGCGCGCGCACAACGCAAGGACATGGGCATCGTCCCGCAGGCGGGCCTGCGGCAGATTGCCGAGGAGCTGGTTACGCAATGGCGCGAACCGATCGAGGCGAAGGGGTTGCGGCTGGAGTTCGGTGGGGCGGATGCCATGCCTGGCCAGTTCAATGCACCCTTCCTGCGTTCGGTGATGGGCAACCTGCTGCGTAATGCCATGCATTACACCGAAACCGGCAGCATCCGTTTACAACTTTCCGCGACCGGGTTCTGGGTCGAGGATACCGGCGCGGGAATCCCCGAAGAGCAGCGCGAGCGCGTGTTCCAGCCATTCGTGCGGGGTGTGAACCCACGTGGTGAGGGGCTTGGGCTGGGGCTGTCGCTGGTCAAGCGCATCTGCGCCTCGGAGTGTTGGAACGTCAGCCTGCACCCCGTTGAACCGCATGGCTGTCGCTTCGAAGTTTGCCTAGTCGCGGCTTGACGAAAACTTCACAAGTGAGTGACCCGTCTGTGACAGGCTGGTTTGCATTGTTCGTCCTGAAATTGGGATAGGTAATCATCCGATGAGTGACAAATCTGTCGATCTGGAGTTTTCCCAGAAGTACGACCGCGAGCACGCCGAGCGCTATCTGCGTAAGCACCAGGCCGGGCTGTCGCGGAAACTTTCCCACTGGCGGGATGTCCAAGTAGCTCGTCAGGCACTCAAACTCGCCGGTCAGCCCAACCTGGTGCTCGACCTGCCGTGCGGCGCCGGGCGCTTCTGGCCGATGCTGGCCGAAAAGGAAAACCGCGTGATCATCGGCGCCGACAACTCGCCGGACATGATCGCGGTCGCCTGTGCCGGCCAGCCGGAAGAGGTTGTAAAACGCGTTCGACCTTTGCAGACTTCCGCGTTTTCCATCGATCTGCCGGACGGCGCCGTCGACAGCATCTTCTCGATGCGTCTGATGCACCACATCGGCGAAGTGGATGACCGCCTGACCATGTTGCGCGAGTTCCACCGCGTCACCCGTGACTCCGTGATCCTGTCGCTGTGGGTGGATGGCAACTTCAAGTCCTGGAAACGCAAGCGCGCCGAAGCATCTCGCGAGAAGCACGCCTACCAGAACCGTTTCGTGATTCCGACCAAGACCATCGAGGCGGAGTTCCGCCAAGCTGGCTTCAAGGTTCAGGACCACATTGATTTCGTCCCGTTCATCCACATGTGGCGGGTCTACATTCTGCGTAAGGAGTAACAATGGCCGCTGATCTGGCATCTCTGCAGCAAATTTCCGGTGAAAACGCTATCGATCGCTGGTTGCAGATTCCCGGCAAATGGGTAGAGGAACCGAATCGGCGGCGCGGCGGCGAAAGCGGTGTGCAGCGCGTGCTGACCGCCGATGGGCGCATGCTGTACCGCAAGCAGCAGATGGGGCACATCTATCGCGATCTGCTGCATCCCTTCGGTTACCCCACCGCCATTCGTGAGCGTGATGCACTGAAGGCCGCCGAGGCCCTGGGCGTCAAGGTGCCAACCCTGGTCTACGCCGGTTGCCGCAAGGTCAACGGCGAATGGCAGGCGCTGCTGGTCACCGAGTCCCTCGATGGTTTCTCCAGCCTGGAAGACTGCTACGCCCGTGGCGACCACGAACGTTGGGGCGAAGCGCTGCATCAACGCATTCTGCAACAATACGGTAGTACCCTTGCCAAACTTAACGCCGGTCATTGGCAGCATGGCTGCCTGTACCTCAAGCACGTATTCGTGCAGGTGGACGGCGACAAGATTGAAGTGGCGCTGATCGACATGGAGAAGGCCCGCCGACGTTTCAGCGCCCAGCGCGCCGCGCGTCATGACCTTCGCCAGGTGAAACGCCGTTCGTCGTGGACAGAGGCGCAGTGGCAGGCCTTTGTCTATGGTTACCAAGCGGCGTTTGGCAGCGCCATCAAAGGGTTGCAGACATGAAGTTAGAAGTTACGCGAAGTTTGCTCCTGATCGGCGCGCTCGGGGTGGCAACCCTGGCGGCAGCCGCCTGGCATGAACCTTCTCCCTCGGTCATTTCGAGCAGGGCAGATTCGGGGTCCTGTCCGGTACCGCCCAATGTGCGTCACAAGCAGGCGGTCAGTCCGGACCAGGACCTGCTGCTGTTCCTGTTCGGCATGTCCCAGGGCGCTGTCGCGCAGTCGCGCTGACTTCGCGTATCTCACGAGAACCCCGCTTAGGCGGGGTTTTTTGTGGGCGACGGGTTTAGACTGCCGGTTCGGAGCCTGCAACGAGACGAGCATGAGCGACAGCGTATTTTCCCGGCGGATCGTGCAGAACCTGCTGGATACCGACTTCTACAAGCTGAGCATGATGCAGGCGGTACTGCACAACTATCCCAACGCCGAGGTGGAGTGGGAGTTTCGCTGCCGCAACGAGGAAGACCTGCGCGCCTACCTCGACCCTGTTCGCGAGCAGGTGGAGTACCTGTCACAGCTGTCGTTCGCCCCTCAGGAGCTGACCTTTCTCGAACGCATTCCGTTCTTCAAGCCGGACTTCATCCGCTTCCTGGGGCTGTTCCGCTTCAATCCCTGCTATGTGGAGCTGGGCGTCGAGAACGGCGAGTTCTTCCTCCGCCTCAAGGGTCCCTGGCTGCATGTGATCCTCTTCGAGGTACCGCTGCTGGCGACCATCAGCGAAGTGCGCAACCGGCACCGCTATCCGGGGGCTTCGCTGACGGCGGTGCGCGATCGCCTGCAGGAGAAGCTCCACTGGCTGCGTGGCGAGGCCAGCGCCGAGGAGCTGGCCGGTTTCAAGATGGCCGACTTCGGCACTCGCCGGCGCTTCTCCTATCCGGTGCAGGAGGCGGTAGTGCGAGACCTGCGCGATGACTTCCCCGGCCACTTTGTCGGTACCAGCAACGTGCACCTGGCGCGGATGCTGGGGGTGAAGCCGCTGGGTACCATGGCCCATGAGTGGCTGATGGCGCACCAGCAGCTCGGCCCGCGCCTGATCGACAGCCAGGCCGCCGCCCTCGACTGCTGGGTTCGCGAGTACCGTGGCCAGCTGGGGATCGCCTTGACCGACTGCATCACCATGGATGCCTTCCTGGCCGATTTCGACCTGTATTTCGCCAAGCTCTTCGACGGCCTGCGCCATGACTCGGGGGACCCGCTGGCGTGGGCGGAAAAGGCTATCCGTCACTACGAGCGCCTGGGGATCGATCCGCGCAGCAAGACCCTGGTGTTCTCCGATGGCCTGAACCTGCCACGTGCCCTGGAAATCTACCGGGCACTGCGCGGTCGTATCGACGTCAGCTTCGGCATCGGCACCCAGTTCACCTGCGATGTGCCTGATGCAGCGCCGATGAACATCGTGCTGAAGATGACCGCCTGCAATGGTCACCCGGTGGCGAAGATTTCCGATACACCGGGCAAGACCCAGTGCAGGGACGAGAACTTCCTCCACTATCTCAAACACGTCTTCAAGGTCTGAGCACGCCGGTTTGCGCAGTGCAGCGTGACGCGCCAGTCTTAGCGGACAACCCATTGCGATCATCCATTGACGGGGAGTGACGGATGTCAGCCACGAACGAACTCATCATTGGCGCAGGTCCCGACGGCCAGCCGGTCGGCCAGGCCTGGAAGCTCGCCAACCGCCACGGCCTGATCGCCGGCGCCACCGGCACCGGCAAAACCGTCACCCTACAGCGCCTGGCCGAGTCCTTCAGCGATGCTGGCATCGCGGTCTTCGCCGCTGACATCAAGGGCGACCTGTGCGGCATCGCCGCCGCCGGCAACCCGCAGGGCAAGGTGGCCGAGCGCATCGCCAGCATGCCCTGGCTGAACTACACCGCCAAGGCGTATCCGGTGAGCCTGTGGGATGTCGCCGGCAAGTCCGGGCACCCGCTGCGCACCACCTTGTCGGAGATGGGGCCGCTGCTGCTGGCCAACTTGCTGGAGCTGACCGAGAGTCAGCAGGCCGCGCTGTTCGCCGCGTTCAAGGTGGCGGATCGTGAAGGCTTGCTGCTGCTCGACCTGAAGGACCTCAAGGCGCTGCTCAATCACTTCAAGGAGCACCCGGAAGTCCTCGGCGAGGACCGCGCGCTGTTCACCGCGGCTTCTTCCCAGGCCCTGCTGCGCCGCCTGGCGTTGCTGGAGCAGCAGGGCGCCGAGGCGTTCTTCGGCGAGCCGGCGCTGCAACTGGAGGACCTGCTGCACCCCGAGCCCGACGGGCGCGGGCGCATTCACCTGCTCGATGCCAGCAAGCTGGTGCATGACGCGCCGAAGGTCTACGCCACCTTCCTGCTCTGGCTGCTGGCTGAACTGTTCGAGCAGTTGCCGGAGCGCGGTGATGCCGACAAACCGATCCTCGCGCTGTTCTTCGACGAGGCGCACCTGTTGTTCAACGGTACGCCCAAGGCGCTGCAGGACCGCCTGGAACAGGTGGTGCGGCTGATCCGCTCCAAGGGCGTGGGTGTGTATTTCGTGACCCAATCGCCGAGCGACCTGCCCGATGACGTGCTGGCCCAGCTTGGCCTGCGTATCCAGCATGGCCTGCGTGCTTTCACCGCCAAGGAACAGAAGTCCCTGCGCGCGGTGGCCGATGGTTTCCGTCCCAACCCGGCGTTCGACAGTCTCAAGGTGCTCACCGAGCTGGGCATCGGCGAGGCGCTGGTGGGTACCCTGGAGGAGAAGGGCACCCCGGCCATGGTCCAGCGCGTCACCGTGGCGCCGCCGCAATCTCGCATCGGCCCGCTGACCGACGCCGAGCGCGCCGAGGTGATTCGCCGTTCGCCGCTGGCGGGGCGCTACGACCAGCCGATCGACCGCGAATCTGCCTACGAGAAGTTGACCGGGCGCGCCGATAACAAGATGGCGCCCACGGAAGAGAAGGGGATCGGCAGCGACCTGGGTGGGCTGGCCGGTGAGTTGCTCGGTACCCTGGCCAGCCAGACGGCGAAGTCCGTGGTCCGGCAGGCGGCCAACCAGATCGGCCGGGAATTGGTGCGAGGCCTGATGGGTGCCTTGCTGGGTGGAAGCAAGCGACGCTGACGGCGATGGGCGGGCCATGCCCGCCCATCGCGAATAAGGGCAAGACGCCCCCAGCGCTCCTACGGGTTTGCACTGGCGGGTAGGAAATAGAAAAAGGCGCCCAGAGGCGCCTTTTTCGTTTCCGCTGAGATCAGATGCGGAAGCTGTCCACCAACTGGCGCAGGCGCCCGGCCTGGTTCTCCAGGTCGGCGCAGGCGCGCAGGGTCGCCTGCAGGTTCTCCACGCCTTCCTGGTTCAGGGTGTTGATCTCGGTGATGTCCATGTTCAGCGAGTCGACCACGGCGGTCTGCTCCTCGGTGGCGGTGGCCACCGACTGGTTCATCGAGTCGATCTCGCCGATGCGGTGGGTGACGCTGGCCAGGCGCTCGCCGGCGCGGTTGGCGATCTCCACGCTTTCCAGGCTGTAGCGCTGGCTTTCGGTCATGGTGTCCACGGCTTCGCGGGCGCCGACCTGCAGCTCCTCGATCATCTTCTGGATCTGCTGCGCCGATTCCTGGGCGCGGTGCGCCAGGTTGCGCACCTCGTCGGCGACCACGGCGAAGCCACGGCCGGCTTCCCCGGCGCGGGCTGCTTCGATGGCGGCGTTCAGGGCCAGCAGGTTGGTCTGCTCGGAGATGCCCTTGATCACTTCGAGGATCTGCCCGATGTTCACCGTGCGGCTGTTCAGTGCCTCGATGTTGGCGCAGGCCGAGCTGATCTTGTCGGACAGCTGGTTCATCGCGCTGATGGTCTGCTCGACCACCTGGCGGCCATCGCCGGCCTGGTGCGAGGCGTCGGTGGCGTGGTGCGAGGCATCGGCGGCGTTGCGGGCGATTTCCTGGGCGGCGGCGCCCAGCTCGTTGATCGCGGCAGCCACGCTGTTGGTGCGGTTGGCCTGCTCGTCGGAGTTGCTCATGGACGAGTTGGAGGCGTTGACCACCAGCTGCGAAACGTCGTGCAGGCTGCGCGCGGTGGAGGCCACTTCGCGGATGGATTCGTGGATGCGCTCGACGAAGCGGTTGAAGGCGTTGGCCAGCACGCCGAACTCGTCGTTGCTGGCGACCTTCAGGCGCTGGGTGAGGTCGCCGTCGCCCTGGGCGATGTCCTGCATGGCGCGGCCCATGTCGGTCAGCGGGGCCATCAGCACGCGGATCAGCATGCCCAGCAGGAGCAGGATGGCGACGATGGCGATGGCTGCGGCAATGATGGCCGAGGCGCGGAACTTGCTCAGCATTGCGTAGGCCGCGTCCTTGTCGATGGACAGGCCGATGTACCAGTTCACCGAGGGCAGCCCCTGCACCTGGGTGAAGCTGAGGATGCGCGTATGGCCGTCCAGTTCGGCCTCGCTGAAGCCGGCGCCGATGCGCGGGGTGTTCTGCGGGTAGACCTCGGCCAGGGTCTTCATCACCAGGTTCTTGTCCGGGTGCACGAGGATCTTGCCGTCACCGCTGACCAGGAAGGCGTAGCCCATGCCGCTGAAGTCCAGCGAGTTGATGATCTGCACCAGGGTCTTCAGGCCGATGTCGCCACCGACTACGCCGATGGTCTTGCCGCCGGAGCGGGCCGGGGTGGCAACGGTGATGACCAGCTGCTGGGTCGACGCGTCGATGTACGGTTCGGTCAGCGTGGTGCCGCCGGCGGCCAGGGCGTCCTTGTACCAGGGGCGGGTGCGCGGGTCGTAGTCGGCGGGCAGGGAGTCCTTCGGACGCATGGTGAAGGTACCGTCCTGCTGGCCCAGGTAGGTGAACATGAAGGTATTGTGCAGGGTGTCCTGCTCCAGCTGCGCGGCGAGCTGCTCAGGGGCGCTGTCGCGGGCGAGGGTCTGCGCGGTGCTTTCGATCAGCAGCAGCCGGCCGCCCAGCCAGCTCTGGATATTGTTGGCGGTCACCGTGCCCATTTCTCGCAGGTAGCTTTCGAGATCATCGCGGATCGCGTTGCGCTGCAAGTAGTCGTTGTAGAGGGTGAAGAGGGCAAAGGCGGAGAAAACCACAAGCGAGGCGGCCAGGAGGATCTTATGGCTGAATTTCAGGCTCTTGATCATGCTGCGTCGAGTCCGGAAGTAGTGGGATGCCAGAACGGCGTGGGTCTGGGCGACAGATCCGATGTCGCCGCAGCGCGCCCGTCCGTGTGGTGACGGAGCGGACAGAGCCTGCGCGGCGGGTGACCGGGCGGGCGGGGCCGGCACTCCCATGTGCCGGTGGTGATATCGGGCCCGACTGGATTCATTGTTCTCGTGGACCTTCACTCTTGCTGTCGGCTCGCCGAGTGGAAGCTTGAGGCAGGCGGACGAACGGTCGGGGACGGCCTCGATATCCCCTGTAGGAGCGGGCCATGCCCGCGATTCGCGCGCATGGCGCGCTCCTATGGGTTTGCACTGGCGGGTAGGAAATAGAAAAAGGCGCCCAGAGGCGCCTTTTTCGTTTCCGCTGGGATCAGATGCGGAAGCTGTCCACCAACTGGCGCAGGCGCCCGGCCTGGTTCTCCAGGTCGGCGCAGGCACGCAGGGTCGCCTGCAGGTTCTCCACGCCTTCCTGGTTCAGGGTATTGATCTCGGTGATGTCCATGTTCAGCGAGTCGACCACGGCGGTCTGCTCCTCGGTGGCGGTGGCCACCGACTGGTTCATCGAGTCGATCTCGCCGATGCGGTGGGTGACGCTGGCCAGGCGCTCGCCGGCGCGGTTGGCGATCTCCACGCTTTCCAGGCTGTAGCGCTGGCTTTCGGTCATGGTGTCCACGGCTTCGCGGGCGCCGACTTGCAGTTCCTCGATCATCTTCTGGATCTGCTGCGCCGATTCCTGGGCGCGGTGCGCCAGGTTGCGCACCTCGTCGGCGACCACGGCGAAGCCACGGCCGGCTTCCCCGGCGCGGGCTGCTTCGATGGCGGCGTTCAGGGCCAGCAGGTTGGTCTGCTCGGAGATGCCCTTGATCACTTCGAGGATCTGCCCGATGTTCACCGTGCGGCTGTTCAGTGCCTCGATGTTGGCGCAGGCCGAGCTGATCTTGTCGGACAGCTGGTTCATCGCGCTGATGGTCTGCTCGACCACCTGGCGGCCATCGCCGGCCTGATGCGAGGCGTCGGTGGCGTGGTGCGAGGCATCGGCGGCGTTGCGGGCGATTTCCTGGGCGGCGGCGCCCAGCTCGTTGATCGCGGCAGCCACGCTGTTGGTGCGGTTGGCCTGCTCGTCGGAGTTGCTCATGGACGAGTTGGAGGCGTTGACCACCAGCTGCGAAACGTCGTGCAGGCTGCGCGCGGTGGAGGCCACTTCGCGGATGGATTCGTGGATGCGCTCGACGAAGCGGTTGAAGGCGTTGGCCAGCACGCCGAACTCGTCGTTGCTGGCGACCTTCAGGCGCTGGGTGAGGTCGCCGTCGCCCTGGGCGATGTCCTGCATGGCGCGGCCCATGTCGGTCAGCGGGGCCATCAGCACGCGGATCAGCATGCCCAGCAGGAGCAGGATGGCGACGATGGCGATGGCGGTGGCAATGATGGCCGAGGTGCGGAAGTCGCTGAGCATGGAGTAGGCCGCGCCCTTGTCCAGCACCAGGGCGACGTACCAGGTGACGCCCGGCAGGCCCTTCACCGGGGACATGGACACCAGCTGGTCCTCGCCGTTGAGGCTGACTTCCTGCACGCCGGCCTGCACTTTCGGGGCACCGTGCGGGTAGATGTCGGAGAGGTTCTTGAAGATCTGCTGGCTGTCCGGGTGCAGCAGGATCTTGCCGCTGTCGCTGACCAGGAAGGCGTAGCCGTTACCGTCGAACTTCAGCGAGTTGATGATGGCGGTGATGGTTTCCAGCTTCATGTCGCCGGCGGCGACACCGATCAGTTGGCCATTGCGCATCACCGGCATGGACATGGCGAGGATCTGCTCGTTGGTGCCGGCGTCCAGGAAGGGCTCGGTGACGATCAGGCGGCCAGCGGCCACGGCGTCCTTGTACCAGCCGCGCTGGCGCGGGTCGTAGCCATCGGGCATCGGCGCATAGGGGCGCATGGTGAACACGCCGCTGGCCGCTTCGCCGAGGTAGACCGATTCGAAGTTCTTCTGGAACACCTGCTGCTCCAGCACGTGCTGGATGCGCTCGGGCGTCGGCTCCTGCTCAGCCAGTTGCGCGGCTTCGCTTTCCACCAGGTGGATGCGGCCTTCCAGCCAGCTCTGGATGTTGCTGGCGGTCAGGCTGCCGACCTCGGTCAGTTTGGAGTCGGTGGCGGTGTGAATCGCCTCGCGTTGGCGGAAGTCGTTGAAGAGGATGAAGCAGGCGAAGGCGAAGATGACCACGAGGGAGGCCGCCAGAAGGATCTTCTTGGCGAAGGACAGCGAGCGAAGCATTGGAAAAGCATCCTGCAGGTGGAACAAGGGGTAGGCAGGATGTATCGGCTGGATGGCGGAAGACTTTAACCTGAATAGGGATATATACCCGGCCGCCATTCATGGCGGCCGGGGAGGAAGTTCTCTTGTCGTGCTGCGGAAGCGCGATTTCCGATTACGGTGCGGTTCCGGTTGGTAGCGAGCCGCCGATATTGGTGAACATGGTGCTGATATCAGTTCCGAGGATGCGTGCCCCGGCAATGATGACCACCCCGATCAACCCGGCGATAACCGCATATTCAATAGCAGTAGCGCCTTCCTTGTCGGCTGCGAATGCCTTGGCCTTGCAGTAGAGCTTCAGAGTCAGGTCTTTGATGTTCAGGTTCATCGCGGTTGCTCCTGGCGGCACCTCCGGGGCGGCGCCCCGACTTCACCGTCAGGCTAGGCTCGGTATGGCGGAATGCAATTGATCAAATAGCGCTAATACCAAAGTTATAGTCATGGCGAAGTAGAACTAACTGAGGATTGGAATTTCATCGCCGGCATTTGACGCTATATCCGCAGCAACTAAATTCTGCTTTGGAACAAGCAGTCTCTCGTTATGAGGAAGGGGTCTTATCGAACTTTCCTGTCGGGTCGAAAAAACTATAAGGGTCTGAAGGACGTATACCGGCGGCGCCGGTGTTGTGACTTCCGATCAGGCTGTGGACCGCCAGGTTCACCTTTCCCGATAACGCCAAGGAAGTGGACATGAATAGCAAGGTGCTGATGGTTTTCGCCGGGCTGTTGCTGTTGTGTGCTGGGGTTGTGGGATATCTGGGGTTATCCGTGGGAAAGCCGGCTGCGCCGGTCACCGGTGTGGTGCAGGAAGGGGCGCCGGTAGTGATGGCGGAAGCGGACAAGTTGCAGCGTACGCCTGTCGTGGTAGCGCGGCGTGACCTGTCCGCGCTGACGGTGATCGGCAAGGACGATCTGGCCATCGAACTGCTGCATACCGCACCGGCGGGCAGTTATCCCAAGCCGGACGCACTGATCGGGCAGCGTGTCTGGGTCGCTGTGCCGGCCGGAAGCATTCTTTCCGCAGCGCTGATGGAGCCCGGCGGCCCGCTGGCGCGGACCATCCGCCCGGACGAGCGGGCCATGGCCATCGCCGTGGACGAGGTGATCGGCGGCGGCGGGTTCGTGCTCCCCGGCGATTACGTCGACGTCATGCTTTTCGTCCAGGACCAGCAGAGCACCGACCGCGTCGTCAGCGCCCAGGTGGTGCTGCCCGGGGTGCGTGTCCTGACCTACGGCGAGCAGATCGCCGTCGCCAACGATGGCCAGGTTCGCAACGCTGGTGATCCCAAGGACAAGACCCCGCGCCCGCCACGCACCGCCGTGCTTGCCGTGCCGGCCGAGGCAGCGTCGCGGCTGATGCTGGCCAGTCAGGCCGGGTCGCTGCGCCTGGCGGTGCGCAGCAAGGACGAGAATCTCTATGAGAAAGAGCAGCAGGGGCGCTACCTCGAAGCGTCGCTGAATGCTGCCGGCAGCCCGCCGATCACCCTTGATCAACTCCTCGGCAAGGCCCACGCGGCGCCAGCCTCGCGCCAGGTGTCGGCGCCGCAGGTGAGTCCGGGCGTCGTGGTCTATCGCGGTACCACCGTCACCCGTGAAGCACATTGAGCAAGGAGTGCATTGATGTCCAAGCGCTTCATCCTGTCGTTGGCCGCGCTGCTGGCCTGTGCCGTCCATTCCGCCGCGCAGGCGATACCGAGCGCCTGCGCCGGCTTCGCCGGTCGGCAACTGAACCTCGATATCCAGCAGGGCGCCCAGGTCGACCAGCAGCTGCCGGTGCCGATCAAGCGACTGGCCATCGGCGACCCGAACATCGCCGACGTGCAGGTGGTCGACAAGCATGACTTTCTCGTCACCGGCAAAGCCGAGGGACTGACCAGCCTGCTGATCTGGACTCCTTGCAGCGACCAGCCGATGAGCAGTGTGGTGCGGGTCGGCTCGCGGGCGGTCGCCGACGCTGGCGGGGTGCCGGGCAGCCTGGCCGGGATGTCCAATCAGGTGCAGACCGACATCCGCTTCGTCGAAGTCAGCCGCAGCAAGCTCAAGCAGGCCAGCACTTCGCTGGTCCGCAAGGGCTCCAATACCTTCGTGCTGGGCTCTCCGGGCAGCCTGGGCGGTCTTGAGCTAGACAGCTCCGGCAACCTGGGCGGCAAGTTCGGTGCGGCCAACAGCGGCTTCAACGTCATCTGGGGGGGCGGCAGCAGCAAATGGCTGGGCTTCATCAATGCCCTGGAAGGCAGCGGCTTCGCCTACACCCTGGCGCGCCCGAGCCTGGTGGCGACCAGCGGGCAGAGCGCCTCGTTCCTTGCCGGCGGGGAGTTTCCGATCCCGGTGCCCAACGGCAATAACGACACCATCACCATCCAGTACAAGGAGTTCGGCGTGCGCCTGACCCTCACGCCCACGGTGATGAGCGACAAGCGCATCGCCCTGAAGGTGGCGCCGGAGGTCAGCGAGCTGGACTTCAGCAGCGGCATCCGCACCAACGACATCGCGGTGCCGGCCCTGACCGTGCGGCGCACCGACACCAGCGTGATGCTGGCCGATGGCGAGAGCTTCGTGATCAGCGGGCTGATCAGCAGCAGCACCATCAGCAACATCGACAAGTTCCCCTTCCTCGGCAGCCTCCCGGTGATCGGGGCGTTGTTCCGTGCCTCCAGCCTGGACAAGGACGACCGCGAACTGTTGATGATCGTCACCCCGCACCTGGTCCAGCCGCTGGCGGCCAATGCCGCATTGCCGACGCTGCCGGGCGAGGGGCTGCGCAAGTACGACCCCGGCTTTGGCGAGTTCTATTTCCTCGAGGACGGCCGTTTCGATCAGCGCAAGGCCAGCAGCGGGATGTCGCGCTGATGGATACCTATGATGCGGCATCCCGTCAGAAATCGGGCCGCAAGGAACGGGAAGGGAGCGGCAGCATGAGTCAGACATTCGTCGCACTGGTTCAGCACCCCGGCGAGCAGGAGTGGCTGCAGAACAGCCTGGCCAACTGCGGGCAGGTAGTGGTGGCCAACAGCGGAACCCTGGAGGAGGTGCTGGCGCTGCTCGATGTCACTGGCGCCAGCGTCCTGTTCACCAGCCTGAACAAGGCCAACCTGGTGGCGCAGAGTTCGCTGATCGAGGGGCTGGTGTCGGCCCGCCCGCTGCTCTCGGTGGTGGCCGTGGGCGATGGCCTGGACAACCAGCTGGTACTGGCGGCGATGCGCGCCGGCGCTCGCGATTTCGTCACCTACGGCGCCCGCGCCAGCGAACTGAACGGTCTGATCCGCCGCCTTGGCGGGCGCTTGCCCAGCGTGCCGGTGAGCGCCGCGCAGCAGGGCGAGCTGGTGAGCCTGGTGAGCGCCCGGCCGGATGCCGACGGAGCGTTCGTGGCGCTGCACCTGGCCCTGGCGCTGCAACGCCAGGCCGATCACCGGGTGCTGCTGGTGGACATCGGCCAACCCAGCGCCGAGGCGCTGGCGATTCTCGGCATGGACTCAGCCTTCAGCTTCGCCGATGCCATGCGCAACCTGCGGCGCCTCGACCAGACGCTGATCGACAGCGCCTTCACCCGCCACGACTCCGGGCTGCGCATCCTCAGCCTGTCGGACGAGCCCGGCATCCTGGAGCGGGTCACCACCGCCGAGCTCTATCTGCTGCTGGGCAACCTGCGCGGTGCCTTCACCCATGTGCTGGTCAACCTCACCGGTGTCGCCGAGGGCGAACTCAGCAGCCAGCTGCTGGCCCAGGCCAATCGCGTACTGTGGCTGGTGGACCAGAGCGTGCCGTCCTGCAAGAAGGGGCTGGAGCGCTTGCGCCGACTGCGCGAACGAAGCCCGTCGTTGCCACGTATCGAACTGCTGATCGAGCGCTACTGGCCGTCGGTGCCGCCGGATTCGTCGGCCCTGGGCAAGATGTTCGGCCTGGAACTGTTCGGCGTGCTGCCGGCCTCGCCGGAGGCGCGCCTGCGGGCGAAGAACATCGGCCAGAGTCTGTTCGACCTGTCGCCGCGCGACCCGCTGACGGTCAAGCTGCGCGACCTGGCGGACAACCTGGGAGCGAACGTCGGTGAACGGCCACGGCGCTTCGCCTGGTTCGGTTGGCCGAAGGCGGCACGCTCATGAGCTACGGCAGCGGCAACGGCTTCTCCGGCCGTCACGACCAGGACCTGCAGGCGCTGAAAATGCGCCTGCACCGCTACATCATCGACGAGATCGACGAAGACGGCATGAACCTGCTGGAGGGCGCCCGCCCTGCAGTGGCCCAGTACGTCTCGGAGAAGGTCAGCGAATACGCCGCGCGCCGCCAACTGGCGATCTCCCGTTACGAACTCGACCGTCTCGCCGAAGAAGTGGTGGATGAGCTGACCGGCTTCGGCCCACTGGAAATCCTGCTGCGCGACCCGGGAATCTCGGAAATCCTGGTCAACGGTCCCGACAGGGTGTTCGTCGAGCACGAAGGCCGGTTGTATCAGAGCGACCTGCGCTTCATCGACGATCACCACGTGCAGCGGGTGATCCAGCGCATCCTCGCGCCGCTGGGCCGGCGTCTGGACGAGTCCAGTCCGATGGTCGATGCGCGCCTGCCCGACGGCAGCCGGGTCAATGCAATCATTCCGCCGGTGGCACTGGACGGGCCCTGCCTGTCGATCCGCAAATTCAGCAAGGAGCTGCTCAAGAGCGCCGACCTGCTGGGTTACCAGAGTGTCGACGAGCCGATGCTGGCATTCATCCGCCAGGCGGTGGAGAGCCGCTGCAACATCCTCATCAGTGGCGGCACCGGCACTGGCAAGACCACCTTGCTCAATGTGATGAGCAGCTTCATCGACGAGCGCGAACGCATCGTCACCATCGAGGACACCGCCGAACTGCAACTGGGCCACAACCATGTGGTGCGCCTGGAAACCCGGCCGCCGAATGCCGAGGGCTTCGGCGAGGTCACCGCCCGCGAGCTGATCCGCAACGCCCTGCGGATGCGCCCGGACCGCATCATCCTCGGCGAGATCCGTGGTGTGGAGGTGCTCGACGTACTGCAGGCGATGAACACCGGTCACGATGGCTCGATGAGCACCGTGCACGCCAACTCCGCTATGGACTCGCTGCTACGCCTGGAGATGCTGGTCGGCCTCACCGGCCAGCGGGTACCGGAGCAGACCCTGCGGCAGATGCTCTGCTCGGCGCTGGACATCATCGTGCAGATCACCCGCCTGGCCAGCGGCCGTCGCTGCATCAGCGAGATCATCGAAGTGCTGGAGGTGCGTGACGGCGTGTATGTCACCAACTCGCTGTTCAGCCTCGATCGCCGTGGCAGTGGGCAGTTCGTCCGCACCGCCCAGCCGAGCGGGCTGAAATTCCGCCAGGTAGTGCAATGAGCGGTGCGCTGCTGCTCGGCGCGGTCAGCCTGGTGCTGGGCCTGTTCGGTGTGCTGATCGGGCTCATGGCCTGGCGTACCCGGCACAACGAGCAGGTATTGCGGCGCCTGAGTGGCAGCGCTGCGCTGTCAGCGGAGACGGCGCGCGGGCGCAGCAGCCACTGGCTGGCGCGGCGCATGCGTCGCGCGGGCGTCACCGACATGCGTCGCTGGCTGCTGTGCTTCGGCGTGGCGGCGCTGGTGATGGGGCTGCTTGGCGCACGCCTGGAGGGCGTGCCAGGCGCCCTCGCCGCAGCGGCACTGGCGTTGGCGGGCGGGCATGTGCTGCTCAACGTGCTGTACCGGCGGCGCCTGCAGCGGATGATCCGGCAGATGCCCAACTTCCTCGACCAGGTCGTGCGCAGCCTGCACTCCGGACGCACCCTGGGCGATGCCATCGCCCAGTCGGTGAACGCCTCGGACGACCCGCTGCGGGAAGTCTTCAGCCTGGCAAACAATCATGTACAGCTCGGCATCAGCCTGCCCGAGTCACTGCAGGAAGTCGCGGAGCTGTACGACGTGGAGGAGCTTCACGTGTTCTCCCTCGGCGTGGCGGTGAATCATCGCTACGGCGGCAACACCACGGATCTGCTGGAGAACATCATCAAGGTCATCCACGAGCGGGAAAAACTCAGCCGACAGTTGCGCGCGATGACCGGCGAGACCCGCCTCAGCGCCCTGGTATTGGCGGTCCTGCCGGTGAGCCTGGGGGCCTACATCCTGTTCACCAATCCCGGCTACCTGATGAATATGTGGCTCGATAGCAGCGGTCGTTGGCTGCTGCTGACTTCCCTCGGATTGCAGGTGCTGGGGTGCTACACGCTCTGGCGCATGCTCAAGAGCGTCTAGGAGAGCTGGGATGCCGATGATCTACGGTTTGCTGGTGGGGATTCTGGTGCTGGCCGCCGTGCTCCTGGGGTTGTCGCAGAGCCGCGCCGCCGGGCGCGAGCAGCGCCTGATCGAACAACGCCTGGGCGGCGGACCTTTGCCGCGCTCCGGTGGTCGGCGCCTGGCAGGCCTGCTGGAGCAGATGGGCGGCAGCGGGCTGGCCAGGCGCCTGCAATTGCGCGATGACGAAGTGCGCCTGCTGCTGGAGCAGGCTGGCTGGGGCGGAACTACCCCGCGCAATATCTACTCGCTGTCGGTGCTGCTGTGCCCACTGCTGCTGGCAGGGCTGGCCCTGGGGGACAGCCTGGCGCCCAAGCCGTTGTTCGACTCGTTGCTGCTGCCGGTGGCGTTTGCCGCCGGGGTCGGATTCCTCCTGCCCAAGCGCGTGTTGGCGCATTTCGCCGGCAAGCGCCGCGAGCGTCTGGCGGGTGAAATCATCGTGTTCATCCAGTTGATCCGCATCCTGTTCGACTCCGGCCTGACCGTGGAGCAGAGCTTGCGGGTGGTGCGCCAGGAAGGGCAGAACATCGTCCCGGTGCTGGCCGAGGAGTTGGAAACCGTCCTGGCGCACATCGACAGCGGCCTGGATCTGGCCGAGGAGCTTGAGCTGCTCCACAAGCGCCTGGCCGTGAGCGAGCTCAGCGACTGCTGCAACGTCCTGCGCCAGATGGTGCGCCAGGGCGGCAGTGCGCGCACCTCGCTGCAGACACTCAAGCAATTGTTCGAGGACCGTCGGCTGACGGCACTGCAGGAGAAGGTCAGCAAGCTGTCGGCGAAGATGAGCCTGGTGATGATGCTGCTGCTGTTCCCGGCGTTGCTGATCATTCTTGCCGGGCCCGGTTTCCTCGCGATTACCAAGGCGTTGGGGGGAATGAGATGAGAAACGCGATTGCGCTGGGCCTGCTGAGTCTGACGCTCGGCGGCTGCGCCAACTTCGACACGCTGGGCGGCAGCCCGGTCGGCCAGGCTTGCAGCAGCGAGCACCTGGGGCAGGCCGTGGAGCTGCAGCTCAACCTGGCGCGGGAAATGCTCGACCAGGGCCGTGCCCACGCCGCCCTGGCGAATCTGGAGACCCTGCCGCAAGGCTCGCTGGATGTGCGCGAGAGCAAGGCGCTGGCTCTGCGTCGCATCGGCAGCCCGCTGGCACGGACCGAGTACCAGGCGCTGTTGAACACCTGCAAGGCCGGCGAGGCGCACCATGGCTTGGGCCTGATCGCCATGCGCAACAGCAATCGGATCGAGGCCGAGCGTGAGCTGCGCGAGGCAGCGCGGCTGCAGCCGACCGACAGTGCCTTCCGCAATGACCTGGGGGTCGTGTTGCTGGACCGTGGCGACCGCAGCAGCGCGCGCTTCGAGTTCATTACCGCGCTGGAGCTCAGCGAGGGCGACAAGTTGCCGGCCACCAATCTGCTCAGCCTGATGTACCTGGAAGGCGATAACACCCAGGCCGAGGGGCTGATCCAGCGCATCGGCCTGTCCGCCGAGGAGGTGCGCGAGGCGCATGAGCGCGCCGACGCTTTGCGTACGACAGGCTCCAGCGCGCCGGCGGAGAACCTCAGCCGCCAACAGCCGGCGCCCGTGCCCGAGCAGGTCGATGCCGTAGTGCAGCAACGCCGCCCGGCCAGCCCGGTTGACGCTGTGGCGCAGGAACGCACCTCTGCCGCGGCGCGCGACGCCGGGCTATTGGTCAAGACCCGCTGAGACGGGTGAGGAGGACAACGATGAAAGCATGGATCTTCGCCGCCGCGCTCCTGGCCAGCCCGTTGCTGGCGCAGGCCCTGGAGACTCCCGCCGCGCAGCCCGGCACCGTCGAGCGCGATCAGCAGGAAGTGCAGGCCTGGCTTGACCTGCAACGCAGCGGGCGGGTCGCCTCGCCTTCGCCGCAAACTGCCACGGCGGCTGAGCGGGACCGGGCCTACCAGCGCTACCTGAAGAGCTACACCCGCGAAATTCCTGAATACCTGCTCAACGACAACAGCGATTTCAGCACCGGGAAGAACTGAGTCCTCGGGGGCGGCCAATGGGACGCGAACGGCAACAGGGGGCAGTGGGTGTCATGGCGGCGGGAACCTTGCTGCTGGCGCTGATCTGTCTGGCACTGGTGGTGGATACCGGACGGCTTTACCTGGAACAGCGCAAGCTGCAACGGGTGGTTGATGACGCGGCGCTGGAAACCGCGAGCCAGAGCGGCATGTGTGGCAGCCAGTCGGCGGGGCAGATCCAGGCCTATGCCGCCAGCAGCGCGACCAGCAACGGCTTCACGCCCGGCAGTGGTGATTCGCTGGTCGCTACCCTGGGCACTGTCCAGTTCGACAGCGGCTACGCGGGAGCGCGGTCGCGCCGGGTCTTCAGCGCAGGCGGCGATCTTGCCGACTCGGTGCAGGTGCAGGCCACCCATACTGTTCCGTCGAGCCTGATTCTCAACGTCGCCAGCCTGTTTACCGGTGCTTCCGCCAATACCACGCTCAGCGCCCACGCGGTCGCGCGGCGTACGGCGATGGCCGAGCTGTCCGCGGGCAGTGGGGTGCTGTCGCTGGATACCAGCAATTCAGCTTTGCTCAATGGCCTGCTGGGTGGTCTGCTGGGCACCACGCTCAATCTCGACGTGGTGACCTACCAGGGCATCGCCGGTGCCAATGTGTCGTTGCTCGCACTCAGCCAGCAGCTCAAGGCGGCCGGGGTCAACCTTGATGTGGGCAAGGTCGACAGCCTGCTGGGCGCCAACGTGAGCGCCGCGCAGTTGCTGCAGGCAATGGTCAGCGCCGCCGATGCCTCGCAGGTTGCCAATGTGAACACCGCACTGCTGCGTACCGCGCTGGCCAGCATCAATGTGCCGACGGCGCAGCTCACCCTTGGCCAGATTCTCAGCGTGGTGGCGCCCGACAGCGTGCGCGATACGGCGCTCAGCGCCGGGGTGAACCTGTTTGATCTGCTGATGGCCACCGCACTGGTGGCGAACAAGAACCATGCCGTGACGGTGCCGGCCCAGGCCCTGTCGATCCCGGGGCTGGCGACGCAGAAGCTGAGCCTTACGGTGATCTCGCCACCGCAGATCGCCATCGGTTATCCGGGCAAGAACAGTGATGGCAGCTGGCGCACCCAGGCAACGTCGACCCAGGTAAGCCTGGATGCGCATGTCACCGTCGATCTGCTGAACCTGAAGCTGGTGACGGCGGATGTCGATCTCAAGGTCGACATCGCCAAGGGCACCGCGGCGCTGGAGAGCATCAAGTGCGGCGGGGTAGGGAAACCGGTGGAGGTGGATATCGAGGCCAAGCCGGGTATTGCCAATCTCACCTTGAAAGCCGGTGTGGGGCTGCTTCCCGGGGCAAGCGGATACCTGGTGAAGGTGGACGTTAGCAATGGCAGCCAAGCCACCTCCATTGCCGCTGGCGGCGAGCAGTTGCTGGTCTTCAACGTGGCGTCGCCAGCGGATCTTCCCAGTCCTGTGCAACGGGTGACGAGCCCCTTGGGGGCCTCTCTGGCGGCGGGGCTGGCCGATCTTTCGAAGAATCTGGCCGTCACGGTCAAGCTGGCGCCGAACAATTGCGATCTCCCCTTGATCGGCTGGCTGCTGTGCCCGATCGGGGCGCTGGTCAATAGCGTGTCCAGCACGCTGATCAATTCGGAGCAGGGGGTCGGCAAGCTACTGACAGGGGCGCTGAGCAACCTTGTCGGCGTTCTGGGCAGTATGCTCATCGACCCGCTGCTGAAGCTGCTCGGCGTTCAGACCGGGATTCTTGACGTGCGCCTGATCGACCTCCAGACCAGCGGTGCGACGATGCTGATCTGAGGGCCGCGCAGCGCTCAGTGCACCACGCTGCTGGGCGAGGCGCTGGGGGAGAGCGCCAGGGCCAGCTGGGTACGATTGTGCATGTGCATCAGCCGCAGAACCTGGGAGACGTAGAGCTTCACGGTGTTTTCGGTGATGCCCAGGTCGTAGGCGATCTGGTAGTTGGTCAGGCCCTTGCTGACCAGTCGCGCCACGGCCTGCTGGCGCGGCGAGAGCTTGTTGAACAGCGGGTTGTTCACTACCGGGGCAATCCGTTCGGCGGCGTTCGACGCACTTTCCGCCGCGTCCGGCTGCTCCTGCTTGAGCGCGCTGGACTGCCCGCCGCCGTGCACCTCGTACTTGATCTTGTGGATGTCCCGCGAGATCGAGTTGAGCGACTCGGCCAGGTACTCCAGGCGCTGGTTCACATGGCTCAGGCTGAGCTGGCTGCGGATGCGCTCGTGCAGGCGCGCCTCCAGGCGCTCCAGGCCATTGAGCAGGTCCAGCGGCGCGACCGGTTTCTGGTAGTAGTCGGCGACGCCGACGCGCATCGCTTCGATAACTTCCTGGCTGCCCTGCTGGCCGGTGAGGATGATGGTTTCGAAGAAGCGTCCGCTGCCGGCGATGTCCTTGAGCGCCTCGACGACACGAATACCATTGTCCCGTCCCAGGCCCAGATCGCAGATCACCAGGCCGATCGAGCTGTCGTCACGGAATTTCTGCAGGGCGCTGTCCTTGCTGTCGCTGACGACGCAGCGGTAACCACTGTTCTCCAGAAGTTCGGAAAGTTCGGCGGTGACCTGGGGTTCATCGTCGATGATCAGCACGCTGAAGCGCCGATTGGCCGGTTTTTCCATGACTGCACGCTCCTTGCAAAGGCAAAACGCATTGTTCTTGTCGTCCGGCTTTCGGGTTTCCGCAGCCAGCTTCTACGGCAGGTGACGGAGGGTATTAACCCATAGCATATAGTCGTTAAGTTTGAGGTTCGCCATGTGAGGAATTTGTTCAGTGGAAAAATGAGATATACGCCAGAAGTCCGGCGAAAAGGGAAAATATAAAGGGGAATGACTTCAGTCTTGACGGCAACAGTCTCGCTAATTGCGTTTGGAAATTAGCCTTGAGCCAATCCGACCCCATCAAAAGTTTGCTGGCGAACATCAGTAGCAGGCTGATCAGGCTCGCCAGCGCCCATACATGGAGCAGCAGCTGCGCATTGCTGGCCAGGGCGAGGGCGACCAGTGCCTTGACGTCGGCAGCGCCCAGTTTGCCCAGCAGGTAGCCCGGCACGCTCAGCACTAGCGCCAGAAGGGTTGCAACCAGGGCAGCCATTGGTGGGTGCCCGGTCAGCGTATGGCCTGTGACCAGCAGGAAGGCCGCCGCGATCAACGCGCCGCCCAGGGTCAGCAGGTTGCTCACGCGCAGGCGTGTCAGATCCTGGTAGCCACACACCGCGAACCAGCCCAGCAGCAGGAAGTCGACCAGCATCAGGGGCGTCCCTGTTCACACGGAGGAATTAATACTTTATACCGGGAATGTCTCTTCGCCAGCAGCATCTAGTATTAATCAGCAAGTGCCTGGGTTCGCCATAAGTTTCTTAAGGATTCTTTCGTCCAACCGACAAACTGAACGATCAATCAACAATTGAAATCCTGAGCGATCAATCAATTATTGAAGTTATTCGAGGAGTGCCGCGTATGAAAGGAATCTGCAGTTTCCGAATGCAGCGCGGAGCGGTGGCAATCGAGTTCGCCGGGGTTTTCATACTGTTCTTTGCCGTGCTCTACGGATTGCTCGGCTATTGCGTACCGTTGCTGATGTTGCAGTCCTTCAATGACGCCGCTGCGGCTGGCGCGCGCATCGCCGTTTCGGTCAATCCGCAGACGGCCGACTACACCGCCGCACTGCGCACTGCGGTGGATAGCGCGGTGAATGGCCGCCTGAGCTGGATGCCGGCCGCCTGGCGCAATGGTTGCTACAACGGCGCCTATATGGACCAGCCGGTCACCGAGCGGGTGAATGGGCGCGACTTCACCCGTATCCGCGTGTGTGTCAACTACCCCTATGCGGCTTCGCCCATCGTGCCGCTGCTCACCTTGCCGGGTATCGGCACCGTCCCGCGTCTGCCGGCCGTCCTGACCGGTCAGGCAAGCCTGCTGCTCTGAGGAACGCGATGTTCGATTTTTTCCGCTCGCTGATGGGCACGCAGGATGACGAACCTTCGGCACCCGCGCCCAGCCGTCCGCTGGCCGCGCGGCAGCGTCCGGCGTTGACGGCCGAGGCGGTAGAGCCGCCGACCGCCGCGGCGCACTGGGACATCTGGCTGGAACTGGACGGTCGCGACCGCGTGGTGGCCCACGGTGGCCGGCAGGTGCACCGGCTGTTGTCGCCCTCCGCCAGTTCCGCGGAGCTGCCCGCATTGGGTGACTACCTGGAGCGCCGGGTACCCGGCAGCATGCCGCTGACCGGCTTGCGGGGCGGCGAGCGGGTCGACCTGGCGCTGCGCAGTAGCGGTGACATGCCGCTGGTGTGCCGCTTCCAGGCGGTGCTGCAAACCGATGAACACTGCCTGTTGCTGGGCACCGATATCTCCGACCTGAACTGGCAGTCCGACAGCCAGCAGCACAAGCTGCAATGCCTGAACCTCAGCAAGCTGCTGCTGGCGCGTCTGCGCCACAGTTCGCAGCGGCGCCTGGGTGACGCAGTAGGCGAGGTGCTGGAGTCATTCTGTGGCGCATTCCAGATGCGCTCGATGGCGCTGCTGCTGGAGTCTGCGGATAACCTGCTGAAAGTCTTCGCCTGCCACGTCCAGCCTGGCTTCGACAGCCTGCTGCGCGAGGGCCTGACGCTGCCCGATGGCGAGCTGCGCGGGGCTACCGGCGCCTACCTGCTGGAGACCGGTGCGAGTCACTCCGAGCTGTTGCGGGTGCTCTGCTGCGATTGCCTGTACCTGGTGCCGGCACCGGTGCGTGGCGGACGCCTGGCCGGGCTGCTGGCCGAGCCCGCGGCGCCGGGCCGCAGCGGCCAGGGGCCGACGCCCAGCGACTGGCAGTACCTCGCGGAAATCCTCGCCAACCTGGTGCATGAGCGATCCGAGCTGCACAGCCTGCGCGACAGCAGCCGGCGCCTGAGTCTGCTGCAGGACATGGTCGGCGGCGGCTGGTGGCGGATGCGCCTGGAAGAGGAAGTGTTCGAGCTGTCGCCGGCCGTGGCGGCCTGCCTCGGGCTCGCCGCCGGGCAGGGCGAGCTGGCCCTGGCTGATCTTCTACTGATGCTGCATCCGGCCGACGCGGATGAACTGCGCCTGCGTCTGCGCAACCTCCAGCCCGGTGCGCGCCTGGTGCAGGATATGCGCCTGCGCGGACAGGCCCCCACGCAGATGCGCCGCTGGCTGCGTCTGCAGGGCCGGATGCAGGCACGGGCTGGCGACCGGATGATGGATGGCGTGCTGTTGGATATCAGCGAGGGCAAGCTGCAGGAGGAACAGGCCCTGTCGGCCCACGCCCGGTTGCGCAACCTGATCGATAGCGCGCCAGTGGTGATCTACGTGCAGCGGGTGGAAGAAGGACACCTGATTCCCGAGTTCTACAGCGAGAGCGCCGGCAACCTGCTGGGGCTCGACCTGCAGGGGCAGAACTGGCAGGCGCTGGCCGAGCGCGTGCACCCGGAGGACCTGGAGATCTTCCTCGCCCGTGGCCGCGAGCTGCTGCGCGAGGGTCGGGTACGCACCGAGTATCGCCTTCGCGATGCCACCGGTGAATGGCACTGGTTGTATGACGAGGCCAAGCTGCTGCGCGATATCCAGGGCATCCCGCAGGAGGCGGTCGGCCTCTGGCTGGATGTCACCGAGCAGCACCTGGCGGCGTTGCAGATCGCCGAAAGCGAAGAGCGTTACCGGGTGCTGGTAGAGGATTCGCCGGCACTGATCTGTCGCTACGACCCGGATCTCACCCTGACCTTCATCAACCACACCTTTGCCCAGGTGCTGGGCGAACCGGTGGAAGCGCTGCTCGGACGGCGCCTGGACGAATGGTTGTCCGCCCAGGATTGCAGCGCCTTGCGTGCTCGCCTGGTGGGAGGCGCGCAGTCGGCCGGGGATGACTCCTGGGAGCTGCGCTTTTCGCTGGCCGGACAGCGCAACCTCTGGTTGGTCTGGGCGGACCGCCCCTTGCTGGACGCCGACGGGCGCCTGCTGGAAGTCCAGGCGGTCGGGCGCGACAACACGGCCGTGCGCCGTGCCCAGCAGCAGTTGGCGCAGGGCGCGAAGATGGCCACCCTGGGCGAGATGGTCAGCGGCATGACCCATGAGATGAAGCAGCCGCTGCACGTGATGCGCATGGCCCTGTACAACGCCCGCCAGCGCCTTGCCGATGCTGACTACCTGAAGGAGAAGATCGAGCGTGCGGATGCGCAGATCGACCGCCTGTCCCGGGTTGTCGGCCACATGGGGGTGTTCAGCCGCACCTCCGAGCTGGAGATGTCGCCCTTCGATCCCTTTGCGGCCTGCGAAGGTGCGCTGGAGCTGCTGGGCGAGAGCCTGACGCAGCAAGGCATCCTGCTGGAATGCCGACCACCGCCGCAGCGGGTGGCGGTGCACGGTTTCGCCGATCAGCTGGAGCAGGTGCTGATCAACCTGCTGGCCAACGCCCGCGATGCGTTGCTCGGGCGGGAAGGCGCGGGCGCGCGCTGGATCGGCCTGTCGCAGGAGCCTTGCGCCGATGCAGGTTGGGTCGAACTGCACGTGCGGGATAACGCCGGCGGCATCGACGCGGCGCTGATGGAGCGGATCTTCGAGCCGTTCTTCACCACCAAACCCATCGGCAAGGGCACGGGGCTTGGGCTGTCGGTGAGCCATGACCTGATCCGCAACATGGGCGGCAGCCTGTCGGTGGACAACCACAAGGGCGGGGCACGCTTCCGGGTACGCTTGCCGCTGCGGCCGGCGGCCGGCTGAAGGACAAAAAAAACGCCTGCGGATGCAGGCGTTTTTCGTGGGGCGGGGGCTGGCTCAGACGAATTTCGAAGCGAGCCAGAACAGGCCGGCGGCCAGGCCCATCGACGCGGGCAGGGTCAGTACCCAGGCCATGATGATGTTGCGCACCGTGCTGCCTTGCAGGCCGCTGCGGTTAGCCACCATGGAGCCGGCCACGCCCGAGGACAGCACGTGGGTAGTGGACACCGGCAGGCTGTAGATGTTGGCCAGGCCGATGGCGGCGGTAGCGGTTAGCTGGGCGCTGATGCCCTGGGCATAGGTCATGCCCTGCTTGCCGATCTTCTCGCCGACGGTGAGTACGACGCGCTTCCAGCCGACCATGGTGCCGATGCCCAGTGCCAGGGCGACCGCGATGATCACCCAGAACGGTGCGTATTCGGTGGTGGTGGTCAGGTCCTTGCGCAGCTTCTCCAGGTCCGCTTTCTCGCGGGCCGGCAGCTCGGACAGCTTGCCAACTTTCTTCGCGGTGTCATCCAGGCACAGCAGATAGCGGCGCACTTGAACGCGGGCGTCGTTGTTCAGGTCGGCGTAGCTGGAGATGCCGCGCAGGTCGGCCAGCAGGCCGTTGAGGGTGGCCTCGGTCTGCTTCGCATCGCAGCGATAGCGGTCCGGCATGTCGGAGCCGTTGGCCTTGCCCAGGGCCAGCATCTCGCCGAGGGTGTCGGAGTGGCGCTGGTAGAACTGCTGCAGGTGGGTGGCGGCGTCACGGGTACGCTCGATCTGGTAGGTGGTGCTGTTCAGGTCGAGGACGAACTGGGCCGGGACGATGCCGATCAGCACCAGCATGATCAGGCCGATGCCCTTCTGGCCGTCGTTGGAGCCGTGCACGAAGCTCACGGTCATGGCCGAGACGACCAGCACCAGGCGGTTCCAGAACGGCGGATGCTTCTTCTCGTCGACGTCGCGGCGGGTTTCCGGGGTCTTGTGCATCTTCGACAGCGGATACATCCACTTCAGGCCGATCAGCAGGGCGGCGGCGACCAGGAAACCGGCCAGCGGCGAGAAGATCAGCGACATGCCGATGTCGATCGCCTTGCCCCAGTTGATCCCGTCGGCCAGCGGCACGCCGGTGAGCAGCGCGTTGGCCAGGCCCACGCCGAGGATCGAGCCGATCAGGGTGTGCGAGCTGGAGGCGGGGATGCCGAAGTACCAGGTGCCGAGGTTCCAGGTGATCGCGGCGGCGAGCAGCGAGAACACCATGATCAGGCCGTGGCTGGTGTTCACATTGATCAGCAGTTCCACCGGCAGCAGGTGGACGATCGCGTAGGCGACACCGACGCCACCGAGCAATACGCCGAGGAAGTTGAAGATGCCGGAGAGGATCACCGCGCGGTAGGGCGACATGGCCTTGGTGTAGATGACCGTGGCCACCGCGTTGGCGGTGTCGTGGAAGCCGTTGATGAACTCGAAGGCGAGTACGAACGCCAGTGCCAGAACCAGGCTGACACCTACCCAGAGATCGAGTCCGCTGAAGAGATCGAACATGAAGTTTCTATGACCGGTCGGAGACGGGGCGGCGATTATGCCAGAAGCATTGAGTACCGTATTCAGCCTGAAACGGTTTCTCGAATTCGCGCGACGCCACGTCACACGCTGCTTTCGGACAGGGTGGAAAAAACTTGCAATGCTTCCACGCCGGGCCGCCGGCCCGTCTGATGAATGTTTTGAGGTCAGTACCGGACTCCCCCACGGAGCCCATCCCACCCGAATTCTGAGGCTTTCCTACAGCAGGAAACCTGCCTGGTCGGCTCATCGGAGGATCGTTCGTACCCGGACCTACGGTTTAAGGGAAGCGGCTTCCTGTTCCTTTTTCAGTCGTTGTTCTTCGATCTTTTCCAGTTCCCGGTCGAAGGCCTGGTCGAGCAGATTGCGGCGCTTGCGCCACGGCTTTCGTTCGGGGTCCGGCTGGGCGGCATAGCGAGTGACTTCGCCGCCGTAGACGTCCTTGTAGCGTTGCTCCTGGCGCTCCAATTCCGCGCGCAGTTCGTCTTTGGTCACGATGTGTCCTGATGACAGAGAAAGTTCGTTGCCGGCGGACGTCCTGCCTGGACCCCGCACCGGGCAGTGTAGACGCGGGACGTTACATAGCCGGGACGACCGGAAACGGCGCGGATTATAACCTTTTGCGAGGGTGGCCCGCGCGAACGCCGCCGACGGACGGTGTCAGGCCAGCAGCGGCGCGGGTTTCAGGAAGGCTCAGGCGGTACGGCTGAGATTCAGCTCGCCAATCTTCTCCAGCCGCGCGCGCACGATGTTGCGGCTGATGCCCAGCAGGCGCCCGGTCTGCAACTGGTTGCCGTGGCAGAAGTGGTAGGCGGTGCGGAACAGCACCTCTTCGATGTGCTCGTAGAGGTCGGGCTTGTTGCTTTCGAACAGCTCCAGCAGGGCCTGCTCCAGCGTCGCTTCGACGCGCGGGGAGAGGGCGTGGGGGATGTACTCCTGGCGCAGCAGGTCGTGGCGCGACGCCGATGGCAGCTCGGCCAACTGCAGGTCGCCCGGCTGTACCTGCTGGTTGCGGCACACCAGCAGGGCGTGATGGATGGCGTTTTCCAGCTCGCGGATATTCCCCGGCCACGTGTGGCCAAGCAGCTTGCGCTCGGCCTCGGTGCTGAGGGATGCGCGGTTGTAGCCCAGGCGCTGGCAGTGCTCTTCGAGGAAGAACTCGGCCAGCGGCAGGATATCGCCGGGACGCTCGCGCAGCGGTGGCAAGCGGATGGTGGCTACGTGCAGGCGGTAGAACAGGTCCTCGCGGAAGTGCCCGGCGACCACCGCGTCGGCCAGGTTGACGTTGGTCGCGGCAACCACCCGTACGTTGATCGGCACCGGTGTGCGCGAACCCAGGCGCACCACCTCGCGCTCCTGCAGCACGCGCAGCAGCTTGACCTGCATGTTCAGCGGCAGGTCGCCGATCTCGTCGAGGAACAGGGTGCCGCCATTGGCGGCTTCGAACCAGCCGGCCTTGCTGCTGGTGGCGCCGGTGTAGGCACCTTTCTCATGGCCGAACAGCTCGCTTTCCACCAGTGTCTCGGAGAAGGCGCCGCAGTTCACCGCGACAAAGGGTGCGGCGCTGCGCCGGCTGAGCCTGTGGATATGCCTTGCGACCAGCTCCTTGCCGGTGCCGGTTTCGCCGATGATCAGGGCGTTGGCCTCGCTGGGCGCGAGGCGTTCGATGCGATTGAGCAACTCCTGCGAGCGCGGGTCCTTGAACACCAGCACCGTGGCGCGGACCGACTTGGTTTGCTCGCGGGCATTGGGGAGGGTCAAGAGCGACATGGCAGGCTTCCTGGCGTACCGGATGAATGGGCAGCGCCATACTGCGTCATTTTTGTTATTTCAAAAAATTATTAATTAGAATTTATATATAACTTAAATTTCATTCTGGGAGGCGGCAGCCAGGGCATCGTTCACGCTGCTGCTATTGCGTTCTTCCCGCACCGCGCACATCGGGTCGCCAATAGCGGCGTGCAAGCTACGCTGAGGAAGGCAAACCATCCCAGGAGACCTCTCCATGACCATCGTTCGCATTCCGCTGCTGGCACTGGCCCTTCTGTTCTCGGTGCAGGGCTTCGCGGCTACCGCCGCGCAGACCGCACAGCAGGAAAAGATGAAGACCTGTAACGCCGACGCTACCACCAAGGCCCTCAAGGGCGACGAGCGCAAGGCGTTCATGAGCAAGTGCCTTTCGGCCGGAGGCGATACCAAGGCGACGACGGCTCAGCAGGAAAAAATGAAGACCTGCAACGCCGATGCGACCAAGAAGGCGCTCAAGGGTGACGAGCGCAAGTCGTTCATGAGTACCTGTCTGAAGAAATGAGGATGGCGCGCGGCAGTGCCGCGCAAGACTACAAGGGCAGCCACGGCTGCCCTTTTCATTGCATCTGTTTCACCGGCCGGGCCTTACAAGCCCGAGAAAGCCAGCCACGCCGCGGCCATGGCGTAGAGGACGATCACCGCATCCATGCGCAGCGCAGGCGGGAGTCGCCGCACGAGGTTCATTTCCTGGCCACCGCGGACCAGAAGCCCTGGGCATTGCGGAACGGCTGGCGAGCCATTTGTTCGGGGCGGGTGATGCCATCGGCCAGCAGGGCGTTGACGAGGGCGGAAAAGGACTTGGCGCTGTAGCTCATGTTCGGCTCCTGATGCTTTCTCTCCGTTGGGTGGAGTTATGAAAACACCGGGGCCATCATCGACGGAAATGGATCGGCTTAAGGGTGACCATCGATGAAATTGATGGAAGGCCAGGACAGCTCGAGCTGGCTCCGGAAGTGGCGCGCCTCGCCGGTGAGCGGGTCGATGAAGTCCAGTTGGCGGGCCAGCAGCTTCAGCGGCTTCTCGTAGTCTTCCGGCGGCCGCTCCTCGCGGGGCAGCAGGGTCGGGTAGAGCGGATCGAAGCACAGCGCGGCGCCAAGGGCCGACATGTGCACGCGCAACTGGTGGCGCTTGCCGGTCACCGGATGCAGCCCGTAACGCCAGAGCTCGCCGCGCTGCTCCAGCACCTCGATGCGTGTTTCGCTGTTGGGCGCGCCGTCCACTTCCTGCATCAGGATAAAGGGATCGCCGTCCACCATCCGCGACGTGCGCACATGGGGAAAGGTCAGCTGCGGCAGTGCCGGGGCGATGGCCTCGTACATCTTCTCGATGCGCCGATCGCGGAACAGCGCCTGGTAGGCGGCACGGCTGTCCGGGTTGGCGGAGAACAGCACCAGCCCGGCGGTGAGCCGGTCGATGCGGTGCAGCGGCACCAGCAGCGGGTTGTCCAGGCGCCTGGCGAGGCGGGCGAGCAGGGTGTGCTCGACATACTGGCCGGACGGCGTCACCGGCAGGAAATGCGGCTTGTCCGCCACCACCAGGTGTCCGTCGGCATACAGGACGCTTTCCTGGAACGGCACCGGCGTTTCCTGCGGCACCTCGCGGAAGTAATGGATGCGCAGCGCTTCGCGGTAGGGATGCGCGGGGCCGATGGGCTGCCCGTCGCTGTCCAGCACCTTGCCGCGCGCCATGCGGTCCAGCCAGGTATCACGGCTGATCGCCGGAAAGTGCGCGCACAGGCAGTCCAGCACAGTCGCCCAGGGGCCGGCGGGCAGGTGCAGGGTGCTGGCGCGTTGCTGGGCGGCGGAAAAGCGGGAGCTGGACATCGGAAGCGGCGACCGGAGTTCGACAGGCTGCGCATTAGGCCGTAGCCGCAGGGTGATCGTCAAAGCGGACGCGACCTCCGGTTTCAGAGCCTGTTCATGATCTCGCGAGCTAGAGCAGAACAAGGCGCAACGACCAACGGGAGTAACAGCCGAAGGCTGGCCCGCAGGGTGAGCGCCAGCGAATCAAACAGGCGAGGAAGCGGAGGGTAAATAAGCAGTACTCGCCTCGCTCACCCCTCCGGGGCCGCACTGAAGTGCGTTAGCCGCAAGCGGCTTCCGAGCCTGTTTTTAACGCAGTTCTGCCGACGCGCAGCAGATCGTGGATAGGCTCTCAGGACGGGACGGGATTGATCTCCACCGTGATGTGCGCCAGTTCCTCATGCACCTGCAGGCGCTGGCGCACCTGCTCGGGAGTCAGGTTGCCGGCACTGGCCAGGCTCAGGATGCAGGCGTAGCGCGACTTGCCTACGCGCCACAGGTGCAGGTCGGTAATGCGCGCCGGCTGCGGCAATTCGGCGACCACCTCGCGGATTTCTTCAACCACCGGGTCGCTCATTTCCGCATCCAGCAGTACCCGGCTGCTCTGCTTGAGCAGGCCGATAGACCAGGCCGCCACCAGCACGGCGCCGACGATGCCCATCAACGGGTCGAGCCAGGCCGCTCCCCAGATCAGTCCGCCGATCAACGCGACGATGGCGGCCACCGAGGTGGCGGCGTCGGCGAGGACGTGCAGGTAGGCGGCGCGCAGGTTGAGGTCATGGTCGTGGTGGTGGTGATCGTGCCCGTGCCCGTGCCCGTGCCCGTGGCTGTGATCATGATCGTGGTGATGATGGTGGCGCTCGCCGCGCAGCAGCCAGGCGCAGACCAGGTTCACCAGCAGGCCGAGCACGGCGATGGCGATGGCCTGCTCGTAGTGGATTGGCGTAGGGGAAAGCAGGCGCGCCACGGATTCGAACATCATCAGGGCGGCCACGCCGAGCAGCAGGATGGCACTGGTGTAGCTGGCCAGCACCTCGATCTTGAAGGTGCCGAAGGCGAAGCGCGCATCACCCTTGAAGCGCCGCGCGGCCACGTAGGCGAAGAATGCCAGGCCCAGCGCCAGGGCGTGGGAGCTCATGTGCCAGCCATCGGCGAGCAGCGCCATGGAGTTGAAGATCCAGCCGCCGGCGATCTCCACTACCATCATCACGACGGTCAGCAGCGCGGCGCGCAGGGTGTTGCGCTCGGCCAGGGGATTGCCTTCATGGAACTGGTGATCGTGCTGGCCGTCTTGCGGCTGCGCGGTGTGCTGCATGATGATGGTCCGTAGTGAAAGTCTGGATACTATACCCCAGTATACTTTGGAGTTTTGCCGTGGGACATACCATCAAGGACCAGAAGAAGCTGCTGACCCGGGTGCGCCGCATCAAGGGGCAGAGCGAGGCGCTGGAACGGGCGCTGGAAACGGGCAGCGAATGTGCGGCGATCCTGCAACAGATTGCCGCCATCCGTGGCGCAGTGAACGGCCTGATGGCCGAGGTGCTGGAAGGTCATCTGCGCGACCACCTGGGCACCGAGGAGCGCACGGCGGCCGAGCGCCAGGAGGACCTGGAGCAGGTGGTGGGCGTGCTGCGCTCCTACTTGAAATGACCGGGTTGGACTGACGGCGTTCCCCTGCCGGTTCAGCCGGACAGGCGTACCGCCAGTTCGTCGACTTCCTCGGCCCAGTCCGAGTCGTCCTCCAGGGCTTCGCGCAGGAATTCCGCCTGGGCGGGATTCCAGAACGGCGCGTCCGCCAGTGACTGACCGGCGGTCAGCCGATGGCTGCCGAGAAAGGCGTCAATGTCCTGACGGCCATTGGCCAGGCCGAGTTGCTTGAACAGTGCACCGAGCGTATGCGGGCTGGTATCCATGGGACCTCCGGTGAACCCGTTGAGTGGCGGGGGTGCGTCGCGCGGACGCGGGCAACTGCAACAACTATAGGTGCATCTGCCGGACGTCAGCGCTGGCATCGGGCGGCGTGCACGGAGAATAGATAGCCAGCTTTCAATTTCCCCGGCGCCGCGCAATGATGGGCACAGCCCTCCCACCGCCAGGCCCGACCATGAGTTCTCCCGAGCAGCCAGCTGCCGCCGTCACCCGGCAGATACTCGCGACTGTTTCCTTCACCTTGATCCTCTACCTCAGTATCGGTCTGCTGCTGCCGGTACTGCCCGGCTTCGTCCATGAAGACCTGGGCTATGACACGGTGACCGCCGGTGTGGTGATCAGCCTGCAGTACCTCGCCACCTTGTTCTCGCGCCCCCTGGCCGGCTACCTGACCGACACCCACGGCGCCAAGCGCGCGGTGCTCTATGGGCTGTGCGTACTCGGTATCGGCGGGCTGCTGGTGCTGCTCTCCACCAGCCTGGAGAGCCTGCGATGGCTGAGCCTGATCCTGTTGCTCGGCAGTCGCATGCTGTTCGGCCTGGCGCAAGGGTTGCTCGGGATCGGCACCGCCAGCTGGGGCATTGCCCTGGTTGGCACGCAGAACACCGCCAAGGTGATTTCCTGGAACGGTATCGTCAGCTATGGCGGCATCGCCATTGGCGCGCCGCTGGGTGTGACGATGTCCGGCGCGCTCGGGTTGTGGGTCCTGGGTACCAGCATCCTGCTGCTCACCGCCCTGGGCCTGCTCGCCGCGCGTGGCCGGCAGCCCGTGCCGATCATCGCCGGCACGCGCATGGCCTTCCATGCCGTGCTCGGTCGCGTGCTGCCGTACGGCCTGTGCGTGATGCTCGGCTCCATCGGCTTCGGCACCCTGGCCACCTTCATCACCCTGTATTACGGCAGCCAGGGCTGGGCCAATCCGGCCTGGTGCCTGACGGCGTTCGGCGTCTGCTTCATCGGCGCGCGGCTGTTGTTCTCGGGCATGGTCAACCGTCTGGGCGGCTTCGTGGTCGCGGTGGCCTGCCTGGCGGTGGAAACCTGCGGCCTGCTGCTGCTCTGGCAGGCGCCCGGTCCGGGCTTCGCCCTGCTCGGCGCGGCGCTCACCGGCGGTGGTCTGTCGCTGGTCTATCCGTCACTGGGCGTGGAGGCCGTACTGCGCATTCCGGCCAGCAGCCGCAGCGCGGGGCTTGGGGCCTATGCGCTGTTCTTCGACGTGGCGCTGGGCGTGGCCGGCCCGCTGATGGGGCTGATCGCCGTCCACCATGGCTACGCTTCGACCTTCCTCGCCGCCGCCGGTCTTGCGGCCTGCGGCTTCGTCATCTGTCTCGGCCTGCTGCGCTGGACACGGCAGCGCCATCAGGAGCTGCCGCAGGGCTGATCCCGCGCTGCAATCAGGCCGGGCTCCTGGGCGGCGGCAGAAGCCCGTGGTTGAGCAGATGGGCGCCCAGCCAGAGCAGGGTCACCAGGCAGATGGCGAGCGAGACCCACATCAGCATGCGCATGGCCAGGTTCGATTCCGTGCCGCTCGGCGCCGTCTGTACGGCGGGTTGATGCGCTGGTTCGGTCCTGGACGGAGACGGCGCCGGGACGGGCGGAGACGGTTCCTCCCGTGGCAGGCGGGTGTTGTCCGGAATGGGAATCAGGGGGCTCTCGCCTGCGCCCAGCAGTCTCTCGCCAAGGTAGCCCAGGCGCTGGCTCAGCCAGGTGGGCGTGTTGCCCTGCTGCGGCGTCAGCCGCCCGGCACGCTCGCCGATGATGCGACTCTCCAGCAGCACGAAGACCACGCAGCACAGTGGCACGACGACCTGCAGCGCCGGTGCCTGATGATCGATCCAGTCCGCCAGCAGGGGATCGCCGCAGGCGAGCCGGCCGGCGATCCAGGCCAGGACGACGCTGCCCAGCGGCAGCAGCCAGGGGGCTCTTTCCAGCACGCGCATGAGATACAGGCTGCCGTACATCAGCATCGGAATGCTCAGCAGCAAGCCCAGCAGCAGTGGTGGCAGGCTGCCCTGGGCCGCTCCCGCCAGGCCCATGACGTTATCCAGGCTCATCGCGGCATCGGCGCTCACCACGGTGATCACCGCCGAGGCCAGCCGGGTGCTGGACGTCTGCCCGGCGGGCGCCGCGCCCGGCTCATCGTCCAGCAGCAGGCGAATGGCGATCACCAGCAGCAGGCCGGCACCGACCAGCTTCAGTAGCGGAACGTAGAGCAGCACACTGACCAGCAGCGTCAGCACCACGCGCAGGCCGATCGCCAGGCCGGTCGCCAGCAGCACGGCGCGTCGACGCAGGGCCTCGGGCAGGCCATTGCACACCAGGGCGATGACCAGAACGTTATCGCCGCTGAGCAGCAGGTCGAGCAGCACGACCTGCAGCAGCGTGCTCAGCGACTGGTTGAAACTGTCCGCTTCCATTATCCCAGGGCCCCCATGCACCCGGCGTAGAGGCCGACTCCGGCGGCCAGCAGAAAGACCACGGCAGTGCAGCCGGCGTACCAGCCCTTGAGGCGGTGCGGCTCCGGCAGCTCCCGGCGGGCCAGGAAGAACAGCAGGCCCAGCACCACCGGCAGCATCAGCGCATTGATGACACCGGTGGCGATGGACAGGCGCAGAAGGTCGGTGCCCGAGGCCACCAGCAGGCCACCGGCCGCCAGCAGCAGACCGAAGCTTATGTAGAACCAGGGCGCCTCGGCGGGATGGCTGGCCAGCGAGTGGCGCTTGCCGGTGATCTCGCCGAACGCCCAGGCGGCCGACAGGCAGACCACCAGGGTGGCGACCAGCGCGCCGCCGCTGAGCGCCAGGGCAAACAGCATTGTCCCCGTATGTTCGCCGAGCACCCGGGTGAAGGCCTCGGCGATCTGCGGGATGCTGTCCAGTGCCACCCCTTCCTGTCCTGAGAAGGCAGCGGCGGCCGCGATCACGATGGCGGCGGTGACGACCTGGCAGAGTATCGCGCCGCCCAGCGTATCCAGACGGGCAGCCTTGAGTTGCTCCGGGCCGAGCTGCTTGTTCACCAGGGCGGACTGCTGGTAGAAAACCGTCCAGGGCATGATGCTGGTTCCCAGGTTGGCGGCCAGCAGATAGAGGTATTCCGGGTCCTTCAGGGGCATGTGCAGCACCTGCGTGGCCACCTGCCGGATGTCCGGGCGGGCATGCCAGGCCACCGCGAGGAAGGCCAGCTCGAACAGGCCCAGGAACATGGCCACTCGCTCCACCGAGCGGTAGCTGCCGGTGCGGACCATGAGGAAGATCCCCGCGCAGATCACCAGCATCACCTCGCCCGTGGGGAGGCCGAACAGCTGCCCGACGGCGGCCAGGCCACTCATCTGCGTCACCAGTGCCCCGAAGCAGCTGATGGCCAGGGTGACCATTGCCAGCATCGCCGGCGCGCGCCCGAAACGGCTGAGCACCAGTTCGCCATAGCCCTTGCCGGTGCACAGCGCCAGGCGCACGCAGAGCTCCTGGACCACGAACAGCAGCGGCACGATCAGCACCTGCAGCAGAAGCAGCCGATAGCCCCAGCGGGCACCACTCTGCGCGGCGGTGATGACGCTGCCGGCGTCGGTGTCGGCCAGCATCACCACCAGGCCGGGGCCGAACAGCGAGAGTGTCTGCCGGGCCCTCAACAGTCGCGACGTACTCACGGTGCCGTCTTGCCCGGTGGGCCGTCCTTCAGCGCCCGCAACATCGCCGAGTCAGGCGACAACAGCAGCGTCGGCGCGGCGCCGGCCAGGGTTTGTCCGTAGGTTTGCAGGGAGCGGTAGTAGGTGTAGAAGGTCGGGTCCTTGGCGTAGGCCTGGGCCAGGATGCTGTTCGCCTGGGCATCGGCCTCGCCGCGGATGATCGCGCTCTGGCTCTGCGCCTGGGAAAGGATCACCGTGCGCTCGCTGTCGGCCGACGCCTGGATCTGTTGCGCCCATTCCTCGCCCTGGGCCCGCAGTTGCTTCGCTTCCTGCTGGCGTGCCGACTTCATCCGCGCGTAGATCGCCTGGCCGGTCTCGATCGGCAGGTCACCCCGGTGCAGCCGTACTTCCTCCACCCGGATGCCCAGGGGCAATGCACGTTGCGCGACTTCCTCGCGCACTTGCTGCAAGGCTTCGCCGCGTTTGTCCGAAAGCAGGTCCTGGATTTTCACCCGGCCCAGTTCACGTCGCAGCGAGGTGCTGACCAGTTGCGCCAGTTGCACGCGGGCCTGTTCCTCGCTGCGTACGGACTGGTAGAAACGCAACGGATCGTCGATGCGATAGCGCGTGTAGGTTTCCACCTCCAGGCGCTTTTCATCGCCCAGGATGACCTCCTCGGGCGCCGAGGCGAGCATCTGCAGGCGCACGTCGTAGTACTGGAGGCTGTCGATGAAGGGCGCCTTGAATTTCAGGCCGGGGGACTGGTCGATCTCCGCCAGTGGCTTGCCCATGCGGATCACCAGGGCCTTCTGCCCTTCGGACAGCGTGTAGCACATCGTGCTGCTCAGCCAGAGCGCCGCCAGCGCGCAGCCCGCGACGATCGCCAAGGTGCGCTGGCGCATCATTTCACCTCCCGGGCGGGCCGGTCCTGGAGCGGCAGATAGGGCATCACCCCGCTGGCCGACTTGCCCGAGGTGTCGATGATCACCTTGCCGGCGTTCTTCAGCAGCGCGTCGACGCTGTCCATGTACAGGCGCCAGGCCGTGACCTCGTGCGCCTGTGCGTAGCTCTGGTAGAGCGAGTCGAAGCGGCTTGCTTCGCCCTTCGCCAGGTCGACAGTCTGGGCACTATAGGCATTGGCTTCCTGCAGGAGCCGGTTCGCCTCGCCACGGGCCTTGGGGATGATGTCGTTGGCGTAGGCCTGGGCTTCGTTGCGTGCGCGCTCCTGGTCGGCGCGGGCACGCTGCACATCGTTGAACGCGTCGATCACCGCCGAGGGCGGGTCGACCCGTTGCAGCTGCACCTGGGTGATGAGGATGCCGGCGTGTTCATCGTCCAGCCATTTCTGCAACAGCGCGCTGGTCTGCTCGGCGACCTGCTGCCGACCGCCGGACATCGCCGCCTGGATCGGCGTCCGGGCGATCACGTCGCGCAAGGCGCTTTCCGCCGCGACGCGCAGTGCCTGTTCGGGCGCCTTGACCTGGAACAGGAACTGCCCGGCGTCCTTGATCCGCCAGAAGACCGTGCACTCCGCTTCGACGATGTTCTCATCGCCGGTGAGCATCTGCTGGTCGCTGATGTTTGATTCGTAGCTGGGCTTGCTGTCGTACCAGTTGCTCAGTTGCAGGTGATTGATCTGGGTAACCCCGACCAGCAGCAACTGCTCCACCGGCCAGGGGAGCCGGTAATGCAGGCCGGGTTCGGTGGTTCGCGCCCACTGGCCCAGGCGCAGCACCACGCCTTCTTCGTCGGGCTGGACCTTGTAGATGCCGCTGCTGATCCACAGCACTGCGAGCAGGGCGACCAGCAGAAGCAGGCCCTTGCCGTTCAGGCCGTAGAGTTGGATTCGGTAGGCCAGCACATGACGCCAACCGCCCGAGTGTGGGCTGGCGCACTCGGGTGGGGGGAGATCGGTCGAAGGGGAGTGCATCGGAGCCTCGTAACGGACTGGAACCTCGGCGTGACCGTTGTAACAGAGTGTGTCCGTTTTAGGAGGGGCTTCCGGGGCGGGAAACCTTGGGCGAGGAGGCTCTTTTACAGCCTGTTCAGCCGGCGTTCAGCTCGGCGTGACGGCGCAGCGTTGCGCCGTCGTTCGCTCACACCGGCGGGAAGGCCTGGAAGGCTTCCAGCGACTCGGCATAAACCGTCCAGTCGTGCAGGGTGGGGTAGGTGTCCGCCGGCATGTACTGGACATGCAGCAACTGGATGAAGGTCCAGGCCACCGCAATGCTCAGGCCGGCCTGATCGAGACGACCATTGCGAGGCAGCGGGTGCTTCTTGAGTTCGTGGTCCAGTGTGGCGCAGGCGGCATGCAACTGCTCCTCGACCCGTCCTTGCCACGGCATGTGCTGCTTGTCTTCCGGGCGCTGCTGCTCGTAGTAGCGTTGTACCGCCTTTTCCATCGCCGCCAGTGCCAGCCCCAGCAGGCGGGTGGCGCGCACCCGCGCGGCGGACTCGCGGGGCATCAGGCTGCGTCCGGCTTCATGTTCAATCAGATCGATGATCAGGGTGGAGTCCATCAGCGTCTGACCGTTATCGAGGATCAGCGTCGGCGCCTTGACCACCGGATTGATGCCGCGGAAGTCCTCGTAGGTGCTGAACACCGAGAGGGGGCGATGCTGGAATTCGACCTCCAGCATACGCAGGGTGATGGCGACGCGGCGAACGTAAGGCGAGTCGAGCATTCCGATCAGTTGCATGGGCGCATCCTGTTAGTGGCGATTTCATGGCAGCTGGCGCGTGCTTCCGCGCACTGGAATTGAATCTAGCGGTTTTGTCCGCGCAGAAAAATCGAAGATCTTGGCAGGTTAGTTCAGGAGTGCTGGCCGCGTGACGTGCCACTGTATTGTTGGCCTGCGCAGCCAGGAGCTCTTCGTCTGGCAGCGGTGGCCGCGTATGAGGCGCTTCGGGGGAGGGAGGGGGCGCGGATGCCGATGACTGTGCGGGCTGGCGCCGCAGGGGGCGCCAGCCCGAGGGCTCAGAAGGTTTCGTCGATGAAGTGGAAGGGGTAGTCCGGGCTCTTGTACTTGCCGATCTTGCCGCGCTTGGGCAGCTTCACCGCCTCCTGGGGCACTTCCTTGTACGGGACGTGCTTGAGGATGTGGTTGATGACGTTCAGGCGCACGCGCTTCTTGTCCTCCGAGCGCGCCACGAACCAGGGCGCCCAGGGCGAGTCGGTGGCGGCGAACATCAGGTCGCGGGCGCGGGTGTACTGGTCCCAGAGATTGAACGACTTCAGATCCATCGGCGACAGCTTCCACACCTTGCGACCGTCGGTGATGCGGTCTTCCAGGCGGCGAGCCTGCTCTTCGGGGCTGACTTCCAGCCAGAACTTCAGCAGGATGATCCCCGACTCAGTCATCATCCGCTCGAACAGCGGCGTGACGGAGAGGAACTTGTCGGCCTGTTCTTCCGTGCAGAAGCCCATCACGCGCTCGACACCGGCGCGGTTGTACCAGCTGCGGTCGAAGATCACCACTTCGCCGGCGGCCGGCAGATGCTTGATGTAACGCTGGACGTAGAGTTGCGACTTCTCGCGCTCGGTCGGCGCGGGCAGCGCTACCACGCGGAACACGCGCGGGCTGACGCGCTCGGTGATGGCCTTGATGGTGCCACCCTTGCCGGCGCCGTCGCGCCCTTCGAAGACGATGCAGACCTTCAGGCCCTTGTGGATCACCCACTCCTGCAGCTTGACCAGTTCGATGGTCAGCTTCTTCAGCTGCTCCTCGTACTCCTTGTTCTTCATTTTCCCGGCCTGTTCCGGGACCAGGTTACTCGCCTTGCTCTTCTTGCCCATTTTTTTCTCCATGGCTGGCCTGTGCGGCCGTGGAGAGGATCATAGTCCCTGGCCGCTGCGCTGGATGCTAATCGAGTGGGTTTCGAAAATGTAGGAGGGGGCCGGTAACGCTCGTGCTATTTGGAGAACGGTGATCAGCTATTTCGAGGTGACGGCGAAAATAGCGGGATCGAGCCGGGAAAAAGGCTGCCCCGGTGCTCAGTTTTTGGTGAAATGCGGAGCATTCCACGTGGTGCGCGCATGACGGCCGCCCGAACCAGGAGAGACGATGAACGAGCAGCGACTGACCCCCGGCCTGATGGTGATCCACGGCAACCATCCGGAAGCGCTGCGCGACCTGCTGGTGCAGTGGATGAGCCTGCACCCGCTGGCGCCGCTGGAGAACGAAGTCATCCTGGTGCAGAGCAACGGCATCGCCCAGTGGCTGAAGCTGGCGCTGGGGCGCGATGTGGAGGAGGGCGGTTGCGGTGTGACCGCCGCCCTCGACGTGCAGCTGCCCGCGCAGTTCCTCTGGCGTGCCTACCGGGGCGCGCTGGGGCGCGATGAAATCCCCGAGGTCTCGGTGCTCGACAAGGGCCCGCTGACCTGGCGCCTGATGCGCCTGCTGCCGACCTTGCTGGAGCTCGACGAGTTTTCCACCCTGCAGCGCTTCCTCGCCGACGACGCCGACCTGCGCAAGCGCCACCAGCTGGCCGAGCGCCTGGCCGACCTGTTCGACCAGTACCAGGTCTACCGCGCCGACTGGCTGGAAGACTGGAGCCGTGGCGTCGACCAGCTGCGCCTGGCCAACGGCACGGTGCGCGAGCTGGATGCCGACAACCGCTGGCAGGCCGCGCTGTGGCGCGCGCTGCTCGACGACGTTGGCGCCGAAGGCCTGGCCACTAGCCGCGCCGGCGTGCACGGGCGCTTCATCGAGAAGCTCAAGGCCGCCGGGAGTCCGCTGCCGAACCTGCCGCGCCGGGTCGTGGTGTTCGGCATCTCCGCCATGCCCGCGCAAACCGTCGAGGCGCTCGCGGTGCTGGCGCGCCACGCCCAGGTGCTGCTCTGCGTGCACAATCCCTGCCGCCATCACTGGGCCGACATCGTCGCCGACAAGGACCTGCTGCGCCACGAATACCGCCGGCAGCGCCGCCGCGCCGGCACTCCGGAGCTGCTCTCCGACGACCAGCAGCACCAGTACGCCCAGCCGCTGCTGGCCGCCTGGGGCAAGCAGGGGCGTGACTACATCAACCTGCTCGACCAGTACGACGACCCGGAAAGCTACCGTGCGCGCCTGGGCGCGGTGAGCAACGGACGCATCGACCTGTTCAGCGAAGTGCAGCCGACCAGCCTGCTCGGCCAGTTGCAGGATGACATTCTCGAACTGCGACCGATCAACGAAACCCGCGAACACTGGCCGGCGGTCGACCCGCAGGCCGACGACTCGGTGCGCTTCCACGTTGCCCACAGCGCGCAACGGGAAGTGGAAATCCTCCACGACCAGCTGCTCGCCCGCTTCGATGCCGACCCGACGCTGCGTCCGCGCGACGTGATCGTCATGGTCCCGGACATCAACCCCTACGCGCCGCACATCGAAGCCGTGTTCGGCCAGCTCGCGCGCGACGACAAGCGCTTCATCCCCTACACCCTGGCCGACCAGGGCCAGCGCGGCCGCGAGCCGCTGCTGGTGGCGCTGGAGCACCTGCTGCGCCTGCCCGACAGCCGCTTCGCGGTGAGCGAAATCCTCGACCTGCTGGACGTCGCTGCCGTGCGGGCGCGCTTCGGTCTGGCCGAGGCCGACCTGCCGCTGCTGCGCCGCTGGATCGATGGCGCCGGTGTGCGCTGGGGCCTCGACGGCCAGCAGCGCGAACGCCTCGGCCTGCCGGCCGCTGCCGAAGCCAACAGCTGGCGCTTCGGCCTGCGGCGCATGCTGCTGGGCTTCGCGGTGGGCGAGGGCGACGCCTTCCAGGGCATCCAGCCCTATGCGGAAATCGGCGGGCTGGACGCCGCCGCCCTCGGCCCGCTGGCCGGGCTGCTCGGGGCGCTGGAGCAAGCCTGCTCCAGCCTGGCCGAGGACGCTGCGCCGAAGGTCTGGGCGGAACGCCTGCGGGCATTGCTCGAAGCGTTCTTCCGGGTTACCGATGATCACGACGAGCTGCTGCGCCAGCAATTGCTGGCCCTGCTCGACGCCTGGCTGAAAACCTGCGAATACGCCGGCTTCGGCGATCCGCTGCCGCTGTCGGTGGTGCGCGAGGCCTGGTTGAGCGGCCTGGATGCCGGCGGCCTGAACCAGCGCTTCCTCGCCGGCGCGGTGAGCTTCTGCACCCTGATGCCGATGCGCGCGATTCCCTTCCAGCTGGTCTGCCTGCTGGGCATGAACGACGGCGACTACCCGCGCCCGCAATCGCCGCTGGACTTCGACCTGATGCGCAACGACTACCGCCCCGGCGATCGTTCGCGCCGCGAGGACGACCGCTACCTGCTGCTCGAAGCGTTGCTCTCGGCGCGCCGCCAGCTCTATGTCAGCTGGGTCGGGCGGAGCATCCGAGACAACAGCGAGCGCCCGCCCTCGGTGCTGGTCGGCCAGTTGCGCGATCACCTCGCCGATGGCTGGCAGGGCGCCAACGGCGGCGACCTGTTGCACGGGCTGACCCTGGAGCACCCGCTGCAACCCTTCAGCCGCGCCTATTTCGATGCGCCCTCGGTGCAGGGCATCGACGGCCTCTACACCTACGCCCGCGAGTGGCGCGACGTGCACCGTGAGCACGCGGCTGAGGCGGATGAAGCGCCATTGCCGCCGCTGGCGCTCAATGCGCCTGTTGGCCTGCGCGTGCTGTCCGACTTCCTCGCCAATCCGGTCGGTGCCTTCTTCGTCCAGCGCCTCAAGGTGCGCTTCGCCGAGGAACAGCTCACCGGGCAGGATGAGGAGCCCTTCGAGCTGAATGGCCTGGATGTCTGGCAACTGCAGTTCGAACTCTGCGAGCGCCTGCGTCCCTGGGTGGAGCAGCACTGGCAGGATGATCAACTGGCCATGCAGCTGACCGAACAGGTCGAGCGCCTGCGCCGTGAAGGCCGTCTGCCGCTGGCCGCCTTCGGCGACTTCTCCGCCCAGGCGCTGGTGGCGCCCTTGCATGACCTGCTGGCGCGCTACCGTGAGCAGCTGGAGCATTGGTCGCAAGTGGAGGAGGAGCAGCGCGAACTCAACCACCAGCACGCCGGCATCGAACTGGCCGACTGGCTCGGCGGCCTGCGCCGCAACGCCGACGGGCAGCTTGCCAGCCTGCAGTTGGTCAGCGGCAAGCTGCATGAGGGCAAGGGCTACAAATGGCATGGCCTGGTGCGCCCGTGGGTGCGCCACCTGGCGCTGCAACTCTGCGGCGAGCCGGTGACCAGCGTGCTGGTTGGCCTCACTGGCACCCTGGAGTTCCCGCCGCTTCCGGCCGAGCAGGCGCGCAACGAGCTGAACAGCCTGATGGATGCCTGGTTCCAGGGTATGAGCCGCCCGCTACCGGTCGCCTGCAAGGCGGCTTTCGCCTGGCTGGCCGCTGGCGATGACGAAGAGCGTGGCGCCCGCGAAGCCGCCAAGCGCTATGACGGTGGCTACAACCTCAGCGGCGAGGCGGCGTCCTCGGCGGCGCTGGCGCGGGTCTATCCGGACTTCGCCACACTCAACGCCAGCGAGGAATTCGCAACCTGGGCCGAGGCTCTTTATGGGCCCTTGTTCGAACTGCTGCAGCGCAAGGAGGCGGAACAATGAGTGCCGTAGAGCTCAATCCCCTCGACTTCCCGCTGCACGGCAGCCGGCTGATCGAGGCCAGTGCCGGCACCGGCAAGACCTTCACCATCGCCTTGCTCTACGTGCGCCTGGTGCTCGACCACGGTGGCGAGCAAGCCGCCTTCGGCCGGCCGTTGAGTCCGCCGGAAATCCTCGTGGTGACCTTCACCGAAGCGGCGACCCAGGAGCTGCGCGAGCGTATCCGTGCGCGCCTGGGTGAGGCCGCGCATTGTTTCGCCGAGCCAGAGGGCGAACACGATGGCCTGCTGCTGAAACTGCGCGCCAGCTATCCCGTCGAGCGCTGGCCGGGTTGTGCGCGCCTGCTGCGCCTGGCGGCCGAATGGATGGACGAGGCCGCCGTTTCCACCATCCACAGCTGGTGCTACCGCATGCTGCGCGAGCACGCCTTCGACAGCGGCAGCCTGTTCACCCAGGACCTCGCCGCCGACCAGAGCGAGCTGCTCGCCGAAGCGGTGCGCGACTACTGGCGGCGCAATTTCTATCCACTGGGCGTCGCGGCCGCCAATGTCGTGCGCCACTGCTATGCGGCCCCCGAAGCGCTGATGCGCGCGTTGCAGCCGTTGCTGGCCGCGCAGGAAGCGGGCTTCCGCTACGGCGACCAGCCGCTCGAGACCCCCACCTCGCTGGGTGAGCTGTTGGAGTCCACCGGCCAGTGGTACGCCGAACTCGAGGCCGCCGAATCCCGCGCCCGCGAAGCCTGGGCCGCCGATCGCGCCAGCCTCGGCGAGCTGCTGCGCAACTTGCGCGGCGATCTCAACGGCAACAGCTATCGCGGCAAGGATGACGACGCCATTTTCGGTGGCTGGCTCGAAGCGCTGGACGCCTGGAGCGAGGGCGCCGACGCACCGGACAACCTGATCAAGTTCGGCCAGACGCGGATCAAGGTGAAAGCCAAGGCCGTGGTGCCGGAGCATCCGGCGCTGCAAGCCATTGACGCCTGGTGCGAGCGCGCCGAGCAGCGCCCGGACATCGCGCCGGAACTCCTGCTGCACGCCCTGAGCGAAGTGCGCCAGAGCCTGGAGGCGGAGAAGCAGAAGCGCGCCGAGCTGGGCTTCGACGACCTGCTGGTACGCCTCGACCGCGCCCTCGCCGGCAGCGGCGGCGAACGCCTGGCCGAGCGCATCCGCGAGCAGTTCCCGGTGGCACTGATCGACGAATTCCAGGACACCGACCCGCTGCAGTACCGCATATTCGAGCGGGTCTACCGCATCGGCGAGAACCCGAGCGAAGCCTCTTCAGAAAAGAGATTGGGCCTGTTCATGATCGGCGACCCCAAGCAGGCGATCTACGCCTTCCGTGGCGCCGATATCCACACCTACCTGCGCGCCCGTGCCGCCACCGCCGGGCGTCACTACACCCTGGGCACCAACTTCCGCTCCACGCGCGCCATGGTGGAGGCGGCCAACCGTTGCTTCCTGTTCGCCGAGGAGCATCCGCGCGGCGCCTTCCGCTTCGCCGGGGACGGGCGCGACAACCCGGTGCCCTTCCTCGAAGTCGGCGCCCGCGGGCGGGACGAAACGCTGCTACTGGAAGGCGCCGAAGCGCCGGCCATGACCTTCTGGCAACTGGACAACGACGGCCAGGTCTGCGGCTCCACCCTTTACCGCAACGAGATGGCCGGGCGCAGCGCCAGTGCCATCCAGCGCTGGCTGAGCTCCGCGCAGAGCGGCTTCCGCGATGCCGGGGGACACTGGCGTGCGTTGCGCCCGGCGGACATCGCCATCCTCGTGCGCGGCCGCAGCGAAGCCGAAGCGGTGCGCTCCGAGCTGGCCGCGCGCCGCTTGGCCAGCGTCTACCTGTCCGACCGCGACTCGGTGTTCGACAGCCCCGAGGCCGTCGACCTGCTGCACTGGCTGCGCGCCTGCGCCGACCCCGGTGACGACGGCACCCTGCGCATCGCCCTGGCTACCCGCAGCCTGGCGCTGGACTGGTCGACTCTGGAGCGGCTGAACCAGGACGAGCGCTTCTGGGAAGACATGGTGCTGCGCTTCCGCGACTACCGTGTGCTTTGGCAGCAGCAGGGCGTGCTGCCGATGTTGCGCCGACTGCTCGCCGACTTTGCCTTGCCGGCGCGCCTGCTGCGGCAGATCGACGGCGAGCGCAGCCTGACCAACCTGCTGCACCTGGCCGAATGGTTGCAGCGCGAAGCGGTGGAACTGGATGGCGAACACGCGCTGCTGCGGGTGCTCGCCGAGCAGCTGGAAAGCCCCTCCAGCGAGGAAATCCTCCGCCTGGAAAGCGACGCCGACCTGATCAAGGTGGTGACCATCCACAAGTCCAAGGGCCTGGAGTACCCGCTGGTGCTGCTGCCCTTCATCTGCAGCTGGCGCGAGCTGGACGGCAAGAGCGCGCCGCCGCCGAGCTTCCAGAGTGGCGAGGCGCGTGTGGTGGAGCTGTCCCGCGACAAGGAACTGGCCAAGGCCGCGTATCAACAGGCCAACGACGAACGCCTGAGCGAGGACATGCGCCTGCTCTACGTGGCCCTGACCCGCGCGCGGCATGCCGTGTGGCTGGGCGTGGCGCCGCTGGTGATGAGCAACAGCAAGAGTCCCGAGCTGCACAAGGGCGCCATGGGCTACCTGCTCGGCGGCGGCAATGCGTTGAGCGTGGATGATCTCGCCACACGCCTGGGCGAGTTGCAGGCCGGCCACGGTGAGATCGTCCTCGACGCGGCGCCCGGTGCCGAGCTGCAACTCTTCGTCGGCCCGCAGGCCGGCGAGCTGGGCGCGGCCCGCGAGCCGCGTCGGCGGGTCGCCGAGAAGTGGTGGATCGCCAGCTACTCGGCGCTGGCGACGCTGGCCGGCGATGAGGACATCGAGTCGCCCGCTCCCGCGCCGGCAGCGGACGAACCCACCAGTGCCGGCGAAGACCTGCTGCGCGAGAGCAGCCTGGAGGAAAGCCGCGAAGCCGATGCCGTGCCGGCGCCGGGCAGCCTGCACGCCTTCCCCCGTGGCGCGAACCCCGGCAGCTTCCTCCATGGTCTGCTGGAGTGGGCCGCCGACGAAGGCTTCGGCAACTGCGACCCGCAGCAACTGCGCGACCAACTGGCGCGGCGTTGCCAGGTGCGCGGCTGGGAGGCCTGGATCGAGCCGCTGCACGGCTGGCTGACGCAACTGCTGCACACCGCTTTCCGCCTGCCCGATGCGGCGCCGGTCAGCCTTGCCGGGCTGGCCAGTTACCAGAAGGAAATGGAGTTCTGGTTCTCCACCCGCCAGGTGGAGAGCCAGCGCCTGGACCGCATAGTCACCCGCCATACCCTCGCCGGCGCCGCTCGGCCGGCGCTGCAGGCGAACCAGCTCAACGGCATGCTCAAGGGTTTCATCGACCTGGTGTTCGAGCATGAGGGCCGCTACTACGTGGCCGACTACAAATCCAACTGGCTCGGCGCCGACGACGAGGCCTACACCGAGCCGGCCCTGCGCGAGGCGTTGCTGGAGCACCGCTACGACCTGCAGTACGCGCTCTACCTGTTCGCCCTGCATCGCCTGCTGCAGGCGCGCCTGCCGGACTACGACTACGACTGCCACGTCGGCGGGGCGATGTACCTGTTCCTGCGCGGCAGCCAGTCGGCGACCCAGGGCATGTACCTGGAGCGTCCGCCGAAAAGCCTGATGGAGGAGCTGGACCGCTTGTTCCGCGCTGTCGATGAGGAGATGCCGGCATGACTGCGCCGCTGAAAACCGCCAGTGAAATGCTCGAACTGATCGGCCGCTGGGCCGAGCGTGGCTGGCTGCGCGAACTCGACCGTGCCTTCGCGACCTTCCTGGTGGAACGCGCAGCGGATGCACATCCGCTGCTGATCCTGGCGGCCGCGCTGGCCAGCCACCAGCTCGGTCGTGGCCACGTCTGCCTGGACCTTGAAGCCACCCTGGCGGACAGCCGGTTCGCGCTGTCATTGCCGCCGGAGGGGGATTCCGCCAAGGACTCCCCCGAACTGCCTGACGTGCTGCTCGACGGCATGGCGCTCGATGCCTGGCAGGCCGCGCTGAACGACCCACGCCTGATCGGCGAGGGCGCCGGCGATACGCCGCTGGTGCGTGTCGGTCGGCGCCTGTACCTGCGGCGCTACTGGCAATACGAATGCGCGGTGCGCGCCGGCATCGACCAGCGCCTGCTCCAGGGTGAGGCATTGCGTGCGGGGTTGCCCGCCGCGCCGTTGCGCCAGGCACTGGACGCACTGTTCCCGAAGAAGGCTGGAGCACCGGCGGATTGGCAGAAGATGGCCTGCGCACTGGTGGCCGGGAACGCCTTCGGCATCGTCACCGGCGGCCCCGGCACCGGCAAGACCACTACGGTGGTCAAGCTGCTGGCACTGCTGCAAAGCCTGGCGCTGGGGGAGGGCGGGCGACCGCTGCGCATCCGTCTTGCGGCGCCAACCGGCAAGGCTGCCGCACGGCTGAACGAATCCATCGCAGGCGCCGTGCAGCGCCTGCAACTCGATGGCCTGCCCAATGGCGAGGCCGCGCGCGAAGCGATCCCTACCGAAGTCACCACACTGCACCGCCTGCTCGGCAGCCGCCCGGACAGCCGCCAGTTCCGCCACCATGCTGGCAACCCGCTGGCGCTGGAGCTGCTGGTGGTGGACGAAGCCTCGATGGTCGACCTGGAAATGATGGCCTCGCTGCTCGCCGCGCTGCCGCCGCGCGCGCGCCTGATCCTGCTCGGCGACAAGGACCAGCTGGCCTCCGTGGAGGCCGGCGCGGTGCTCGGCGAGCTGTGCAGTCGGGCTCGTGAAGGGCATTACCGCCCAGCCACTCGCGACTGGCTGGAGGCGGTGACCGGAGAGCACATCGATCCGGCGCTGCTGGACGAGCAGGGCAGCGACCTCGACCAAGCCGTGGCCATGCTCCGTCACAGCCACCGTTTCAGCGCCGCCAGCGGCATCGGCCAGTTGGCGGAAGCGGTGAATGCCGGCGACATCCCGGCCTTGCGCGAGGTATGGAAGGCCCGTCACGAAGACCTGACCCGCATCGCCGTGGATACTCAGGACACCCGCAATCTGCGTGGTCTGGTGGTGGACGGCGGACGCGGCGGCGACCTGTTCGGGCCGGTCGGCTATCGCCATTACCTCGGCGTGCTGGCCGCCAGGCGGCCGCGTGAGAGTGCCGACCAGGCAGCACTGGATGACTGGGCCCGGCAGGTGCTGGAAGCCCACGGGCAGTTCCAGCTGCTCTGTGCCCTGCGTCGCGGACCTTGGGGCGTCGAGGGCCTCAATACACTGATCACCGAGCTGCTGCACAGCGAGGGGCTGATTCCCTCGACACACGCCTGGTTCCTCGGTCGCCCAGTGCTGGTGACGCGCAACGACTACGGCCTGGGGCTGATGAACGGCGATATCGGCATCACCCTGGCGCTGCCGCAGGCGGCGGATGACGGCAGCGTGCGCTGGGTGCCGCGCGTGGCCTTCCCGGCAGGCGACGGCAGCGACGCCATCCGCTGGATTCTGCCCAGCCGCCTGCAGGCGGTGGAGACGGTGTTCGCCATGACGGTGCACAAGTCCCAGGGTTCGGAATTCACCCACGCCGTCTTGCTGCTGCCCGACAGCCTCAACCCCATCCTCACCCGCGAGCTGGTCTACACCGGCATCACCCGCGCCCGGCGCTGGTTCACCCTGGCCAGCGCCGGGCGCGGCTGGCAGGTGCTGGAGCAGGCAACCGAACGACGGGTGCAGCGGGCGAGCGGCTTGCTGGAGAGCTGAGGCTCGCGAGCCAGCAAGCGTCGGCAGTGCGGCATGCAGATTTCGTAGGAAGGACGGGGGCGCCTAGCCCTTGTCCGCGAAGCGTTCAGGCGCGTGCGATGTTCGCGGAGAGGCTCCGCTTCTACGGGTGTTCATCCTGCAACGTGGGTTCAGTGGCTGGCCTTCGCGGACAAGGTCCGCTCCTACGCGAGCAGAGCCGGCGAGGAGCAAGTCGCTCTGCTTTTGTTCTTGTGGACTTCCAGAGAAACCTCGGCACGCGCCGGAGCGCCCCTTCAGGAGGCCGATGGAGCGAGGGGAGTCCCGCGAAGCGGGACCCGGATGCAGGGGCAAGACCTTTGGTTACTTTCTGTGGAGCGGCCATCCGCAGTTTGAGAAAGTAACTCGCCCGAGGGGGCGAAACAAAATCTCTCAGCACACGCCGAAGCGGCGCAGAAACACCCAATCTCATTAACGGCGGATAACGCTACGCGTTATGCGCCCTACAAAAAAAGCTCGCCAACAGAGTTCCCTGACTACATCGGCGTTGGGCGGTTCGCGAGCAAGGACTAGGCGTCCCCCTCGGTCCTACAAAAAACGCTACTTGTCCATGCCTGCTCCCCACGCGTGAAAACCCGGCAAAAAAAATTTCGCTGCTGGCTGTCGATTTCCGTCGCCGCGCTTCGACTATGGATAAACCCAGTCGCCAAGCCGGGAGCCAAGCATGAAATACCTCTGCCTGATCTACGTGGACGACAGCCGGGTCGTCAACCTGCCTCTGCCGATGTTCCGCCAGGTGATCGAGGAATGCCGCTGCAACGAGGAGCGCCTGCGCGAGAACGGCCAGCTGCTGGCGGCGCAGGCACTGGAGCCGGTGGCGAGCGCCACCACGCTGCGGCATGTCGGCAGCGAGTTGCAGATCACCGACGGTCCTTTCGCCGAGACCAAGGAGCACCTGGGCGGCTTCGTGCTGCTGGAGGCGCGTGATCTCAACGAGGCGCTGCAGATCGCCGGCCGTCTGCCGTCGGGCCGACTAGGCTGCGTCGAGGTTCGACCGGTTCGCGACTGGGACCGTTACTTTGCCGGGCAATGAGCCCATCGACACCATCAGGAGGATGTCATGTTGAAGTGGATTGCAGTGGTCGTGGTGCTGGCCGTGGTCGTGGTGCTGGTTCTGGCGGCCACCCGGCCGGACAGCTTCAGGGTGGAGCGCAGCGTGCGCATCCAGGCTCCGCCGGAGAAGGTCTTTGCGATTATCGAGGACTTCCATCGCTGGCCGCAGTGGTCACCCTTCGAGAAGCTCGACCCGAACATGCAGCGCAGCTTCTCGGGTGCGGACAAGGGGCGCGGTGCGGTGTACGCCTGGGCCGGCAACAGCAAGGCCGGGGAAGGGCGCATGGAAATCATCGAGAGTACGCCGGCGACGCGAGTGAGCATTGCGCTGGAATTCCTCAAGCCGTTCAAGGCCAGCAATACCGCCGAGTTCACCCTGTCGCCGCGCGACGGCGCCACCGAGGTGACCTGGGCCATGTTCGGCCCCACGCCCTTCGTGGCGAAGATCATGCACCTGTTCTTCAGCATGGACAGCATGGTCGGCAAGGATTTCGAGGCGGGCCTGGCCAACCTCAAGCAGCTCAGCGAGCAGGGCTGAGCTTCCCTCTCAGGCGACGACCGAGGAGGTCCGCCAGGTGCCCCTTGTGCCTTTCCACCCTGACGCTGGCGCTGTCCGGCGCCCTCTGTGCCGGCGGCGCCAGCGCGTTCGCCCTCACTCGCCTGCGTGGCAGCCGCCGCGTGCGCCCCAATCCGCAACCGGGTCGTCCCCAGGAGCGTGCATCATGAGTCTCGCCAACCAACCTTTCCCCCGCGAGGTTTCCCAGGACGAGTGGCGGCAGGCGCGCAAGCACCTGCTGGAACAGGAGAAGGCCGCCACCCGCGCCCGCGATGCGCTGAGCGCCGTGCGGCGGGCGCTGCCGGTGGTGCGCATCGACAAGGATTACCGCTTCGAAGGGCCCCGTGGCACCTTACGGCTGCTGGATCTGTTCGAAGGGCGTCCGCAACTGATCGTCTACCACTTCATGTTCCACCGCGATAAGGCGCTGGGCTGCGAGGGCTGCTCCTTCCTGATCGACAACCTGGGCCGGCTGGAGCATCTGCATGCGCGGGGCACCACCCTGGCGATGGTCTCCCGCGCGCCGCTGCAGGAGATTGCGCCGTTCCGCGAGCGCATGGGCTGGACCCTGCCCTGGTATTCCTCGTTCGGCAGCGACTTCAACTACGACTTCCACGTCACCATCGACGAACAGGTCGCGCCGGTGGAATACAACTACCGGGACAAGGCCGAACTGGAGCGACTTGGCCAGAACTATCACGTGCAGGGCGAGCAGCCGGGCCTGAGCGTGTTCCTGCGCGATGGCGACCAGGTGTTCCACAGCTACTCGACCTACGGACGCGGGCTGGAAGCACCCCTGTTCACCTACCACCTGCTCGACCTCACGCCGTTGGGGCGGGGCGAGGGCTGGGGTGGCATGCCCGACTACCAGGGCAAGGGCATGAACTGGACACGCTTCCACGACGAGTACGAAGAGCCCGCCAAGCCGCACAGCTGCTGTGCGTCCTGACCTGACCGGTGGAGGGGGACCCGATGACCCGCGCCGAAAACACCCATGCCGAGCTGCACGCGTTGCTGGAAAGCTGGCGCAACGCCGTACGCGCCTCCGACCTGCAGGGCATCACCGCGCATTACAGCCGCGACATCCTCGCCTTCGATGCGGCGAAGCAGTTGCAGTTCCAGGGCGTGGAAGCCTACGGCAAGCACTGGCAGGAATGCCTGCAGCTGTACACGCAGGACACCTTCGACATTCACCAGCTGAGCTTCGAGAACTCCGGGGACATCGCCTTCGGCCACTACCTGGCGTATTGCGGCGGGGTCGACGAGGACGGCGTGCCCAGCGCCTCCTGGGCGCGCGTCACGGTCTGCCTGCGGCGCGAGTCGGGGCAGTGGAAGATCGTCCATGAGCACTTCTCGATTCCGTTCGATCTGGCGACCGGGAAAGCGTTGTTCGATGCCAGACCGTGACGACCTGTTTTGTAGGAGCGAGGCGGACGCCCAGTTCTTGCTCGCGAACCTCGCCTGATGCCCGTGGCGTCCTGCTGTTCGCGAGCAAGCTCGCTCCTACAATCACAACTTGGTTTCGGCACGTGTCCGGGCCGGAATGAAACACCCCGCAAAGCTCCCCCCGTCCGCCCGCTTCCCACTCCGTCGAAAACCCGTGCAGGATAGGCGGACCTCTCTTCGCCAAGGACTCCGGCAACCATGCACGACTACGCCCCCCAGGCCCTGCGCGACGTAGTGGACGACGTCTACCGCCGCGAATCGCGCCGTGTGCTGGCCACGCTGATCCGCCTGCTGGGTGATTTCGACCTGGCCGAGGAAGCGCTGCACGAAGCCTTCGTCGCCGCGGTGGAGCAGTGGCGGCGCGATGGTGTGCCGGCCAATCCACGTGCCTGGCTGGTATCCGCCGGGCGCTTCAAGGCCATCGACGGCCTGCGCCGCCGCTCGCGTTTCGACGCCTCGCTGCTGCAGATCGCCGAGCAACTGGAAGTCGACGCGCAATCGGTGGAGGAGCAGGCCGACGAGAGCGTCGAGGACGACCGCCTGCGCCTGATCTTCACCTGTTGCCACCCGGTGCTGGCGGCGGACGCCCAGGTGCCGCTGACCCTGCGCGAGGTCTGTGACCTGAAGACCGAGGAGATCGCCCGCGCCTACCTGGCCACGCCGTCCACCATCGCCCAGCGCATCGTCCGCGCCAAGGCGAAGATCCGCGATGCGCAGATTCCCTACCAGGTGCCGGAAGCCGCCGAGTTGCCCGAGCGCCTGGCCAGCGTGCTGCGGGTGATCTACCTGGTGTTCAACGAAGGCTACTCGGCTTCGGCGGGTGATTCGCTGACCCGCACCGACCTCTCCGCCGAGGCCATACGCCTGGGCCGCCAACTGCTCGAACTGCTGCCGGAAGCGGAAGTGATGGGGCTGCTGGCGCTGATGTTGCTGCACGAGTCGCGGCGTGAGGCGCGTACCGTCGAGGACGGCGAATTGGTGCTGCTGGAAAATCAGGACCGCACGCGCTGGAACCGTGCGCTGATCGAAGAGGGCCAGCAACTGATTGCTGCCGCGCTCGCTACCCGGCGTGTCGGCCCCTACACCTTGCAGGCTGCCATTTCCGCGGTGCATGCCGTCGCGCCGGACATGGCCTCTACCGACTGGGCGGAAATCGTCGGACTCTACGACCTCCTGCTGGCAGTGCAGCCTTCGCCGGTGATCGAGCTCAACCGCGCAGTGGCGCTGGCCATGCGTGACGGCCCAGAGGCCGGTCTGCAGAAGGTGGACGTCATCCTTGCCCGAGGCGAGCTGCAGGACTACCACCTGGCCCACGCCGCCCGCGCCGACTTCTGCCGGCGCCTGGGGCGGCGCGAGGAGGCCCGAGCGGCTTATCAGCGAGCGCTTGAACTCGCGCGGCTGGAGCCTGAACGGAGATTCCTGGAAGGGCGCATCCAGGCGCTCGAAACCTGCTGAAGCCGTCTCGGGAACAGCTCCCTTAGGGGGGCTGGAGAGGGTCTCTAGGACTATTCGGTCCGACAGAAAACGGTGCAATGCCTTTTCTGTTTGAGGGATTTCCTACGGTATCACCAGACTTTTCACGACAAGTTCTTCGCTACGATTCTTGTCGCCTGCCAGGGCCATACAAGCTCTTCCTGTCGCGGGCTTCCTCCGTCCTCGCTCCACCGATCAGCGTATCGCTGACTGCTCGCAGACTCTGCAGCGCAAGTGCGAGGGGGGCATCAATCCCAGAGATAGTTACGAGAGTTTCACATGTACCAGGTTGGGCAATCCCACTCTTGCAATCCGGATGGAAAGATCGCCGTCATCGGCTCGGCCTGCCGTTTCCCTGGCAAGTCCCATTCCCCCGAGTTCTTCTTCGAACAGCTTCTGGCAGGTCGTACCTGCGTAGGCCCGGTTCCCGAGGGCCGCTGGGCCGCGGAAAAATTCACCAACACCCGCGATGTCGCCGGCAAGGCCTACGTCGCCCGCGGTCACTTCCTGGAAGACTACGACTTCCGCACCTTCGACGCTGACTTCTTCCGCCTTTCCCCTCGTGAGGTCGAGTTCCTCGACCCGCAGCAGCGCCTGCTGCTCGAGCTTTCCTGGGAAGCCATGGAAAACGCCGGCCTGGACGTCGAGGCACTGGCCGGCTCGCGTACCGGTGTCTTCGTCGGTGGCTTCACGGTCGATCACCTGCTCAACCAGTTCGGTTCCAGTGCGCGTGACTCGATCGGTTCCCACAGTGCGGCGGGCGCGACCCTGACCATGCTGTCCAACCGCATTTCCTACGCCTTCGACTTCTGTGGCCCGAGCCTCTCCATCGACACCGCCTGTTCGTCGTCGCTGGTGGCGCTGGCCCAGGGCGTGACCGCGATCAGCGCGGGGCAGTGCGAAATGGCGCTGATCGGCGGTGCCAACTTCATGCTGCGGCCGGAGTACAGCATCGCCATGTCCAAGGGCCGCTTCCTGGCTCGCGACGGCCGCTCCAAGAGCTTCGACGCCCGCGCCGATGGCTACGGCCGCGGTGAAGGCGGTGGCATCGTGATTCTCAAGGATTACGCCGCGGCTTTGCGTGACGGCGATGAGATCCTCGCCATCATCGAGGGCGCCGGGGTGAACCAGGATGGCCGCACCAGCGGCATCACCGTGCCCAATCCGGAGGCCCAGCGTGCCCTCATGGAGGACGTACTCGCCGCCAGTGGTTGCACCGCCGAAGACATCGACTACATCGAGGCCCATGGCACCGGCACTCCGGTGGGCGATCCCCGCGAAACCAGCGCCATCGCCCAGGTCTACGGGCGCGACGGGCACTGCGTGGTCGGTTCGGTCAAGGCGAACATCGGTCACCTCGAGGCCGCCGCCGGCATGGCCAGCGTGATCAAGTCGCTGATGATGCTGCGCCACGGCGTCATTCCGCCTGTGGCCGGGCTCGAGGAAGTCAATCCCGAGATCCCCGCGCAGGTTTCCCTGCCGCGCTCTGTCATTCCGCTGGGGAGCACGGAGCGTCAACGGCGCATCGCGATCAACTCGTTCGGCTACGGTGGCACCAACGCTCACGTGATCATCGGGTCTGCACCGCAGGCCGCCGGGCCGGACGCGAACAACGTTTCCGCGGCATCGGTCGCGGTACTGCCCGTCTCCGCCCGCGACGGCAAGGCGCTGCGCGAGCGCGCCGGGCAGTTGGCGACACTGCTCGAAAGCGAACCGGCGACGGCTCTGGAAGATGTGCTGTACACCGCCGGTGTGCGTCGTACCCACCTGGACCACCGCCTGGCCGTGTCGGGCGAGAGCCGAGAGGAGCTGGCCGCGCACCTGCGCAGCTTCGCCGCCGGCGAGGCGCCGGAAGCGGGCAGCGAGGGTATTCGCCCGTTCAAGGGTGATGGCCGTATTGCCTTCGTCTACACCGGCATGGGGCCGCAGTGGTGGGCGATGGGTCGCGAACTGCTGCGCGAGAATGCGCTGTTCCGCCAGGCCCTGGAGCGGGCCGATGCGATCTTCCGGAATATCTCCGGCTTCTCGATCCTGCAGGAAATGCTGCGTGAGGAAGGCGCGTCGCAGATCAAGCGCACCGAGTTCGCCCAACCGGCCAACTTCATGATCCAGTACGGCCTGACCGACGTGCTCAAGGCCGAAGGCATCGAGCCTGACTCGGTGATCGGCCATTCCGTGGGCGAAGTGGCCTCGGGCTGGGCTTCGGGCATGCTGTCGCTGGAGGATGCGCTGCGGGTCAGCTACCACCGTAGCCGCATCCAGGCCACCACCGCCGGTACTGGCGGCATGTTGGCCCTCGGCCTGTCCATGGAGGATGCCGCCGAGCTCATGGCGCCCTACGCGCAGGCCGTATCCTTCGCTGCGATCAACTCGCCCGGCAGCGTGACGCTGGCCGGCGACCGCGAGGCCCTGGAGTGCATCCGTCAATCGGCTACCGAGCGCGGCGTGTTCGCCCGCGCACTGGATGTCGAAGTTCCGTACCACAGCCCGCTGATGGAGCCGCTCAAGCCGGCCCTGCGCGATGCACTGGCTCAGCTGCGGCCAGTACACCCGCATATCGACCTGTATTCCACGGTAACCGGCGGCCTGATCGGCGCTCCGGGCGGCGAGCGTTTCTATGACGCCGAATACTGGTGCGACAACGTCCGTAACCCGGTGTATTTCGCCGATGCCATCTCGGCAATGATCGACGACGGCCACACGCTGTTCGTCGAGGTGGGACCGCACCCGGTGCTGCGCCGCTCCCTGGAGGAGATCGCCGCAGCCAAGGGCACCGAGATCCGCACCGTGTCGACCCTGTGGATGAACCGCCCGGAAACTCGCGCGCTGCGTCTCGCCATCTGCGACATCTATGCGCAGGGTGGTGCCGTCGACTGGGCCGCACGTACTCCGCAAGGTCGCCTGGTCGAGATGCCCGGCTACCCCTGGCAGCGTCAGCTGCTATGGCGCGAGAGCCGCACGCAGGAGCGTGATCGACTGGCCGTCGAGCAGGCTCCGCTGAGCGTTGCCGCCGGTGGCGCCGACCTCAATCTGCAGCGCCTGAACTACCTGTTCGACCACGTGGTCGACGGCGCCCCGATCATGCCCGCTGCCGGGTATCTCGAAACCTTGTGCGAGGAAGCCCGCCGGTTCTGGCCGGAACAGGCAGGTGTGCAGTTGCGTGATGTGCGGATTCATCAGGCGCTGGTCCTGGACCATGACCGTGCGCTGCGTCTGGACATCAGCCTCGATCCGCTCTCGCAGCGAGCTCGACTGACCTCCCGCACCAATGAAGAGCCTCAGGCAGCGGTGTTGCATGCCGAAGCGTCCCTGTATCCCTGTGCGGGCAAGGTGCCTGTCGCACGAATCGCCGCTCCCGCGGGGATGGCTGTGGAAACGCTGGAGGCGCACGAACTTTATGTCGGCCTGCGCGAGCTGTCGCTGCAATATGGTCCGGCCTTCCAGTCCATCGTGGCACTGCAGCGCGATCGCATCGCCAAGCGGGCCGAGGCCCGACTGTGCCGACCGGCGGACGCGGGCGAGGGTGCCGAACACTATGTGCTGCACCCGTCCCTGCTCGATGGCTGCTTCCAGGTTGCATTGACCCTGCTGGGTGACGAGGACGGCGCTTACCTGCCCGTTTCCCTCGCGGCCCTGGAGGTCTATCGCAACCTGCCCGAGGAGATCATCTGCCGTGCGCAGGTGGTCAGCCAGGATGAGGCGCAGATCATCTGCGACTTCGAACTGAGCGATCCGCAGGGCCAACTCCTGGCACGCATCGACGGTTTGTCGTGCCGTGCACTGCGCGGTGCCGCGCGGCACGACGAGTTCCCGGCGGGCGACTACCAGCGCACCTGGGCGCAATTGCCCGAAGCCATCGGCCAGGGCCGGCAGGCCGGCCGCGTGCTGGTACTGGGCGAGTGTGACGATGAGCTGGCCGATAGCGTTGCGGCGGATGTCGAGGCACTCGGCCTGGTCAGTGACCGATGCGGCTGGAGCGAGCTGGCGGGCTATCCGCGCTTGGCTGAAGTCCAGCGGGTCATCGGTTTCTCGCTGGCCGGCTGCGCGGCCTCGGACGATTTCACCGGCGAGCACGACATCGCTGAGATGCTCCAGGCGGTACAGGCACTGTCCGCCCAGGCACGGGACCTCCCCCTGCTGATGGTCACGCGCAATGCCCATGCAGTCTCTGACGACGAGCAGGTGATTCCGGCGCAAGCGGCCATCGCCGGGTTCATGCGCGTGGTCCGTAACGAATTCGCCCAGCTGCGGCAGACCCTGGTCGATGTCCAGGCCGATGCCAACGGAGCCTTGCCCTCTGTCGACCGTGCAGCGCTGCTCGATGTCCTGATCGCCGAGCGGCTGATCGACGAAATCGCCCTGCGCGCCGGCCGTCCGTATGGGGCCAAGCTGGTGCAAAGTGGCTGGCTGCAGGCGCCGGCGAAAGTGACGGTATCCGCTGCCAGCGGAGTCGAACTGTCCTTGCAGGCTGGTCGCTACACCGCGCGGGTACTGCCCCGTCAGTCGTTGCCGGAGGATGCTTACGAGCTGGAAGTCGAGCGTCTGGCCTTGCAGCATGGCGCGCAAGACCAACCCGTCGGCGTAGTGGGCGTCATCGTTCGCGCCGGTTCGCGTGCGGCTCGCTTCCCTGTGGGGATGCGTGTGGCCGGCCTGGTGCCGCGCCGGATCGCCAGCCGGATGATCGTCGATGAGAGCATTGCGCTGCTGGAGCCTGTTTCCGGGGCCGGGGCGTCCGCGCTGTGTGCGCCGGTGGAAGTCCAGGCGCTGGAAATCGTTCGCCGCGCCGTGATGGCGCAGGGGGCGCGAGCCATGGTGGTGGACGGTGCGCTGGGCGATGCCCTCAGCCGACGTCTGGAAGCCGATGGCGTCGTGGTCGAACGCGTCAGCGCAGACCTGTCCGACTGGCGTCGTGACAACCGTGACGGCTCGTTCGACATGATGGCCGGTCCACTGGCCCAATGGGGCCGTCTCACCGGGTTCTTCCCGCTGGCGAAAGGCGGGCAACTGGTCGATCTCGACCGGGGAACCGCACCCATCGGCGTGCCGCCGCAGTGCGGCCAGCTGGTCCGACTGAGTAGCGACCTGTCGCACCTGGTCGAGGACGAAGGCTACCGGGCCAGCCTGCAGAACCTGCTGGCCGCTCCGGCGCCGAGCCTTGCCGAGCCTCAGCTGAGGATTGCCGAGCTGCTGGCGGAGGAGGGCGTCGAATTGCCGGTGGCGCTGCTGGCCGGAGACTGGGTCGAATTGCGGGTGCGTGACGACGAGCGCGAGTTCGTCGCAGAGGCTTCGGATCTTCCGCTCTTCCGGTCGGCCGGTGTCTACCTGGTCACCGGTGGTTTCGGCGGACTGGGCTGCGCGGTTGCCCGCTGGCTGGCGGCCAATGGTGCCGGGCATGTCGCCCTGGTCGGCCGTCGTGGCCTGGACACTCCCGGTGCGGTCGAGCTGCTCGACGAGCTTCGCGCCCTCGGGGCCCAGGCCAGTGCTCACGCGCTGGACGTCGCCGACACCACTGCGGTCGCTGCCCTGGTACGTGAGCTGCATCGTCCCGGACGTCCGCTGCTGGGTATCTATCACGCCGCTGGCGTGCTGGAAGATCGCCTGCTGATGCAGATGCAGCCCGATCAGCTCTCCCGCGTCATGCAGCCCAAGACCCTGGGCGCCTGGGCATTGCACGAGGCCGCGCAGGATTGCGGCGCGCCGCTGGAGCAGTTCGTGCTGTTCTCCTCCATCGCTGCCTTGGTGGGCAACAGCCGCCAGGCGAACTACTGCGCCGCCAACGGCTACCTCGAAGGCCTTGCGCAGCTGCGTCGGCACCAGGGGCAGGTTGCCCTGGCGGTGAATTTCGGCGCCATCGCCGGCGTCGGCATGCTGGAAAGCGATGCCCGCATCGCCCAGCACCTGACCCAGATCGGCTTGCCGCCGCTGCCGGTACAAACCGCGCTGCGCGGACTGGGACGTGCACTGGTGCACGGCCTGGAGCAGGTGGCGATCTCCGCGGCTGCCGACTGGGGCCGTTGGGCCTCCTATGAAAGCGTGGGTGGCACCTGCGCCACCTTCGCCGACCTGATCGCCGCCAGCCGAGCATCCAGCGGCCGGGACGGCTCGCTGGTCGAGCAGCTGCACGCTGCCTTGCGTGGCGTGGAGGCCAGCGAGGCCATGGCGATCCTGCAGGAGCTGATCACCGGTGTCGTCGCCTCGGGCCTCAAGACCACTCCCGAGCGTTTGCGCGCGGACCAGTCCTTCGACTCCCTCGGCATGGACTCGCTGATGTCGACGGATATCCAGCTGCAGCTGGAGCAGAAGCTGGGCGTCACCTATTCGGTCATCGAACTGTTGGGCGCTTCCACCATTGGCAAGCTCACCGAGCGCGCGCTGATTCAGATTCACGAGGGCGCCGACGGTTCGGCAGCACTCTAACAACGAGATAAGGAACCATGCCTCAAACGAAAAAGAAACTGGAGGAACTGCTGGGCAAAGTGCGTTCGAGCATCGGTTGCCAGCAGGCACCTGCGGCCACCTACAAGCCGGTGCCGCCCTCCCTGAGCGACTATCCCGAGCACGCGCTGCTGCAGAGCATGCAGCAGCTCTACCGCGAGGGCAGTGGCCTGCGCAATCCCTACTTCCTCCCGCGCAGCGCGGAGGTCGGCGGCACCTTGCGCATCGAGGAGAAGGATTACATCACCTTCTCCAACTACAACTACCTCGGGCTGTCCCATGATCCCCGGGTGCGGCAGGCCGTGCACGAGGCCGTGGATCGCTACGGCTGCCACGCCGGTGCCGCCCGCATGGTCGGCGGCGAGATCGAACTGCACGCGCAGCTGGAGGCCGAACTGGCCGATTTTACCGGCTTCGAGGATGCACTGGTGTCCGTTGGCGGCTACAGCACCAACGTGGCGGTGATCGGTTATCTGCTCGATCGCCGCGACCTGATCCTGCACGACGAGTACATGCACAACAGCGGCCTGATGGGCGCGGTCATGTCCGGCGCCCGTCGCATCGCCTTCCCGCACAACGACATGGATGCTCTGGAGCGCCTGCTGCGCGAGCACCGCTCGCAGCATCGCCGCACGCTGATTGTGGTCGAAGGTGCGTACAGCATGGACGGCGACCTGGTCGACCTGCCGCGTGTGGTGGAGCTCAAGCAGCGCCACGGCGCCTGGCTGATGGTCGACGAGGCGCACTCCTGCGGCACCGTCGGTGCCACCGGCCGTGGCGTATGCGAGTACTTCGGCGTCTCGACCTCGGACATCGACCTGATGATGGGGACCCTGTCCAAGAGCTTCGCCAGCTGTGGCGGTTTCCTCGTCGGCCGGCGCGAGCTGATCGATCTGCTCCGGCATTTCTGCCCGGGCCTGTTGCTGTACAGCACGGGTATCAGCCCGGCCAACGCGGCGGCGGCACTCGCCGCCCTGCGTCTGATGCGCGAGGAGCCGGAGCGCGTCGCGAAGCTGCAGAACAACGCGCGACGCTTCCGCGAACTGGCCATCGCCAACGGCCTGGATTGCCGCACGGCGGTGCCGGGCGTACCGATCGTACCGCTGATGATCGACAACGACGGCGCCTTGAAACTCATGTCGCGACTCTTCGAGAACGGCGTAATCGCTCATGCCGTCATGCATCCGGTGGTTCCTCGCGACGCGGCGCGGCTGCGTTGCTTCATCAGTGCCGAGCACGACGAGGCAATGATCCAGCGCACCCTCGAACTGATCGTCGCCTGCACGACACATCAACCCTGACCTGAAACCTCACTCAAAGGAAATCTTCCCATGACTCTCCGTCACCTTGCGGTGGCCGGTGCTCTGCTCGGCTGCCTGACTTTCCAATGCCAGGCCGATACCGCTACCGACAACCGTGCCCGCGGCCTGGAAATCGCCCGTACCGTGGACAGCCACGATGCCGGCTTCGTCGACTATGTGGTCGACGGCCGCATGACCCTCAAGCGCCCAGGCGGTGCCACCGCCGAGCGCGGCTTCCGCATGAGCACGCTGGAAGTCCGCGATGGCGGCGACAAGCGCATCGTGGTGTTCTCGCAACCGCGTGACCTGGCTGGCTTCGTCTCGCTGACCTACGCCAATACCGCCGCTGCCGATGACCAGTGGATCTACCTGCCCGCCACCAAGCGCGTGAAACGCCTGGCTGCGCGGGACAAGACCGGCTCGTTCGCCGGCTCCGAGTTCTCCTACGAGGACATTTCCACCTGGGAGCTGGGCAACTACGACTACGAATTCATCAAGGAAGAACCCTGCGGTACACCGGCGACCACTTGCTACACCCTGGCCAACCTGCCCAAGTACGAGTACTCGGGATATTCGAAGCTGGTCGAAACCATCGATCCGCGCATCTGGCAACCGGTGCGCATCGTCTATTCCGACAAGACCGGTCGTGAGCTCAAGAAGCTGGAGTTCTTCGACTACAAGCAGTACGGCAAGCACTGGCGCCCCTCGCGTATCGTCATGACCAACCTGCGCGATGGTGCCGAGTCGGAGATCGTCTGGAGCGATTACCGCTTCGGCACTGGCTTGAAGGCCGCCGACATGACCGATAGCCGTCTGAGCTCCTGGTCGCGATGATCGATTCCTCGAAACGGCCGTACCTGCTGGGCTGCTCCGCGCTGCTCTGCCTGCTCATCCACGATGCCGCGCGTGCTGACGTGCGCGGCGTCGTGGGGGCGGAATTGAGCTTCTACCGGAAGTCACCGCAGTACCCGGGGCAGAGTGGCGATCGTCAGCAGGGTGCCCTGCATGCCGGGCTGATCGCAGGGGGCAGGACCGCACAGGACCTGCTCTACGACGTGGAGCTGCATGCCCGGCACAAACCGACGGCGGCCCGTGTCGACTCCGGTGATGTCCGTCAGGCCACCATCGGCAGGAACACCGAGCAGGTCGAGTGGTCGGCGGGCGTGCTGGCCGAGAGCTGGGGAACGCTGGAGGCGTACAACCCGGTGGACATCATCAACCAGCGTGACCAGGACGAGGACTTCCGCGGCAAGGTCAAGCTGGGCCAACCGGGCGCCAAGGCGTCCGTGCGGCTGAATGACGATACCCAATTGACGTTGTATGGCACCACCTACGCTCGCGAACGTCGCTACGCCGAAGGTGGCGAGCGTAATCAGTTGCTCCCTGCGCCCGTGCGCCACAGCAAGTTCGAAGACGGGAATCTGTCGCCGGAGGTCGCGGCCCGCGTGCAGCACCGGGCGACAGAAAACCTGGATGTCGCAGCGTCCTATTTCGTCGGCCACTCGCGTGAGCCGCTGCTCACGCCATTGCTCGGCCCCAAGGGGCTCGAAGGCTTCGATGCCTACTACGAGAAGGAGCAACAGGCCGGCTTCGAGGCCCAGTACGTGGTGGGCGACAGCGTTCTCAAGAGCGAGGTGGTTCACCGCGATGCCGCTTCCGACAAGTCCTGGGGCGGTGGCGTGGGGATCGAGACCACCTTCAGCAAGCTCGCAGGCGGGGTCGGTGATCTGTCCACCTATCTCGAACTGTACGGCGACACCCGCTCCGACAAGGCTCCGACCACTCCGATGGATCATGACCTCTATGCCGGTATGCGTTACGCGCGCAACGATCCACGGGGAACGGTGTTCGAGCTGCAATTCACCCATGACTTCGAATGGAAGTCCGAACTCATCCAGCTCAATGCCTCGCAGCGTGTCTTCGAAGACACGGTGGTGACCACCTCGCTCCTGGTGCCTCAACGCACCCAGGACGATCCGGCACTCACGGGGCTTTCCAATGATGTCCAGTTGACGGTCGGCGTGAGCTGGTACCGCTGACAAGAGAGATTTACCTATGACGATCGAACCAGGCGCTGCCGTTGCCCACGAGCACGGCCCGCAAAACAGGCGCGAAGCGATGATGCACGCATACGCCGACTGGGTTACCGGCAAGCCCTGGCGAACGGTGCTGCTGGCGCTGCTGGTGATGCTGGCGCTGGCCTCGGGCCTGAGCCATCTGACCTTCCGCAGCGATAACCGGGTCTTCTTCGGTGAAGACAACCCGGACCTGATCGCCCTCGATCAGTTCGATGCCACCTACGGCCGCGACGATACCCTGCTGTTCGTGGTGACAGCGCGCGACGGTGACCTGTTCACGCCGGAGCGCCTGAAGGCTCTCAACGAACTGACCGATGCCGCCTGGACCCTGCCCGAGGCCAAGCGGGTCGATTCGCCCACCAACTTTCAGCGTGCGCAGGCGGTCGGGGATGACATCAACATCGACCAGCTTGCCCGTTCCGGCGATGTGCTCAGCGACACCGATGCCCGGCGCCTCAAGCAGGAGGCTGCGCTGGAGCCATTGCTGATCGACCGGCTGTTGTCCCGCGATGGCCGCACCGCCATGGTGGCGGTGAGCTTCCTGTTCGACCCGGTGAAAGTCTCCGACCAGACCCTGGCAGCCATGGCGGCCGGCCAGAAAATCAACGATGCCTTCGCCCTCAAGCATCCTGACCTGGAAGTCGGACTGTCCGGCTCCGTGGCGCTGGACGACGCCTTCGTCGTGGCCAGCACCTATGACAGCGCCGTGCTGCTGCCGATCATGGTGGTCGTGCTGCTGGGCATCATCGTCGTTGCCATCCGCTCGTTCGCCGGCGCGCTGGCGACTTTCTGCGTGGTGATCCTCGGCACCCTGAGCGCACTCGGGACGTCGGCGCTGATGGGTATTCCGCTGTCCTCGCCGAGCGTAGCGGCGCCGAACATCATCCTGACCATCGCCTGCTGCGACTGCATTCACCTGTGTTCCGGGATGATGCGGCTGCGCCGCGAGGGGCTGAGCCGCCGCGACGCGGTCCGCGAAATCCTGATCGAATGCGGCTGGCCGGTGACGCTGACCACCATCACCACGGCCATCGGCTTCCTCTCCATGGTCTTCAGCGCGGTGCCGCCGTTCGCCCATCTGGGCGTGATCGTGGCGCTGGGTTCGGTGCTGGCCTGGTTCCTGACCATGACCTTCCTGCCCGCGCTGTTGTGCATCCTGCCGTGGAAAGGGCCGTCCCGCGCGATGCCGGCGGAAATGCTCAGCCTGCGAGTGGCCGAGATGGTGATGAAGCGACCGGGCAAGGTATTGGCCGGGGTGGGGCTGGTGGCCGTGGTGTTGTCGTCACTGGCGTTCTCCAACACGCTCGATGACCGCTACGTGCGCTACTTCGATGGCAGCTTCGCCTTCCGTCAGGCAACCGACCGTCTGAACCACGACCTGGGCGGCTTCTACACCCTGGAGTTCTCTCTGGACTCCGGCGAGGACGACGGGATCGTGCAACCCGAATACCTGGCCGAGGTGGACCGTTTCGCCGACTGGTTGCGCCAGCAGCCGGGAGTGACCCATGTGCATGGCCTGCCCGACATCATGAAAACCATCAACCGTGCCATGAATGGCGGCGGCCAGGATGAGTACCGGCTGCCCGCGGCGCGCGACGTCACGGCGCAGTTCCTGGCGCTGTATGAGATGTCGTTGCCCTTCGGGACTGACCTCAAGAACCAGCTCACCGCCGACAAGCGCTACAGCCGGCTGAGTGTCAGCCTGGGGGATGTCTCCACGGCGTCGATGGCCGACCTGCAGGTGCGCGCCGAGCAGTGGGCGCGCGCGAACACTCCGCTGATCGCCGACTCGGCCCGCGCCACCGGTACCTCGCTGCTGTTCGCCCATATCGGCAACCGCAATATCGAGGAAATGTACGTCGGCATCTTCAGCGGCATCCTGGTGGTCTGGGTGATCTTCGTGATCGCCTTCCGTTCCGTTGGCTTGAGCCTGATCGGCACCATCGCCAATACCGTGCCGTCCCTGGCCACGCTGGGGGCCTGGGCGCTGGTCAACGGTGAGGTCGGGATGGCTGTGGCGACGGTGGCATCGGTCACCTTCGGCGTCATCGTCGATGACACCATTCACATGCTCTCGACCTATGCGCGCCTGCGCCGCCAGGAAAAACTGTCGCCGGAAGACGCGGTACGCGGCGCGTTCCGCACGGTGGGGCCGGGTATGATCGCGATGACCCTGGCGCTGTCCTCGGGGTTTGCCTGCCTGACTTTCTCAGGGTTCCAGATCAATTCCTGGATGGGGCTGATGGCCTCGATGACCATTCTCATCGCGGTGCTTTTCGACCTGCTGTTCATCCCCGCCGTGCTGCTGGTCTTCGCCAACTGGCGACGGTCCCGGGAGGCGGCCCTGGCGCCCTGACGGGCGACGTTGCCGCTGGCGCCTTGCAAGCGGAGCGCAGCGAAACCTTGCGGGTTTCGCTGCGAGGTCGAGCGTTACAGGCTGCTCACCAGGTGCCCGCCATCCACCGCCAGCACGGCGCCGGTCATGAAGGCACCGGCGTCGCTGGCCAGCAGCAGGAAGGGGCCTTCCAGCTCCCTCAGCTGACCCAGGCGGCGCATGGGCACGGTATCGCGGATATAGGCCTGGCCCTTCTCGCTGTCGAAATAAGCGTCGTTCATTTCCGTCTTGAAGTAGCCCGGGGCGATGGCGTTGACGCGTACCTGGTAGCGCGCCAGTTCCAGCGCGAGGGACTTGCTCAGCTGCACCACGCCGGCCTTGGCCGCGCAGTAATGGCTGTAGCCCCCGCCCACCCGCAGGCCGAGGATCGAGGCGATGTTGACGATGCTGCCGCCGCGCTTCGCCTTGGCCAGGCGCTGCGCCGCGCACTGGGCCACGCGCCAGACACCGTCGAGGTTGGTGGAGAGCATGCTGCGCCAGTCGTCTTCTGTGATCTCCAGTGCACGCTGGCCGTTGCCGATGCCGGCGTTGTTCAGCACTACCTCGACCACGCCGAACTGTGCCTCGGCGCTGTCGAAGGCGGCCTCGACGCTGGCGCGGTCGGTCACATCCAGCGCCACGGCGTGGGCTTCGCCGCTGTCGGCACGGATGGCTTCAGCCAGTTGCGACAGGCGCTCGGTGCGTCGTGCGGCCAGCACCACCCGCGCCCCGGCGCTGGCGGCGACGCGCGCCAGGTGGGCGCCGATGCCGCTGGAAGCGCCGGTGATCAGCACGGTCTTGCCGGCCAGGGAGAAGAGGTCGTTGCTCATGGCTGCACCTTTGTCAGAGAGCGAAATCGCTGGTCGACAAGGTTAGCCCGAGGCGCCCTCAAGGGCGTGCAGGGTTAGCCATTCGCAGCACGAATGAGCGGGAGCGACTGGCTTCTCGCGGGGAGAACTGTGTCTGGGCTTCTCCCTCACCCCAGCCCTCACCCTCTGGGAGAGGGTGAGGGCTGATCCGGGCACGGAAATACCCTGTAGGAGTGGGCCATGCCTGCGATCGCGCGCATGGCGCGCTCCTACAGTCGATACGCCGTGTCTGGGGCGCCCAAGAAAAAGCCCGGCACATGGCCGGGCTTTTTCATGACGCGGGTGACGCTCAGGCAGCGAGTGCGCGGGCGTGCTTCTTCTTGACCTGCTGGCGGCATGCATCACCAAAGGCCTTGAAGATTTTCACCGAGTCGGGGTTCTGCGCGGCTTGCCATTCCGGGTGCCACTGCACCGCAAAGAGGAAGGGCGACAGGGTCGGGGCATGGATCGCCTCGACCAGGCCGTCTTCGGCATGGCCGATGGGCTCAAGGCCCTTGCCCAGGTTCTTCAGGCCCTGGCCGTGCAGCGAGTTCACGCGGATCTCGTCGCCCAGCAACTGCTGCAGCCAGCTGCCTTTCTGCAGGCGCACGCCGTGGACCTGGCTGTACTGCACGTCGACCGGGTCTTCGGGATTTTCGCGATGGTCGTTGAAGCCAGGCTCGGCATAGACCTTCTGGTAGATGTCACCACCGAGCGCGACGTTGATTTCCTGCATGCCGCGGCAGATACCGAAGATCGGCAGGCCACGCGCGATGGCGGCCTTGATCAACGGCATGTCGAAATTGTCGCGGTCCTTGTCCTGGCCCTTGCCGGGAGTTTCGTTCTCCTGGCCATAGAGCGTCGGATCGATGTTGCTGCCGGCGCCGGTGAGGTAAACACCGTCGGCCATGTCCAGGTACTGCTCGAGGTCTTCGATGCCGCAGCAGGTCGGTACCAGTACCGGCACGCAATCGGACTGTTCGACCAGGGGCACGATGTATTTGTGGGTCATTACCTGATAGTCGTGGCCTTTGCGCTCTTGGCTGCCCATGGACATCAGGACGACGGGTTTGCGGAGGGTCTGTTTCTTGTTGCCAATGTTGCTGTTGGACATATGTCACCTTTGGACGGGCTGCAGCCCATCGTTTTTGTGCAGGCGCACCGCTCTGGGCTTGGGCTACCTGAGGTTCCGAGCACTGCCGGGAACGCACAGAAGGCGAAATTTCCCGGTCGAAACCTGCCTACCAGCCTGCCAGAGCCGTTAAATATGTCAAACGATTTCGGCGAATGGCGTCAAAAATAATGGCCGAAACATTGTCGAACAATGTTATTAAATTATTGTTTTTAAAGGATTTTTATAAATATCCATTCGAAGCAAAAAGTCCATTATTTACAACGCCTGTAAATAATGGTGAAAAATTCTGAACATTTTTTCATGGCAGGCAGCAGGGCGTACCGGGCGGCACGCTCTGCCTCGCGGGTTGCCGTTCAGTGGCACTCGATGCGGTTGCGGCCGTTCTGCTTGGCGCGGTAGAGCGCACTGTCGCTGCGGGACAGGGCGGCCTCCGCCGATACATCGTCGACCTGCAGGGTCGCGATGCCGATGCTGATGCTCAGCGGGATTTGTTCGCACCCCAGCAGCAGCGGCTGGTCGGCCAATTGCTGTTGCAGGCGCCTGGCGAATATCACGGCGCTGGCGACATCCGCGTCGCCAAGCACCACGGCGAACTCCTCGCCGCCCATGCGCCCGGCGAAGTCGATGCGGCGGATGGCACGGCCGAGGATGATCGCGAAATGGCGCAGCGCTTCGTCCCCCACGCCGTGGCCCCAGCGATCGTTGATGGCCTTGAAGTGGTCCAGGTCGCACATCAGGATCGCCGCCCCGTGCGTCGTCGAACGCTGCACGCGGCCCATCTCCGCCTCTATCAGCTGCATGAAGTGACGGCGGTTGGGCAGCTGGGTGAGGAAGTCGGTCGTGGCCAGCACCTGCAGTTCGGCTTCGATGCGCTTGCGCTCGGTGACGTCGGTGATCAGGCCATGCCAGATCACGCTGCCATCGTCCAGGCGCTTGGGCTGGGCGTTGCCCAGGCGCCAGAGGGTGCCGCGCCCGCGAAGCTGCACGCGGAATTCGTGGCGCCATGGCCGTAGCGTTGCGGCGGAGATTTCCAGCGAGGCGAGGAGGGCGGGCAGGTCGTCCGCCTGGACCACCTCGTGGAGCACCGCCGAGTTGCCGCTGATCTGTTCGGCGGTCATGCCGAAGATATCCGCGACCCCGGCGCTGACATAGGGGAAGGTGCCGGTGCCGTCGGGCAGGTTGCGGAACTGGAAGACCATGCCGGGGATTTCGTCGGTGAGGTCGGTGAGCAGTTCGACGTTCTGCCGCAACTGTTCCGAGACGCCCCGCAGCGTGGTGACGTCGGTGGTGGTGCCGATCATGCGCAGCGGGCGGCCGGCGTCGTCACGCTCGACGACCTTGCCACGGCTGCAGACCCAGATGTAGTGACCAGCCTTGTGGCGTAGCCGGTGTTCCACTTCGTAGGCCGGGGTGCGGCCTTCGAAGTGTGCGCTGATGGTCGCCTGGACGTACGCGAGATCGTCGGGATGCACGCGCACGTATGCATCGTCGATGCGATTGCCGATCTCGTGGTCGGCGTAGCCCAGCAAGGCTTTCCAGCCGGAGGAGTAGTGGATCTCGCCACTGGGGACATGACGGTCCCACACCCCCGTGCCGCTGCCGGCGATCGCCAGCGCCAGGCAGCCTTCGTCGGTGCGGCAGAGCAGTTCCTGGGCGATGCCGGCGGCATCGCCCAGCACGCTTTGCGCGGCGCTATCCAGGGTTCGTGGCTGGTGGTCAAGCACACACAGCCAGCCGAGCGTGGCGCCGTCGGCGGCACGCAGGACAGCAGTGCCCAGCGGGTGCAGATCGCCTTCGCGGCTGCGCAGGGGGGCCGAGGCGGCGTTGAGGCAGAGCAGGGTGGCGAATGATTGCGCCGCCTCGTGCGTCAGGCCATCGAAGCCCAGCAGGCGGCCATGGGCGTCGGCCAGCAATGCGGCGACCGCGCCAATTGGTGAACGGACCAGGCGCAAGAGACTGTCGAATCGCCCGTATTCCTGCACTTCAGGATCGCTGGAAGTTCGCATCGGATGGCTGCTTCTTCGCCGGAGAATGGGGCGTTTCCGTCTGGCGGCGCGGACGACGTCGTCTCGCGAACAACAGATGGCCCTATGAAATCACGGGGCGGGTATGCGCCACAATCTCCGCGTGAGGGGCGGGCGACGAGTGAACCGGGCAGCCCATCCATGCCTGGCCGCTTCCGCGCCGTCCGGGGCCTGGCACTCAGCTCAGGAGTTGGTCGATCAGGACTGCATTGGTGTAGATCAGGCTGCCATCGCTGGCCCGGTGGCCCACCAGGTGAAAGTGCCCGCGGTGGTCGCTCTGGCTCAGGTAGACGCGGTACTGGCAGTCGGACAGCGGGCCATAGCCGTCGGGCATCTTCAGGTCGAGGTCGCCCAGGTCGGCGTCCACCATGACGTCGTGCTTCCCGCTGTTCTGCAGGTACTCCTCGGCTTGCTCCAGGCGCAGGTGATCGGCGTCGCTGACGAAGAAGTGGATGTCTTCCAGCGGGGTAGGTTTCTGGTCGATGCTGGTCTTGCACCAGCCTTCGAGAGTCATCGCGCTCATGGTGAATGGGTCTCCTGCAGCTGTGTGGGCATTCTGTATTGCCGCCACTTTCACTGCTTTTGACCGCACGTGTTCCCGGGTGATTCAACCGATATTGCACCGGTGATCGACGGGCATAAAAAAAGCCGCTCCTGAGAGCGGCTCGAAAGGACGTTGAAGGAGCAATCACAATATCAACGTCAGGAGTCATCTTTCGATAATCGACGATATGAGTTATCGAAAGCGGGAAAGAGGGCGGGGATTCTAGAAAGTTTGAAGGCGCGGATAAACCACGATCCGGGGAAGACACTTTCTGTCACGGTGCAATAATACAGGCTGCATAGCGGAACAACTCTCAGAAAATTCCGAAAGTTGTTCCGTGATTATTCGCGAACGAATTACAGGATCGACAGCGGATAATCGATGATCAGACGCAGTTCGTTATTGTCCGACTCGCCCTGATCGGCGTTGGCGCGGTGGAAGGCCTGGCGCAGGCGGAAGGACATGTCCTTCACCGGGCCGGACTGCACGACGTACTTGGCCTCGAAGTCGGTCTCGTGGTGCTTGCCGTCTTCGCCGTACAGGCCGACGTACTGGCCGTTCGGGTCGGCGTGGGTGCCGTCGATGTTGCTGCCGTTGATGTAGCGGGTCATGAAGCTCAGGCCCGGCACGCCGTAGGTGTCCATTGCCAGGTCATAGCGCAGTTGCCAGGAGCGTTCGCCCGGACCGTTGAAGTCGGAGAACTGCACGGAGTTGGCGAGGAAGATCGAGTCGCCGCCAGCGCCCGCGCCGTTGTCGCCGAAGCCGACGTAGTCGAACGGGGTGTCGCCGTTGACCTTCTGGAAGGCCAGGGTGACGGTGTGCGCGTGCAGGAAGGAGTAGGCGGCAGCCAGCGACCAGGTGGTGTTGCTGATCTCGCCGGCCTTGGCCTGGCCGTAGTCGGTGGTGCGGTAGACGTTGAAGTCCAGGCCCAGCGACTGGTCGCTGCCCAGCGGCTGCAGGTAGTTCACGTTGGCGTAGTACTGGCGCCAGATGTCCTCGAACTCCGAGCCGTACAGCGAGACGTTCAGGCTGTCGGTGAGGGCGTACTTGCCGCCGACGTAGTCCACGCTGTCGGCTTCGACGTTCGCGTAGGTCGCGTACAGGCCGCCATCGTGGCTGGTGGTGACCGGGCTGGTGCCGGAGGTGAAGTGGCCTGCTTCCAGGTCCAGGCCTGCGATTTCGCTGCTCAGCAGGTTGAAGCCCGACGCGGTCTGCGGAATCAGGCGGCTGCCGCCGGCGGCGAATACCGGTGCGACCGGCTGCATGTCGCCGAATTTCAGCTCGGTCTTGGAGATGCGCACCTTCAGCGCGCCGCCGGCCTTGCCATAGTCATCCTCGGGGTTGCCGTGTTTGTCCACCGGCAGGTTGCCGGTGCCGGCACGGCCGCCGCCCGCATCGAGCTTGATGCCCAGGTAGCCGAAGGCGTCGACGCCGAAACCGACGGTGCCCTGGGTGTAGCCGGAGGAGAAGTTGGCGAGGATGCCCTGGGTCCAGTCACGGTTGTCGCCGGAGCCGTTCTTGCCGTCGTGGTCGTAGTAGTAGTTGCGCAGCAGCACGTCGAACTTGGCGTCGTCGACGAAGCCCTTGGCATCGGCCTGGTCGGTGACGAAAGGTTCGGCGCTGGCGAACTGGCTGGCGGCGGCGGAAACGGCGAGCACGATAGCGCTGCGTTTGAGGTGCTTCATGGATATTGCCCCTAGAGTCTTGGAGAACCGGCCCGTCGAGTCGCGTGAGGACCGGAATTTTTATAGGCAGGCACAATGAATCCGGTCATGGAATAACCACGACAGAAATCACAGGAAGTTGCATTGACATTGTCACAATCAACTTTCCCCTTGCCCGCTCCAGGCAGGAAAAAGCCGGCGTCATAATGCCGAAAGAGTGCCCTGTTTAAATAACGGAATATGAAAAGGTCTATGTCCTAAACTGTAATAATCCCTCTTTGAAGTTCGAGGGGAATATGGCCCGCTCATACGATGGATGTATTGACGAATGACAAACCGAAGGGAATAGGCGGCTGCGGTGAGTTGTCCGCCGGCGTGGCGGCGGGGGGCGGGATGAGGCTAAGCTGCGCGTCCCGGGCGGGCCGAACGTGCCCCGCTCATAGCCCCCGATAGCAGAGAGTTCCCCATGGCGCAGAATGACAGCCCCTTCTTCATTCCCGACGCGGATCCCGAATCCATTTCCTCCGACGTCGCCGGTTTCGGCGGCCTGCTGGTCTCCACGCAGATCCCCACCCTCGAAGACGGCAGCCTGGAGTTGGGCGACATCAAGGCCCAGAGCGAAGCCACCCTGCGCAGCCTGAAGGTTGCACTGGAGAAGGCCGGCAGTGGCCTGGACCACGTCCTGCACCTGACCATCTACCTCACCAGCATGGCTGACCGCGCCGCCTTCAACGAGGTGTACTGCAGCTTTTTCGGCAAGCCCTATCCGGTACGCGCCGCCGTTGGTGTGTCCGAGCTGGCCGTCGACGGAATGAAGGTGGAAGTCACCGCCATCGCCGCCAAGCGCGCGGGCTGATCCTGCCTTTACCGCCGTAAGAGCGGGCGATGCCCGCGAAGGGGCCGCTTAGCGGCCCTTTCTCTTTCCCCTGCGCACCCGCCACACCTCCGCTTCGCGGGCATGGCCTGCTCCTGCAGGTCTATTCCCGGCCCTGAGCCGTCCCGCCGAATGTATTCCTGTGTATCTGCCGCTCTCCAGGCGGATACAGACATACAAAAGCCTCCAGCCGCCGATACGCCAGCGATACATCGCCAAGGCGAAATAGCCCTACCCGAACGATGAACGCGACGGCAGGGCAAAACCTCCAGCGCTTCGTTCCAGGGATACCGCCATCAAGGCATGACCCGGCGCGTGAATGCGCCCAAGCATCTGGAGAAGCACCATGACCCGCACCTCGAAAACTCAACTGGGCCTGCTCGCTGTCGCCCTGGCCGGTGGCCTGAACCTGGCGTCCTCCGCCTTCGCCGTGGAAGCGCTGCCGCAGGGTTACCAACTGGCTTCCGCCGCCAAGGTCGGGGAAGGCAAGTGTGGCGAAGGCAAATGCGGTGCCAGCGGCGCCCAGGCCCAGGCCAAAGCCACCGGCGCCGAGGGCAAGTGTGGTGAAGGCAAGTGCGGCGATGCCTCCTTCGCCCGTACCGACGCGGACCACGATGGTCGCGTCTCCCGCGCCGAACTGCTGGCTGTGGCGCCCAATGCCGGTGCCGAGTTCGACGCCATCGACGCCAACCACGATGGCTACCTCTCCGAGGGCGAGGTCTACCAGTTCCGCAAGCACCAGTTCGACGCCAACGGCAAGCCGTTCCCGTCCGACCTCTACAGCAAGCTGAGCCAGGCCAGGAACTGATCGCCGCTGACATCCTCCCCGCGCCGCTGGCCGGGGAGGGCACTTCGCCAAGGAGACCGCCATGACCCCATTCCTTTCCCTGCAAGGTGCCGGCCTCGGCCTGCGACGCGCGCTGATGCCCGAACTGCTCACCATGGACACTGGCGCCGTGGACTTCCTCGAGTGCGCACCGGACAACTGGATCGGCGTCGGCGGTACCTACGGCGACGGCCTGGCCCGCCTGGCCGAACGCTTCCCACTGTCCTGCCACGGCCTGTCGCTGTCCCTGGGCGGCCCCGAGCCGCTGGACCACGTGTTCCTGCGCCAGACCCGCGAATTCCTCGACCGCCACCATGTGCCGCTGTTCAGCGAGCACCTGAGCTACTGCTCCGATGACGGTCACCTGTACGACCTGATCCCCATGCCCTTCACCGACGAAGCCGTGCGCCACATCGCCAGGCGCATCCGTGAAGTGCAGGACGCCCTGGGCCGCCGCATTGCGGTGGAGAACATTTCCTACTACGCCGCGCCCTACCAGGCGCTGAGCGAGATCGACTTCCTCCGCGCCGTGCTCGCCGAGGCCGACTGCGACCTGCTGCTGGACGTCAACAACCTCTTCGTCAACGCCTGCAACCACGGCTACGACGCCGCAGGCTTCCTCGCCCGTGTGCCCGCCGAGCGTGTCGTCTGCCTGCACGTCGCCGGCCACTACGACGAAGCACCGGACCTGAAGATCGACACCCATGGCGCCGCCGTGAAGGAAGACGTCTGGGGCCTGCTGGCCAGCGCCTACCAGCACCTGGGCAGAGTACCGACGCTGCTGGAGCGCGACTTCAACCTGCCGCCGCTGGCCGAACTGCTCGGTGAGGTGGGCTACATCCGTGGCCTGCAAAGCGCCGCGCAAGCGCTGGAGGTGCGTCATGGCTGAGACCCTGCGCGAACAGCAGCTGTGCATGACCCGATTCATCCGCGACCCGCAGGGCCACGAGCCGCCGCTGGGCATCGAGGCGCGGCGCCTGGCGGTGTACCGGCAGCTGTTCTTCGGCAACCTGCAATCGCTGCTGGCCGGCAACTTCCCGGCGTTGCGCGCCAGCCTGCCGGACGATCAGTGGCAGTCGCTCACCGAGGACTTCTACGCCCGTTACCGCTGTCGGACGCCGCTGTTCACCGAAGTGGCCGGCGAATTCGTCGAGTATCTGGAGGGTCGCGCCGAGCAGCCCGGCTGGGTCGCCGAACTGGCCCACTACGAGTGGGTCGAGATCGCGCTGTTGCTCAGTGACAAGGCCGAGCCGGCGCATGACCCGGACGGCGACCTGCTCGACGGCGTGCCCCTGCTGTCCAGCCTTGCCGTGCCGCTGGCCTATGTCTGGCCGGTCAGCCACATCGGCCCCGGCAACATCCCGATGGCGGCCCCGGCCGAACCTGCGCTGCTGCTGGCCCGCCGAGGCGCCGACCTGAGGGTGCATTTCTCGCGTCTCGCGCCGCTGGCCCATGCCCTGCTGGTGTCGCTGCAGCAGTGGCAGCTAACCGGCCGTGAACACCTCAAGGCGCTGGCGGAAATCGCCGGCATCGAACTGGCTGCCATCGAGCCCCAGGGCATCGCCCTGCTGCGCAGCCTCAAAGAGCAAGGCGTGGTGCTCGGCACCCGCCCCAACTGCACCACTCTCACCCGTCCACTTCTGGCACGACCCTGAAGGAGAAGCCTCATGACCAACGCCCTGGCAACCATTCTCTACACCGCCCAGACCCACACCACCGGCGGCCGCGACGGGCGCGGCCAGACCACCGACGGCTCGCTGGACCTGCCACTGAGCCCGCCCGGCTCCGGCCGCCACGGCACCAATCCGGAGCAGCTGTTCGCCATCGGCTGGTCCGCCTGCTTCATCGGCGCCCTGCGCCGGGCCGGGCAGAAGTACAACATCCGCCTGCCGGACGGGGTGGCGGTGGATGCCGAAGTGTCCCTGGGCAATACGGCCGACGGTGGCTTCGCCCTGGCCGCCCGGCTCATCGTGCACCTGCCCGGCCTGTCGACGGAAGACAAGGAGAGGCTGGTGGCCGAAGCTCACCAGATCTGCCCTTACTCCAAGGCGACTCGCGGGAACATCGAGGTGGGCTTCGTCATTCCCTGATCGCATTTATCCACAAGCAAGCCCGCACACCCTCACCGGTGCGCGGGCTTTTTGCGTTCCGCGTTTGGGGGTGTGCTCGTCTCCCTTGTAGGAGCGGGCCATGCCCGCGATCGCGGACAAAGTCCGCTCCTACAGTTTTCCCACTGCCGGGGATTTGGATCGAACCCGTAGGGCGAATAACGCCTCAGGCGTTATCCGCCATTCATTGCTCATTCGCAGCGAAGGCGCCCGTGGTTCCGTCTGACGAAGTACAGGTGACGGCACGATGGGGAACGTCGATTCAGTTGTATTTCTGGGCCGCCAGGGCTCTTTCCCGGCTGATGGGCTGGAGCAAGGGCTTCTGGCTCTCGATATGGATGTACAGAAAGTACCCGCCGTTGCTGTCGGATATCACGCGATGCACTTCAAAGAGCTTGTTGACCCGGCCTTTGGCGCCAGGGACCAGTTGCTCATGAAGAAGCTCGTATTCGTTGATGTGGTGCTGCCTGAGGGTGTCCAGGAATGCGCCCGCCTCACGCTCGCGCAGTTCGATCCTGGCGGACTTCTCAACCTCTATCAGCGCCTTGATGAAGAGACCGGCGCCGGCCACTGCAAGAAGCGTTTTCACCAGTAGGCTCATGGGTAACTTCCTTGTATTCGAGCGTGCCGATTGTGCATCAAGTCGGCGAAGGGGCGGCACCCAGTTCGTAGGGTGGTTGGAGCGCAGCGGTACCCATGCTTCCCATGCCAAAGGATTGATGAAACGCATCCGCCCCACCCGAGTACCTGGTAGGAGCGGGCCATGCCCGCGAATCGCGGACAAAGTCCGCTCCTACAGGTCTGCACCACCCCGCAGGCAAAGAAAAACGCCCTCTCCAATGGAAAGGGCGTTGCTCGGTAAGCAGACGAATCAGCAGCCGGTCATGCCGTGCGCGAAGTCCCCAGGAATCGCCGCACCAGACCATCCACACTGAACGCCCCCGCACCCTTCAACACCAGCGGGAGCAAGGCCACCAGATAGATCAACGGCAGCTTGTAGTTGCCGAATCCATGGTCGGTGATCGAGTACCCCTGGGCCAGTTCCGCCAGGCTCGACCACTGCGCCGGCCAGTGCACGGCGGCGATGGCGACGATGGTCACGACGATCAGCGAGGCCGAGGCGAAGCGGGTACCCAGTCCCAGCAACAGCAACACCGGCGCGATCAGCTCGGCCCACATCGACACTTGCCAGTCGAAGCCGGCGGAGAAGTGATTGAAGGGGAATGGGAAGTTGGCGTGGATCTGTTCGAACCAGTTGTCGCCGTGCCATTTCTCCAGGCCTGACTCGAGGAATTCCCAGGCCAGGAACAGCCGCAGGGGGATGTCCCAGCCCCAGGCGGCGAGGCGGTCGAGTTGGTCGAAGACGGCTTTGATCGGATTCAGGGTGAGCAGGGTCATGGTGCACCTCAGGGGAAAAGTTGAACGTTTGGGAGGAGAGGGCAGGTCAGCGGATTGCGCTCGGAACGGCGGCCGGACTCGCGTTACGACGCCGGCGTACGGCCAGCTTGGCGATGAGCTTGAAGGCGATGGCACTGAAGATCAGGCCGAAGCCCAGCGGGTACCAGGAGCCCAGCGGCAGGCGCTTGTAGAAGGACAGGAAGAACACCCCGGCGATCACCCAGGTGCCGGTGCTGTGCAGGCCCTTCCAGACGCGGGCACCGAGCAGCCTCACTGCGTAGGGAAAGGAGGTGATCGTCAGCAGGATGATGAACAGGTAACCGATCGAACCGGGGATATTCGCGGCGGTGCTGCGGCCGTGCCAGAAGGTCTCGGGGAAGAACTTCACGTAGAGGATGATCAGCACCGCGTGCACGGCGTGGGAGAAGGCGAAGGCCAGGCCCAGGAAGCGCCGCTCGCGCAGCAGGCTACGGGTGAGGTCACTGGGCACCAGGGCCGCCAGCGACGAAGCGAGGAAGGTGGCGAGGAACAGTGTGAAGGACGTACGCGCAGTGGTGCGGATCGCGCTGCGCAGGGCCTCCACCCATTGCGGCTGCGCCCACAGGGCCAGCGCGGTGACTATCAGCACCAGCAGCGAAAGCAGGGAGAACAGGCGCCAGCCATGCAGGCTGGCGGTTTCGGCGGGACGGTTCATGGCGGGCTCCGAAGTGGGAGCGCGGCGTGCGGGATGCCGCCGCGCTTCGTGGAGCCATGGTGTCAACGGGCTTTATCTGCGATGTGTCCGGTAAAGCCCGGCATGTATCGCTTTGTACATTCCTTTCACGAGCAAGGTGTCAGGCGGAGGGGCGCAGCTCCAGCTGCGCACACAGCCCGCCGGTGGGGCGGTTGGACAGGCTCAGCGTGCCGCCCAGCGCCTGGCTCAGCTGCTGGGCAATCGCCAGCCCAAGGCCGGTGCCGCCGGTGCTGCGGTTACGCGAGCTTTCCACCCGGTAGAAGGGTTTCACCACATCGGCCAGTTCTTCGTTGGGAATGCCCGGGCCGTTGTCCAGTACACGAACACACACGATGCCCTGGGTGTCGCGCTCGACTTCCACCTGCGCCGAACCGCCGAACTTCAGCGCGTTGTCCACCAGGTTGGTGAGTACCCGGCGCAGCGCGTGGGGGCGGGTTTCCAGCACGGCGTTGCTGTTGCCTTGCAGCTCCACGGCCTGACCGCTGTCCTGGTAATCGAGGACCAGGCTGTCGAGGAAGGCGTCGAGGTTGACCTTGACCGCCGCTTCGCTGGCGCCGTCCATGCTGCGTGCGTAGGCCACGCCTTCGCGGACCAGGTGCTGCATTTCTTCCAGGTCGCTCCACAGGCGTTCGCGCTCGGGCGAGTCATCCATCTGCTCGACGCGCAGTTTCATTCGCGTGATGGGGGTCTGCAGGTCGTGGGAGATGGCCGCTAGCAGTTGCATGCGCTCCTTGAGGTATGAACCGATGCGCCCTTGCAGCGCATTGAAGGCGCGGGCGGCGTAGGCGACCTCGCTGGGGCCATGCTCGTCCAGCTCTGGGGCTGGAGCGTCCGGGTCGAGGTGGTCCACTGCATGGGCCAGCTGGGTCAACGGGCGGATCGCCAGGCGCACAGCCAGCCAGGTGCAGAACAGCAGCAATGCCAGTTGCACCACCAGCACCCACGGCAGCCACTGCGCCACCGGCACGCCCCTGGGCGTCACGTCGATGGTCAGCGGGCTGCCGTCGGCCAGTTTCAGGTGCACCTGGAAGTGCGGGATGGCGCCGGGGATGTTCTCGAAGCGCAGCGCGTAACGCGGCCCGACGACATCGGCGATGGAGCTCGCGGCCATGGGTGCCTGCGCCATGTTCATCGGCTCGCCGGGCTGGCCATCGCTCAGCAGGTAGCGATAGTTGGGCCGCTGCACCATGGGCAGCCAGTGTTCGCGCTCCTCCGCCGGCAGGCGATCGAGCAGGGCAACGGCGGTGCTGACGTCGGTTTCCAGGTTGCCCAGCATCATGCTGCGCGCGCTCTGGTAGCGCTCGTAGAACTGCGAGCAGAACGACAGGCTGTAGGCGAACACCAGGCCGGCGAGGAAGATCAGCGCCAGGCGCGCGGCCAGCGTGCGTGGCCAGTGCAGGACGGATTTCATTCGTTCGGCTCGATCAGTTCGACGGCCAGCGCAAAGACGTAGCCCTCGCTGCGCACCGTCTTGATGTAGGCCGGCTCGCGGGCGTCATCCAGCAGGCGCTGGCGCAGGCGGCTGACCAGCAGGTCAATGGAGCGGTCGAAGATGTCCGCCTCGCGGCCCTGGGTCAGGTTCAGCAGCTGCTCGCGGCTGAGCACGCGCTGTGGGTGGTCGACGAACACGCGCAACAGGCGGTACTCGGCGCCGCTCAGGGCGACCAGGGTGCCGTCTTCGTCGAGCAGGTGGCGTGCGGTGGTGTCCAGCTTCCAGCGGCCGAAGCCGATCAGCCGGCTGGCTTCGCTGACCTGCAGGTTGGGCGGCAGCATGCGGGTGCGGCGCAGCACGGCGTTGATCCGCGCCAGCAGTTCGCGGGCGGAGAAGGGCTTGGTGAGGTAGTCGTCGGCGCCCATCTCCAGACCGACGATGCGGTCGGTTTCGTCGTTGCGCGCGGTGAGCATCAGCACCGGGGTGGACTTGTGCTTGCCCACGCGCAACTCACGGCACAGCTTCAGGCCGTCGTCGCCGGGCATCATGATGTCCAGCACGATCAGGTCCACGCTATTGCCGTCGAGGAAGGCGCGCATCTGCCGGCCGTCCGCAGCCAGGCTTACGCGAAGGCCGTTCTTCTTCAGGTAGTTGCCGACCAGCTCGCGGATCTCGCGGTCGTCATCGACGATGAGTACGTGATCGACATGGTCCATGCCGGTTCCTCGTTCGTAGTGGGTTGAGCGCAGTGTATAGCGGCGTTCCGCGCTTGCCCCGTGGGCTTTGTATTCCACTGTATCTCGCGCCGCCGCCGATACCCGACGCGGCAATCCTGCGCCGTGGGCGACACAAGCCCGATACCTCCGGCCACTGAAATGGGCAGCAACGGCAAGGCGAACCGCCTCCTGCCGGCAACCCCATCACAGGTCAGGAGATCACCATGAAAGCCTTTCACCTCGGCAGCGCCTGTCTGCTGGCAACCCTCGCTGCGTTCGCCAGCCTTGGCGCCCAGGCCGCCGATGCTCCGCCGGTCGAGCAGTATCACTATGGCCAGAAACTGGACGTGAAGCAGGTCATCGCCATTCTCGAGGACAGCGGCTCGCCGTTCGACTGCGGGATCGTCAATGCCCGCATGGATTACCTGGACTCCCACGGTCAGGCGCACAGCCTGGCCTATCGCAAGTTCGCCACCCAATGCAACGACGGCGGCTGATTTCCCCTGGCTCCGGCCAGGGACGGCCGAGGCGTTTATCCGACCCAAGTTCCACGAGGTGCCTATGTTGCTCATCGCCTTTCTCGGCGGGGCGCTGACGTTGCTCAGCCCCTGCATCCTCCCCGTACTCCCGTTGCTGCTGCAACGCGCCGGCGGCCCTGCGTGGTCACCCTGGGTCACGCTGCTGGGGCTGGCCAGCGGCTTCGCCGTGCTGGCGAGCCTGGCCGCCGTCTCCAGCAATTGGGTGATCGCCGCCAGCCAGTGGGGACGTTATTTCGCCCTCGCGCTGCTGGCGGTCTCCGCGTTGGCGCTGCTCTGGCCGCGTTTCAGCGATGCCCTGGCCAAGCCCTGGGCCTGGCTCGGTGACCGACTGCACGGTGAAGCCCGGCGACTGCCGCCGGGGTTTTCCGCCTATCTGCTCGGTTTCGCCGCCGGCCTGCTGTGGGCACCCTGCGCGGGACCGGTGCTTGGGCTGATTCTCTCCGGCGCGATGCTCCAGGGTCCGAGCGCACAGACCAGCCTGCTGCTGTTCGCCTACGGCCTGGGCAGCGCTACCGTGCTAGGCCTGGTGCTCTTCGCCGGGCGCCGCCTGATGCAGCACCTGCGCCCAAGGCTGGTCGTGTTCGAAGGCCTGCGCCGCGCCACCGGCGTGCTCGCCTTGCTGGCCGTGGCCGGCATTGCGAGCGGCGCCAGCGCGCAGCTCGCGTCGGGCAGTTCGTCCACCCTGGTGAACAGCCTGGAGCGCAAGGTCATCGACGGCGTGCCCGCGCTGCTCGCCAAGCTTGTGCCCGGTAGTACTGCCCTTGGCGCCGAGCGTCTGCCGGACCTCGGTTCCGCCCCGGAACTCAAGGGCGCGGTGGAATGGATCAACAGCCCCGAACTGAAGACGCAGGACCTGCGCGGCAAGGTGGTGCTGATCGACTTCTGGACCTACGACTGCATCAACTGCCAGCACAGCCTGCCATACGTGAATGCCTGGGCCAGGAAATATGCGGGCCAGGGCCTGCTGGTGATCGGCGTGCATACCCCGGAATACCCCTACGAGCGCATTCCGGCAAATGTCCGCGCCGCCGTGAAGAAGCACGACATCCATTACCCGGTGGCGTTGGATAACCAGTACCGCATCTGGAACGCCTTCGCTAACCAGTACTGGCCGGCGCATTACTTCATCGATGCCAAGGGGCGGATTCGCCACCTGGCGATCGGGGAGGGTGGTTATGGGGAGCAGGAGGAGGTGATCAAGGCGTTGTTGAAGGAGCGGGACGGCGCTTCCGCTGGCGCTTGAAACGAAGAGGGACAGATAGCGCATCTGCCCCCTTTTTGTCAGTCGCTGGACGGCAGGTTTCCATATGATTTCCCAGCTGCCAGTGGTTTGGCCTGAAGCTCCACACCCAGTGCGCGCATGACTTTCATCACCGTTTCGAAGCGTGGCTTGGCACCCGGTGCGAAGACCTTGTACAGGCTTTCCCGCCCCAGCCCCGAGTCGTTGGCGATCTTGGTCATGCCGCGCGCCTTGGCGATATTGCCGATGGCTACCAGCAGCTCGTCCGAATCACCGTCGGCCAGCACCTGGGACAGGTATTCAGCGATCACTTCCTCATTGTCGAGGTAAGCGCTGGTATCGAATTCGCGTAATTCGAGGGTCATTCAATCTCTCCCGCCAGCTGCTGCGCCAGCTTGATATCGCGCTGCTGGGATGACTTGTCTCCACCGCACAGCAGCACGATCACCACATTGCCACGACGCGTGAAATACACGCGATAGCCGGGGCCGATATCCAGTCGCAGTTCCGAGACGCCAACGCCGACTGATCTGGCGTCGCCAAGATTGCCGCTCCTGATCCGCTCCATGCGACGCAGGATGGCCACCTTGCTCTGGACGTCGCGCAGTCCCGCGAGCCAGCGGCCGAAAATGTCGGTTTGCTTGATCAGGTAGGTCATGTTGCGACTGTATCCATGAGGATACAGGTAGGCAACGGATTGCGCATCTGAAAGATGACAACGTGACGTGCAAATGGCTGATGCTGCCGTAGGCCCGGTCTGACGAGGCAAACCTCGCCTTAGGTGATCAGAAGGGTACTGCCCTCACCACCGCAACAACCTCGGCCCCAGCAACACCCCCAGCACCGTGGGCACAAGCATCCCCAGCAGGTACCAGACCCCCCAGAATGGCACGCCCATTTCCGGGCAGTGCAGGCAGTAGGCGAGGGTGGCGGTGGCTCCGGCGAGCAGGCCACCGGCGGCGCCGGCCTGGCGCAGGCGGGTAGGGGCGAGGCCGCGCAGGGCCCAGAAGATGGCGAGGAAGGCCGGCACCGAGAGCAGGGTGATATTCAGCGCGCAGGTGCGCCAGGTACGGCCGAGGATCAGGTCGGCACGAGCTTCCTGCGGGGCGCCGGCGAGGGTGACGGCCGCGCCCAGCCAGACCAGCAGCAGCGGCAGGATGAGCAGCGTCCAGGCGGCGCCACCGCGCACGCCCGGCCGGGCCAGGCGTGCGTTGAGCCAGAGGGCGAGCAGGGCCAGGCTGCCAGGTAGCGCGACCTTGGCCCAGAAGATCGGGGTGACCGCCACCTCGGCGAGGTCGGCGCGCACGCCGTACAGCGTCGTCGTCAGCAGCAGCGCGCCGAGGGCTCCGCCGAGCAGCGCCACGCCCAGGCGGCGCGCCAGGGCGTGGCGCTCGACGGGGCCTTCGCCGCTGGCGAGCAGGTCGATCAGTTCATGGGTGTTCATCGTTACCCTTACCTCGAATCATGCTGGCCAGCGCCTTCAGGCCTCGGTGGATGCCAACCTTGACCGCCGAACTGGACAGCCCGGTGAGGTGCGCGGTTTCTTCCACCGACAGCCCCTCCAGCTTCACGTGGACGATCGGCAGGCGCTGGCGTTCGGGCAGGTGCTGGAGCAGCTTGCCCAGGTCGCGGCTGGCCTGCGCGGGTTCCTCATCACCCTCGGCGAACAGGTCGCCGTCTTCGTCCAGCGGGTCATGCAGCGCATCGCGACGGGCGAATGCGCGGAAGTGGTCGGCCAGCTTGTAGCGGGCGATCGCCTGTACCCAGGCGGTCAGCGGCTGGTCGGCGTGGTAGGTGTGACGGGCGTTGTGCACCGCCAGCAGGACCTCCTGCAGCAGGTCCTCGATTTCACTGGGCCGGCGTTCCAGCCGGCGCCGCAGGAAGCCACGCACATGGAGCGCCAACGCCGCGAGGAATTCGCGATAGGCCGCCGCGTCACCCGCCATGCCGCGCAGCAGCAGGGCCTGCAACTGCGCTTCGCGTGCGCTCAACTCGTCCTCTCGGGTAGTTCGTTGCATCGGCCGCCTGGGTTACATCCGTGAGGAAATTTTCTATGGCAGATCGCCCCGTGGTCAGTCACGGAGCGCCGCGTGGGCGTGAAAAGCGACAGCACTTCATTACGTTAGCGGGGGCGATGGAAAAATCTCAAAAAAATTTTCGGGTGCCTGTAACCGCCTGCCCGCAGCACACGAATTACTCCACGAGCCCGGCAGATCGCCGCGGCCTTCCAACCCTTGTGGAGACGACACCATGAAAAGCCTCACTCTCGCCACCGCCGCCCTTGCTCTCGCCTCCCTGGCCGGCGTAGCCCTGGCGGATGACACGAAAGCTCCGGCCGGCGGCGCGGCCATGGAGAAGTGCTACGGCGTGGCCATGGCCGGCAAGAACGACTGCAAGGCCGGCGCCGGCACCACCTGTGCGGGCAGCGCCAAGATGGACTACGACGGCCTGCACTGGAAGAACGTCCCGGCCGGTACCTGCACCACGATCAAGACCCCTCACGGCATGGGTTCGCTGACCCCGATGAAGTCCTGACAAGGAGGCGCCGATCATGACTCTGTGCAACCGAATGGGCGCCGGGCTGGGGCTGAAGGCCGAGCATTATGGCGAGGCCTGGGCGTGCGACGCCGACGGCCTGTGGTTCGAGGTCCATCCGGAGAACTACATGGTCGGCGGTCCTCGCCGCGCCTGGCTGGAGCGGATGGCCGAGCGCCACCCGCTCTCGCTGCATGGCGTGTCGCTGTCGCTGGCGGCGGACGCCCCGCCGGATGCGGACCACCTGCAACGCCTGCGTGCGCTGGTGGACCTCGTCGATCCGGCGCTGGTCTCCGAGCACCTGGCCTGGTCCGCCTGGCGCGGCCAGTACCACCCGGACTTGCTGCCGTTCCCGCGCACGGACGAAGCGCTGAAACGCATCGCCGACAATATCCAGCGCACCCAGGATGCGCTCGGCCGGCGTATCGCCGTCGAGAACCCGAGCCACTACCTGCGCCTGGAAGGCCATGACTGGGACGAGATCGACTTCCTCGCCGAGCTGGTGCGACGCACCGGCTGCGCGCTGCTGATGGACGTCAACAACGTCCACGTCAGCGGCCACAACCTTGGCTACAGCGCCGACGCCTACCTCGAGCGGGTGCCCGCCGAGGCCATCGCCGAGATTCACCTCGCCGGTTACAGCCACGATGCCGGCGGCGAACTGCTCATCGACTCCCATGACGCCGCCATTGCCGAACCGGTCTGGGCGCTCTACCAGCGCCTGGTCCAGCGCATCGGGCCACGGCCGACGCTGATCGAGCGGGACGACCATATCCCGGCGTTCGGCGAACTGCTGGCCGAGCGCGAGATCGCCCAGGCCACGCTGAATCTCGCAGGAGGTTGCCCATGAAACGCTCCCTCGGCCAGTTCCAGGACGCCTTCATCGACGCCCTCTACCAGCGCCCGGCCCCCGAGCTGGACGCGCTGACGTCACAGGCGGCCTTCGCCGTCTACCGCAATACCGTGCTCAAGGGCTGCGTCGATGCCCTCTGCGACAACTACCCCAGCGTCGAGCGCCTGGTGGGTACGCCGTGGATGCGCGCCGCCGCAGCCGAATACGCCTGGCGTTCGCCACCGACCGATGCGCGGATGGTGCGTTACGGCGCGGCGTTCCCGGCCTTTCTCGCGGACCTGGAAAGCGTCCGCGAGCTGCCGTACCTGGCTGACGTGGCGCGGCTGGATCGCGACTGGCTGGAGGTGTTCTGCGCCGCCGCCGAGCCGAGCCTGGAGCTGACCTCGCTGATGGGCATGACCGCCAGCGACCTCGGCGCACTGAACCTGCGACCCTGCCGTGCGGTGCGCTGGCGCTGGTTCGAGACGCAACCGGTGTACAGCCTCTGGCATTGCAGCCGCGAAGGCCTGGACTGGCCGGAGGAGCTGCCGTGGATCGGCGAAGGCGCGCTGCTGGTCGCCGGCCCCGAGGGTGTCGTCGGATTGCCGCTGGAGAAGGGCGGTTGCGCTTTTCTCGATGCCTGCGCCGCCGGCCACAGCCTGGACCACGCCTCGGCTCTGGCGCTGCAGGAACAGCCCGACCTCGATTTCACCGACCTGCTCGGCCGCCTGTTGCGGGCCCGCGTCTTCCGTCCCCTGTGCCTCGCTTGAAGGAGCCCGCCATGGATATTGCCCATCCCACTTCCCTGTCACCGCGCCGGCTCTGGAACCAGCTGGCCGACGGCCTGCAGCGCTGCCTTAGCGAATCCTTCCTGTGCCTGGTGGCGCGGCTGGGGATCGCCGCGGTGTTCTTCATGTCCGGGCGGACCAAGGTCGAGGGCCTCCTGACCATCACCCCGAGCACCTACGACCTGTTCCAGACCGAGTACGCGCTGCCGTTGATCTCGCCCTACCTCGCGGCGCACCTGGCGACCTACGCCGAACACCTGTTCCCGATCCTGCTGGTGCTCGGCCTGTTCACCCGTCTCTCGGCGCTGGCGCTGCTGGGCATGACCACGGTGATCGAGGTCTTCGTCTACCCGGACGCCTGGCCCACGCACCTGTCATGGGCCGGCCTCCTGCTGTTGCTGATCGCTCGCGGGGCGGGGGGCTGGTCGCTGGACCGACTGCTGCGCCTGCATTGATCCTGCTGTCAGGCTGTGCGCCGGGTGGGCCTGCGCACGGCACGCAGCTTGCCGCTGCCGCCACCGCCGCAGAAAAAGCGCTCGCCACCGTCGGATTCCAGCCCGGAGACGCCAATGCCGGCGGGCATCTCCACGCTCTCCAGCACTTCGCCGGTGCCGGGGTCGATGCGCCGGATGTCGCTGTGCTCGTTCTCCCAGGTGCCATGCCAGAGCTCGCCGTCGACCCAGGACACCCCGGTGACGAAGCTGTTGGACTCCAGCGTGCGCAGCACCTTCCCGCTGTCCGGGTCGATCTGGTGGATCTTCCGCTCGCGGTACTGCCCGACCCAGAGCGTGCCTTCGGCCCAGGCCAGCCCCGAGTCCGCGCCGTTGCCGGGGGCCGGGATGCTGGCCAGCACTTCGCCGGTCGCCAGATCGATCTTCTGGATGCGCGCGTCGGCGATCTGGTAAAGGTGCCGGCCATCGAAGGCCGTGCCGGCGTCTCCGGGGACGTTCAGGGTGCGCACGGTTTCGCCGCTGTCCGGGTCGAGGGCGAGCAGCCGCTCACCGACGGCAAGCCACACGCGCTCGCCGTCGAAGGTGACGCCGTGTACCGCGTCGACCCCGGGGAAGGGGCCGAATTCGCCGAGGATTTCGGCATTGGTGCGTTTCATGGGGCAGTCCTCGTCTGAAGTGATCGAGACTCCAGCCTAGTTTCCCGACCAGGGTGTGGGGAGTAACAAGGTCGTCGCGAAACCCGGCACCGTGGGCGCGGTCCAGCGCCGTGCGCGGCCCTGGCCGAAGGACTGCACCTTGCCGTTCTCGGCCAGCGTATCGAGTGCGCGCTGCACGGTGCGCTGGCTGGCACCCAGCGCCAGGGCCAGCGCCGAACTCGACCAGGCCTCGCCATCGGCCAGGCACGCCAGCACCCCTGCGTGGCGCTCATCCAGCGGCCGGGCCAGCACCCGTACTTCCCGCGTGGCCAGCGGCGCCAGGGTGAAGCCACGGGGCGTGGCCTTGACCTCGGCCAGCGCGACGAGCGCCTTGCGCAACCGGCCGATCTCCACCCGCAGGCGGGCGCGGTGGGTTTCGTCCGGCGAGTGGGTGCGGAAGGCGCGGGCGATCAGCGTATTGCGCGGCACATCGGCGGGCCAGCTTTCGGCGAGCACCTGGGCCAGGCAGAACAGTACCGGCCGGCGCGCCAGCGAAATCGCCGCCTCGCCCCGGCATACCGCGTAGCGGCAGGCATCCACCAGCAGTGCATCGGAGCCGCGCAAGCGCTCGACCTCATCGAGCCGTAGCGGTCGCGCGTCGCTGCCGTCGATCAGTCGGGCGGCGGGGGCGTCGAGCATCGCCGTGGCCCGCTCGACCTCCGCCAGCAGCGCGGGAATACCGGCCCGCTGTGCATGGAGCAGGGCATGGGACAGGGCGTCACGAGCTGTCGCACTCTGCACGCGGCGCAGCGCGATGCCGGCGGTGATCAGCGCGTGGGTCGTGCCCAGGGCGGGGGGCAGGGTAGCGGGATCGAGTTCCGCCAGTTGCCGCTCGGCATCGTCGACACGGCCGATCAGCAGCAGGCGGCGGATTTCCAGGTAACTGGCGTGGGCGGCGTTCACCCGGTCGCCGTGGGTCTCCAGCGTCATTCGTGCGGCGGCCAGCGCGCGGGGCTGCCAGCCAAGATCACGGCTGGCGAGCGCCACTTCCGCTTCGGCGACGATGCAGCGGGCGCGCGACATCGCCTCCCGTGGCCCGAAGGCGCGGGCCGCCCGGCGCAGCAAAAGGCGGGCGCGGGAGAGGTCGCCGAGCTGCGCCATGGCGATGCCGCGCAAGGCCAGCGCCGACGGATCGTCGCGCAGGGCGATGCGGTTCAGCGCCGCCAGCGGATCACCCGCCGCCAGCGCCCGCGCGGCAGCCGTTACCAGTGAGTCCATCGCAATCCCGCCACATTTGTCACTCCCGCCATGCCTGGCCCCGAGCCTAGCCTATCCCTCGCCCACTGACCGATTTGTCGCCACCGGCGACCGGAGGATTTCCCCATGGCCACGCACCCCCTCGCCACCCGTGAACAATGGCTGGCGGCACGCCTGGAACTGCTCGACGCGGAAAAGGCCCTGACCCGCCAAAGCGACGAACTCGCCCGCCGGCGCCAGGCGCTGCCCTGGGTCAAGGTCGACAAGGCCTACCGCTTCGACACGGCGGACGGCCCTTCCACCCTGGCCGACCTGTTCCAGGGGCGTTCGCAACTGCTGGTCTACCACTTCATGTTCGGCCCCGACTACAGCGCCGGCTGCCCCTCCTGCTCGGCCATCGTCGACGGCTTCGACGGCAGCGTCGTGCACCTGGCCCATCATGACGTGACCCTTTGCGCGGTTTCCCGCGCACCGCTGGAGAAGCTGCAGGTCTACCAGCGACGCATGGGCTGGCGCTTCCCCTGGGTCTCCTCGAAGGGCAGCGACTTCAACTTCGACTTCAACGTCGCCTTCACCCAGGAACAGCAGCGCGCCGGCACCATCGACTACAACTACGGCCGCCGCGAGCCGGCCCTCGACGTCTCACGCATCCCTGAAACCATGACCCGCTTCGCCGCCCGCTGCGGCACCGACGCTCCGACCTTCGCCCGCGAGCGGCCGGGCCTGAGCACCTTCATCCGCGAGGACGGTGTCATCTACCACTGCTACTCCACCTATGCGCGCGGGCTGGATGCGCTGTGGAGCATGTACACCTGGCTGGACCGGGCGCCGCTTGGGCGCAACGAGCACGGCCTCTGGTGGCGGCGGCATGATGAATATTGAATGTGGTGGGGGATAAAAGCACAAAACCCCGAGAGCGCGGTGCTTTCGGGGACTTTGGGGGCTGGAGTGTGTGGAGGAAATTCATTGCCTGCGGCACACGCTTCAGGTCGAGCCCACAAGTATGGTTAAGAGCTTGAGAGCTTTGGGGTAATGGGACAGTGTCTGATGTCGGTCAGAAGGTGCAAGGAAAATAAGTCCGTCCCCTTTCTCCTCGGTAGATTTTCTCCCTTTGTCTATCCAGGCATCCTGTTGATCTTTAGGGATTGTGTTTCTTAGGGGATATTTTTATCCACATAATGTCCCCTGTTATCGGTTCGGCTCCTAGCTCCTCGCGCAGGTCATCACGTAATAGAGTCAGTATTTTGTTTAGGTCCGAGTCCTCTTTGTTGATAGCTAGGTCGGTAACAATTTTTTGAACTTCGTTAATCTGTTCTTTTGTGCCGAATAGTTGTATGTCTGAAATGGCGTTTTCTATTTCTAAAGAAATTTCGTGGATTGCTGGGTGGTTGCTCATCCTTGAGAATACTCTGAAAGTATTTATTAAGTAGCCTGCTCTTTGCTCTCTTCTTTTGTTTTTTTGATCTCTGGTTGATGTCAGATGATGAGTAGATAAAGCTACTAGTAGAGCTACTATTGCGGAGATTGATACAGCTAGTGTGGTCATTAGGTAAGCCTTTTGTAAAAGGGGGATAGATATATTTTTCCTGCCCTTATTTGGGCCTTAATCCCGATCGCGATAGTGAAGGCCGACCGAGGACTTACAGTTTCGCTTCGCGATACTCCCCTCGCGCAAGGGCCAACATGCGGCCTCTTTCATATCGCGGGTCTCACCAACGACCGTGACGCGGACTTGTCTGGGCTGTTCCGGCTGGACATCCACAGCGTCCGTTCCCATTGGCACCACGTTATCCGCCCCGCGAGCGACGTAATTGCTGTCGTTGTAGTCGGTCTGCTTCGGCTGGATTTGCTGACGGTTGCTTGTGTTGACGTTTTCCCAGAACAGTTGCTCGGAGGTTTTTTCCGGCGCCCTGGCGGGTTCGTCGAAATCGTAGACGGGCGTATAGCGTTCGGCGGGAGCGGTTTGAGCTAGGGGAGGCTCGGGAGAGAAGGAAAGTTTATGGCCGGCCATGTACAACGCCAGGGCCGTGATACCTGCTCCGAGGGCAATCGCGACCAGCCAGATGCCGAGTTCATGGCCGCGTTTCCTGCTTTTCAGGTAGTGCGGGGCGTCGTCCCAGTCCGCATTCATAATTGCTCTCCCGTCCGTTGGGAATACTGTCTACTCGAGGCTGTTCTGCCTGATCTCAGGGGCGATTGCGCTGCGGATCAGCCAAAGCCGCTCGGCGCTTTCGCTTTGCGTACAGACTGACCGCGCAGCAGACGACGAAGATTATCCCGGCGGCTGCGCCAAGGTGCGGAGCTATCACCACGATCAGAGGTACGCTGACCAGGCCGATCTTGGCGCCAATGGCCGCGAGGCCAGTCGGCGCTGCCGCATTGGCGGCGGCGACCCCCGCGAAGGCCAGGACTCGAGAGGTTTTGCCAACCTCGTCCGCCGCTTCGTTCAGTTCGGTGGGATCGAGACGCAAGGGTTTGCCATTGCGGCGGAACGCCCAGCGAAACAGTCGGCGCAACAGACCGAAGGCGAAATAGAGAAAGAGTGCGGCGAAGCCGAGGCTGATGACGGTACCCATCGAAATTCCTTTTCCCTGGAGGAAGGCATGGCGAGAGTGTCATCAATACGCCATCAGTCTGTCCAGAGGACCGAAGCAGCCATGTGCAGGGCGTAATGCGACGGCGCCCGACTTCATCCACCTCTACCGCAGCAGATGAGTTCGAGCGCAGTGAGCTTTTCAGCGTACCGAAGCGCTAACCACAGCAGCTGGCCCTTCCGAGAGGAAGCACTTGTAGACCCTGGCCTTCACCCGCCAGCCCGCCGCGGTTTTTTCCAGCCGGTCTTCGTATTGCCCCCACATCGAATAGAGCGCGCCCGCGCAGTCATTGATGCCGCGATGGACGGCGTAGTAATGGACTTTGGTGCTGGCGGAGTTGCCGTCGATGTCGATGTCGATGGTGAAGTTGCCTACGTTGTGGTGCGTCGCGCCGCAGTTGGAGCCTTCCCCCAGGTTGAGGTGCATGGACGCGACCAGGCTCTTGAGATTCGGGCTGATCACGCCTGGGCCCAGGGCCTGGGTGTAGTCCCCGGTGGCTTCCTCCATGAAGACATCGCCCAGTTCATCGAAGCGCTTGCTGTCGACGAGGTCGCAATAGCGGACATAGAGGCCTTCGATTTCGAAACGGTCGATCCAATAGGTTTCAGGCATGACTCGGGCTCCGATCACAGTGAGGTGAATTCAGGATCGATGGCTGGCGGATGGGTATGGCGCCCAACTGATCCGGACTCGCTGCCACTCTAGGGGCGTGCAATTGGCGGCGCCTCGTCCATTTGCGGCAGACCAGGTCGCATCGCATCAAGTCGCCGGCGACGCCGTCCTTAGACTCGGAGACGACCCAGACGTACCCGTATCTCCGAGGAGCTGTCATGCCCACCGAATCCGTTGCCGCTTTCGACGCTCACGCACAGGACCATGCACAAGCCCGCGCCGAGCTTGCCTGCGCCTTTCGCTGGACCGCCCGACTGGGGATGCACGAGGCGATCGCCAACCACTTCAGCCTGGCCCTGTCCGAGGATGGCCGGCGCTTTCTGATCAACCCCTACGGCCGGCACTTCTCGCGGGTCCGCGCCAGCGACCTGCTGTTGCTCGACGCCGACGACCCTTCCGCGCTGGACCGCCCGGACGCGCCCGACATCACCGCCTGGGCCCTGCACGGCGCCTTGCACCGTCGCCACCGCCATGCGCGCTGCATCCTCCATGTGCATTCGAAGTACGCCACCGCGCTGGCCTGCCTGGCCGATTCGCGCCTGCCGCCCATCGAGCAGAACTCCATGCGCTTCTTCGAGCGCGTGGCCATCGACGAGGGCTTCGACGGCATGGGCCTGGGCGACGAGGCCGAGCGGGTCAGCCGGCAGATTGGCGACAAGCCGATCCTGCTGATGGGCAATCACGGCGTGCTGGTGGCTGCGCCCAGCGTGGCCCAGGCCTTCGACGACCTCTACTACTTCGAGCGCGCCTGCGAGGTCTACCTCACCGCGCTGGCCACCGGCCGCCCGCTGCGCGTCGCCAGCGACGAGGTGGCGCGCAAGACCTGTCGCCAGTGGCTGGACTACCCGGACTTCGCCGTCCGCCATTTCAACGCGCTGCAGGAGATCCTCGACCAGGAAGAACCCGACTACCGCACCTGAAGGGCCGCCAGAAGCCCGCCCCACTGCACGTGAAACTCCCCCTCGAACCCGCTCCGGAGTCGTTCGCATGTCGAAGAAACGCGCTGTGCCTGTGCTCGCCGTATCGCTGCTGTTCGCTTCCATCGCCACCGCCCAGGCGGCCGAACCCTCGGCCTGCCAGACGGTGAACTTCGCCGAGGTCGGCTGGGCCGACATCGCCGCCACCACCGGCCTTGCTACTACTCTGTTGCAGGGCCTGGGCTACCAGACCAAAACGCAGATGCTGTCGATCCCGATGGCCTACCAGGCCATGGAGATGAAGGGCATCGATGTCTATCTCGGCGCCTGGATGCCGTCGATGGCGGTGATTTCCAAGCCGTTCCTGGACAAGGGCAGCGTCGAGCGGGTGCGCACCAACCTGGTCGGCGCCAAGTACACCCTGGCCGTGCCGGACTTCGCCTACGAGGCCGGGCTCAAGGACTTCAAGGACATCGCCCGGTTCAAGGACCAGTTGCAGGGGCGCATCTACGGCATCGAGGCCGGCAACGACGGCAACCAGATCATCCAGGGGCTGATCGACAAGGACAGCTACGGGCTCAAGGGCTTCCGCCTGGTGGAGTCGAGCGAGGCGGGGATGCTGGTGGAGGTGCGGCGGGCGGTGCGCGCGCACAAGCCGATCGTGTTCCTCGGCTGGGAGCCACACCCGATGAATACCCAGCTGCAGATGCGCTACCTGAGCGGCGGCGATGCCGCCTTCGGGCCGGACTATGGCGCCGCCGTGGTCGACACCCACACGCGCCGGGGTTACCGCCAGGAGTGTCCGAACGTCGGGGCGCTGCTGACCCAGCTGGAGTTCCAGCTGGGCATGGAGAACCAGATCATGGGCGCCATCCTCAACGACAAGCAGAAGCCGGCGCTGGCCTCGCGCGATTGGCTCAAGCGCAATCCGCAGGTGCTGGACGCCTGGCTGGCCGGGGTGACCACGGTCGACGGTCAGCCGGGCGCGCCGGCGGTGCGTCGCTACCTGGGGCTCTAGAGCGGCAGCTGCGACGGGTCATGCGCCAGTGGCTGGCGCATGACCGGCGCGCTCAGGCTCTGCGAGCGATCGTTGCTCGGCGGGCAGCCGAACCTGGCGCGATAGGCGCGGGAAAAGTGCTCCAGCGAGCCGAAGCCCGAGCTGGCGGCGACCTGGGCAACGCTCATGCGGGTTTGCTGCAGCAGGTTGTGGGCGCGCGCCAGACGCAGACTGAGGTAGTACTTCAGCGGAGTCAGGCCGGTGTGCTGCATGAATTGCCGTTCCAGTTGCCGGCGTGACAGCGAGACCCGCTCGGCAATGGCCTCGCAACTCAGCGGTTCCTCCAGATGCTGCTCCATCAGCTCGATGGCGCGGCTCATCTTGCCGGCCTGGGCGTGTAGGCTGCGGCGATAGCCTTCGGCCTGCTGCACTTGCGGCTCGCGCACCTGCTCGATGAGCATGTGCATCGCCACCTCGCGCGCGAGGTTCCCGCCCACCAGGCTGTCCAGCCAGGCGAGCAGCATGTCCAGCACCGCCGTTGCGCCCGCGCAGGTCAGGCGCGTGCGACCCAGGTAGTAGAGCTGCGCGCAGGCCTGTACCTTCGGGTAGCTCTCCTGAAAGCCTTGCAGGTTGTCCCAGTGCACCGCGGCGGGGTGACCGTCGAGCACGCCGGCAGCGGCGAGCAGTTCGGTGCCGGTCTCGATGCCCACCAGCACCGCGCCGAAGGCGGCCTGGCGCTTGATCCAGGCCTTGAGCGCGGGACTGCGCGCGTGGCGGTGCACATCGAAGCTGGCGATCACCACGCAGGCATCGAACTCCTCAGGCTCGCTGACGCTCGCCTGGGGGCTGGCGAGCAGGCCGTTGCTGGCCGGCACAGGCTGGCCGTCTACCGACAGCAGGGTCCACTGGAACAGGCTGCGCTGGGCCAGCCAGTTGGCGATGGACAGTGGCTCGATCAGCGCCGCCAGGCCGAAGTTGGAGAACGATGGCAGCAGCAGGATGCCGATGCGCAGGGGCGGCCGGGTAGGGTCCTGCCAATCCAGGCTGAGGGGTTCGGTTCGTTTCATGGTGACACCTGGCACGGAAATGGGCGCCGGCTGCATCGGCCGGCGCCTCGCTCGAATGGATAGGCCCGCTGCGCCTATGCAAGCGGAGCGGGCCGGGTTTGGCAAGTGCGCTTCAGCGCTGGCATTCGCGCCAGCGCGGGTGAATCCACACCGGCGCATCGCTGGCCGGCAGGGCGTTGTGACCACGGATCAGGTCGCTGGCCTTCTCGGCGATCATCACGGTGGGCGCGTTGGTATTGCCGCTGACGATCTCCGGCATGATCGACGCATCGACCACGCGCAAACCACGCAGACCATGCACGCGCAACTGCGCATCGACCACCGCCGCGGGGTCGCCGGCCGGGCCCATCTTGCAGGTGCCGCTGGCGTGATAGCCGGTCTCGGTGACGCGCCGGGCCCAGGCGTCGAGCTGGGCGTCAGTGGTCTGGTCGGCGCCGGGCACCAGTTCGTCGCCGGCATAGGCGCGCATGGCCGGCTGGGCGAGGATCTCGCGCACCAGGCGGGCGCCGGCGCGCATGTCGGCGCGGTCGCGTTCGGTGGTCAGGTAGTTGAAGAGGATGCGCGGTGCCTGGTGCGGGTCGGCGCTGGTCAGGCTGACGCTGCCCAGGCTGGTCGGGCGCATCAGGTCGATGTGCACCTGGAAGGCGTGCTCCGGCACCAGGTCGACGCTGCCCGGCTGCACCGCCAGTGGCATGAAGGTCAGTTGCAGGTCGGGGAACTCGACTCCGGCACGCGAGCGGATGAACGCCCCGGCCTCGAAATGATTGCTCGCCGCAAGGCCATCGTGGCTGGCGAACCAGCGGGCGCCGATCATCCATTTGCCTGGCGCGCGCGTCCAGGGGTAGATGGACACCGGCTGCTTGCAGCGGTACTGCACGACGGTGTCCGGGTGGTCGTTGAGGCGCTGGCCGACGCCGGGCAAGTCATGCACCACGGGGATGCCCAGGCGCTCCAGGTCCTGCGCCGGACCGACGCCGGAGAGCATCAGCAGTTGCGGTGAGTTGATGGCGCCGGCGCTGAGCAGCACTTCATGGCGCGCGCGCACCTGATGCCGCTCGCCGTCCATTTCGAACTCGACGCCATAGGCCTGGTTGCCATCGAAGAGAATGCGCCGGCTCAGCGCCGAAGTCGCCACGCTGACGTTGCTGCCCTTCAGGGCCTCGGCCAGGTAGCCGCGCGCGGTGCTCCAGCGCTTGCCGTCGCGGGTGGTGCGGTCGACCGGGCCGAAGCCTTCCTGGCGATAGCCGTTGAGGTCGCGGCTGAAGTCGTAGCCGGCCTGCTGGCCGGCCTCGATGAAGGCCCGGCACAACGGCGGCGAAGTATCGCCGGGGGTGACGTGGAGCAACCCGTCGCCGCCCCGGTAGGCGTCGGCGCCGTCCCGGTGGTTCTGCGCGCGCATGAAGTACGGCAGCACCTCGCGATAGCTCCAGCCCTCGCAGCCGCGCTCGGCCCAGCCATCGTAGTCGCGGGCATGGCCACGGATGTAGACCATGCCGTTGATCGAGGACGAGCCGCCGAGGGCGCGCCCGCGCGGGGTGCCGATGCGGCGGTTGTCCAGGCCCGGCTCCGGCTCGCTGGTGTAGCTCCAGTTGAAGCGCGTGCCGCCCACCACGATGCCCACGGCGGAGGGCATGTCGATGGTCCAGCTGCTGTCCACCGGGCCGGATTCCAGCACCAGGATGCGCAATGCCGGGTTCTCGCCCAGGCGCTTGGCCAGCACGCAGCCGGCCGAGCCTGCGCCGATGATCACGTAGTCGTATTCATGCGCGAGCATAAGGTTCTCCCGTGACAGGTAAGCGCGAGGTCAGCGACCGCTGATGCCGTCGAACACCAGCTTGTGGAAGTGGTGCACCAGGTGCTCGCTCTCGTTGCTGCGCTCCGCGTCGATCATGTAGCGGCCCTGGTCGTAGCCGAGGGAGCGCAGGCCCTTCTGCACGCTGATGTTGAGCTCGATGTCTTCCGGGCCGAGCTCATCGTTCATCCACTTCATGCAGGCGTGGGAGACCTCCGGGACTTCTTCGTGTGGGCTGTAGTAACCGAAGCGCAGCAGCGAGCGCTCGGCATCCAGCGGAATCATGATGAAGGTGCCGAGGAACTCGGAGTACGGGAAGGTGTAGAAGGTGTTGTTCGGCCACAGGCCGATGTTGAAGAAGCGCTCGTCGGGATTGCGCGGCCCGGTGAGTCTCACCCCGTAGGCATCCTCGGCCTGCAGGTTGGCCGGGGCTATGTAGGTCCACCAGTTGTCGCGCTTGGTCAGGCGGTAGCCCTTGAAGTCGATCAGCTTGGCCAGGTCGATGTGGCAGGGGCCGGAGAGCTTGAAGTGATAGCCCTCGATGGAGTTGTCCATGATCACTTTCCAGTTGGCCGGAACGATCACGTCCTGCTCCTCGATCAGGCGCATCTTGCCCAGGTCAGGGAAGACCGCGCGCATTTCCGCGTCGGCCTCGGGGAAGAGTTCGGCCAGCGCGGGGGCTTCGGCGTCGAAGTTGAAGTAGACGAAGCCGCCGAGCTCCTCGACGCGGATTTTTGGGATGTTGAACTCCTGCTTGTCGAAGGCGATCAGCCGCTCGCTGCGTGGCGCACTGCGCAGGCTGCCGTCCATTTCGTAGCACCAGGAGTGGTAGGCGCAGCGCAGGACGCGGGTGTTGTTGCCACGGCGGACATCGAGCAGGCGATTGCCACGATGCTGGCAGACGTTGTGGAAGGCGTTGATCTTGCCGTCATTGCCGCAGGCCACCACCACGCTCTGGTCGAAAATGTCGCAAACCACGAACTGCCCCGGTTCGGCGAATTCGTTGCGGTGCCCGGCCAGATGCCAGGCGCTCATGAAGATACGGTCGCGTTCGGCGGCGAAGATCTGCTCGTCGAAGAAGTAGCGCGAGGGCAGGGTGAAGGCCTCTTCCGGGCGCTGCTCGGCCCAATCTGCAATGGAAGTGCCGCGTTTGATCTGCTCGACGGATTGCATGGCTGGTCTCCTCCAGACTCTGCCCCCTGGGTTCGATCAGGGGCTTGCTCGGGGCCTAATCTAGGGGAGCGCGGGAGGCGACTCTTGATGAAAAGCGACAACTTCGCGGGCTGGATTGATCAACCGCTGCTCTTGCTTGAACCGCGCATTCGGCCGCGAGGGAGCGCGTGCGATCGCCTCCGTCCCCAGGGCCAGCATGTGCAACAGCGAAACACGGCTCGCCAACCTGTCCCGATCAGGCGCGGGTATCGACCTCGGCCAAGCGGACGGGAAGCTTCTGCAGAAATGCATCCACCGTTACCCGGACTTTCACCGGAAGGTGCTGCGTGTAGGGCCACACGGCGTGTATGGCGTAGGTCACGCCGGGCATCTCGGGCAGCAGCTCCCGCAGCGAGCCGTCGCGCAGCGCGTCACGCACCAGCCAGTAGGGTAGCCAGACCACGCCCAGATCCTTGAGGGCTGCATCCAGCAAGGCTTGCAGGTCGTCGGAGAGCAGGCGGGTCTCAGGCTGAAGCTCCACCGCTTGCCCCTCGATCAGGACTCGCCACCGGTGCACCTGGCCAAAGCGCGCATAGGCCAGGGCCTTGTGCTGCGACAGCGCCTCGACGGTCCGGGGCTCCCCGAAGCGCTGCAGGTAGGCGGGCGAGGCGCAGAACGCCATGCTGTGCTCACCCAGCGGGCGCGCCACCAGGGCGCTGCTGTTGGGGAGCGTGCCGACACGAATCGCCAGGTCGAAACCTTCCTCCACCAGATCGACGGCCCGGTCGCTGAACGACAACTCCAGATTCAGCTCGGGGTTCTCCTGGGCCAGCTCCATCAGGATCGGCGCCAGGCACAAGTGGCCGAACAGCGAAGGCATCGACACCCGCAGACGCCCCTTCATCTGCCACTTGCCGCTCTCCAGCAGCGTCTCTCCCGCGCGGATTTCTTCCACGGCGCGCAGGCAGTATTCGTAGAACAGCGTGCCCTCATCCGTCAGGCTCTGGCTGCGGGTCGTGCGCTGGAACAACACGACGCCCAGCCGCTCCTCGAGGCGAGCGATGCTCTTGCCCACCGCGGAGCGCGTGATGTGAAGCTTCTCGGCGGCCTGGGCGAAATTCTTCGCCTCCACCGCAGCCACGAAGACATCAATGCCTTTCAGGTTATTGCGCATGTCAGTGGATACAGAAAGTCTACTTGGTGCGTAGATTTTATCCGTTATGGCTCGAAATGGTGAATGTTAGGATTCTTTCCATTCCTCAATTCAGCAACGGAGAGACCTCAAATGGCCCGGATTCTCGCGCTCAAATCCAGCATCAACGGCAGCCAGTCGCAGACCAATACCCTGATCGACGACTTCCTGGCGGAGCGCAAGGCCAACGGCCATCAGGACGAAGTGATCGTGCGCGACCTCGCGAACCTCGACCTGCCGGTGCTCGACAGCGAACTGTTCCACGCACTGCGGGGCGCCGTGCAATCCAGCGAACAGATCCGGCAGGCGGTGGCCCTGTCCGACGCACTCATCGCCGAGCTCAAGGGCAGCAACCTGCTGCTGATCGGCGCGCCCATGTACAACCTCAACGTGCCGACCCAACTGAAAAACTGGTTCGACCTGGTGGCGCGGGCACAGGTGACCTTCCGCTACACCGAGACTTACCCAATGGGCCTGGTCGAAGGCGTGAAAGCCATTGCCTTCAGCTCGCGCGGCGGCGTGCACGTCGGTCAGGAGACCGATGCTGTCACGCCCTACCTGCGGGCAGTGCTGGGCCTGATGGGGATCACCGACGTGAAGTTCGTCTACGCCGAAGGGCTCGATATCCGGCCCCACGGCGTTGTTGCGGGGCTGGCGAATGCGCGCAAGCAGATGGACGCGCTTCACGCTTGAGGGGCATTGCCCGCGCTGCGGCAGGAGCACCTTGGAAAAACAAAAGCCCCCGGCAACGAACGCTGCCGGGGGCATTTGCATGGGAATCTGGAGCGGGCGAAGGGAATCGAACCCTCGTCATGAGCTTGGGAAGCTCAGGTAATGCCATTATACGACGCCCGCTTGGGGGTGCCTTTTTACCAGAAGGCGGGGGCTTAGTGAAGCCTTGGGCGGCGAGCTGCGCCGAGGATGCTGCTTTTGTGCGGTGCTGCGTGCAAAAAATAACCGGAGGCGGTGGGTGGTGTCCGGCCCCCGGTGTTGTGCGCTGGCTGCATCAGCTCACCATGGCGGCAATCGGTACGCCCTGGCTGTTGGGCTGGTACGCGGGAGCCAGCATGACCTTGCGCTGGGGTTGGAGGAAGGCGAGCAGGTGCTCCTGGGTTTCCTGCCAGGCCTGCTTGTGCTCCACGTCGATGAAGTGACCGGCGTTGCGGATGGTGCGGAATTCGCAGTCGCGGATCAGTTGCTGGAACAGGCGCGCTTCGGCCGGGGTGGTGTAGATGTCCAGTTCGCCATTGAGGAACAGCAGCGGGATGTCGATGGAGGAGAAGTTCTCCATGTAGCTTTCCGCGCTGAGCTGGAGCACCTGGCAGATATGGAAGTGCATCTGCTGATATTCGTGCTCGTCGAGGCTGCTGACGTGTCGGTAGTTGAAGCGCTTGAACAGATGCGGCAGGTAGCGGCCGATGGTTTCGTTCACCAGGTTGCCGACGTTGGGACGGTCGCAGGCCGCGAGGTAGTCCAGGCCGCGGTGCAGGTAGTCGAGCATCGACGCGTTGAGCAGCGGCGAGAACGAGTTGATGACCGCCTTCTGGATGCGCGCCGGGCGCTGGGCCAGGGCCAGCAGCGTGGCGACGCCGCCCCAGGAGAAGGACATCACGATGTCCGCCTGGTAGTGCTCGATCAGCTCCAGCAGCAGCGCTGCCTCGTACTCCTTGGTGATCGGCTCGCGGCAGTCGTTGTGCGGCTTGGACTGGCCGGAGTACGGCTGGTCGTAGCAAACCACGTTGAAGTGGGGCTGCAGGTATTTCACCGTTTGCGTGAAGGAGGCAGTGGTTGCCAGCGAGCCGTTGACCAGGATGATGGTCTGACGCGCTTCCCTGTTGGCGTGGAACTCCGTGTGTACCCGATGTTGCTGAATCTCGACGACGGCGGTTTCCGGCCTCATGTCGTTTTCCTCCAGACGCAGGTCATAGGAACGCACCCACGATCGGATGCGAAGAAAAGTACCCAGGCAGAGGAAAGCGCCTTGACGTGACAGCTTCGTGTCACACGGCGAAACTTAATATTTTCTTAATTTTCAATCAGTTACGACGCCAAGAAGTATCGTTCCGGCACTGTTTCCAGCGCGGAATGAGGCTCTTGACCAGGCAGGGAAGGGGCGGCTTGGGGAACGGCTGCCGCGATGAAGCATTCTTGGACGTTGTGCGTGACTCACCGGTCACGCTTGGGCCAGAGTTAAGCAGGCGGGGTCGTCCGACGCAACCGTCCGTGAACGATTGTTCGCGCTTGCCGGTCGGGAATCCGACGAAGTGACATTTATCTTTGTGACTCGACGGCGATTTGGAGAAGGCCGATTACACTCTTTGTGTCAGTCATTTCTTCCCGCCCGCAGATGAGCGTCGTTGACGTGCTCCTCTCAAGGCCGATACCGCGGACGGAGCGGGTCAATGGCACTGCACCCCTTGCTGCGCACTCTGCAGGTCTTGCCGGCTGCCTGGCTGTTTGCGGTAGCCATGGGCGCCGACCGTTATGGCTGCGAGGCGCCGATCCGCGTCGCCTATACCCGCAACCTGGTGTTCTTCCACGATGACGGTGGCGGCATCGACACCGACCTGATTGCCGAACTGGCGCGGCGCAGCGGCTGCAAGTTCGTGGCCTCGGTACGGCCGCGTGACGAGATCTGGCGGATGCTGGAAAGCGGCGACCTGGAGATGGGCACCAGCGGAGTTGCCACGCCGCAGCGGCGCACCTTCACTTACCTGCTGCCGTACGTCTATCTGCGCAACAAGCTGATCGTGCCGAACGAGTTGGGCGACATGCAGTCGCTGGAGGACTTCCACAATATGCCCGGCGCGCGCATCGGCGTGATCGCCGGTTACCGCCATGGCCCTTATATCGATGCCGTGCTGCGCATTCTGCGGGGCGAGGGGCGGGTGGTGGAGTTCCATGACGATGCGACTCGCTTCACCGCATTGCTCAATGGCGACGTGGAAGGGGTGATCGGCCACGAGCTGAACCTGGAGGGCGCGGTCACCGATCGCCGTGAGCGCGAGCGGTTCCGGGTGGTCGATGTGATGCGCGGCCCGGCCACGCCGCACCACCTGATGCTCTCGCGCAAGCGATTCACCCCGGCGCAGAGCGCCGAATGGCTGCGCCTGATCGAGTCGCTGTGGCTGGACGGCAGCCTGGCCGGGATCATGCAACGCAACACGTCGCCGGCCATGGCGACGGAACTTCTCGATAGCGGATATCGCTACGGCTCAACGGACAGAGGCTGGTGATGATGAAGGTACTCAAACGGGGCATCCCGCTGCAGCTGCTGGTGGCTGGCGCCATCATTGTCAGCATGCTGGTGCTGGCGGGTGCGTTGCTGATACAGGGCTACCGAGGCGTGGAAGGGGCGCTGGTGGCGGCGGCGGGCGAGTCGGCCAGCCAACTGGGCGCGACCATCAACGAGCGCATCCGCCGCCTGATCGATCCGGCGGAGAGCGCGCTGCGGCTGATGACCCACGACCCCATCTCGCAGATCGACAACCTGCCGGCGCGCCTGGAGCGCTTGCCGATGCTGGTGGAGAACCTGCGCGCCAACCGTACCCTGAGCGCGGTGTACATCGGTTACCCGAATGGCGAGTTCATGCTGATCCGCGCGCTGCGCGTGCCCGAGGTGCGGCGAATCCTGCAGGCGCCGGACGACTCGAAATACCTGGTGCAGAGCCTGACCCTGGACAGCCAGGGGGCGCTGAAGGGCGAATGGCGCTTCTACGACAAGGACCTGCAACTGCTGGGCGCGCAGGAGCGCCCGGACTACAAGTACGACCCCCGACAGCGGCCCTGGTATCGGGAATCGCTCGACACCAGCAAGACCGTGCTGACCCAGCCCTATGTGTTCTTCACCACCCGTGAGATCGGCCTGACCCTGGCGCACCGCAGTGTTGACGGTGCGGCGGTGATCGGCATGGACGCTTCGGTCAACGACCTTGGCGGCGAAATGGGCGACCTGCGCCAGACGGCCCACACCGAGCTGGCGGTGGTCGATGGCAAGGGCACGGTGATCGCCTACCCGGACCTGACCAAGCTGCTGATCCATCAGGGCAACGAGCTGCGCCTGGCGACGCTGGAGGAACTGGGCGTGCCCAGCCTGACCCAGCTGAACGCCGCGTCGATGCCGGCTGGCCAGCCTCGGGCCTTTGAGGCCGGGGGCGCGACCTGGTACGGCATCTGGGTTCCGCTGTCGAACTTCACCAACAGCGAGGTGCGCGTGCTGATCGCTATTCCAGCCATCGAGCTGCTGGCCGGCGCCCGCCAGCTGCTGATCGACCAGGCCCTGTGGAGTGCGGTGTTGCTGCTGGTGCTGCTGCTGATCGGCTGGTATCTGGGCCGTCGCATCGCCCGTCCGCTGACGGCGCTGGCCGACCAGGTGGAGTCTTTGGCGGCCTTCGACTTCGCCCGGCCCATTGGTGTGCAATCGAAGATTGCCGAGGTGCGCGACCTGAGCCGGGTGATGGGCAGCATGTCGCGCACTATCCACAATTTCCAGGCGATCACCCTGACCTTGAGCCGGGAGACGCGCCTGGACAGCATGCTCGAAGGCGTGCTCTCGCGACTGGTGGAAGCCACCGCCGTCATGGGCGGCGCGGTGTACCTGCTGGAGGACGAGGACAGCCGCCTGCGCCTGGCCTGCACGGTGCACGGCCAGCAGTATCCGCAGTCGATGGTCATCGAGGGTTTCACCGAGGCCCAGCTGGCCGAGCGGGTAGGACAGGCGCTGGCCAATCGCGGGCAGTACCTGGAAGTGTCGCTGCGCAATCGCAGCGACGAGCTGCTGGGCATTCTCGTCCTGCAGCTGGCGGAGGAGGGCGCCGACAGCCAGCAGCCGCTCCAGCCGTTCAAGCGCTTCGTCGAGGAGCTTTCCGGCGCTGCCGCCGTAGCCATCGAGACCCGCCAGTTGATCGAGGCCCAGCAGCGCCTGCTGGATGCCATCATCAAGCTGCTGGCCGACGCGATCGACGCCAAGAGCCCCTACACCGGCGGCCACTGCGAGCGGGTGCCGCAGCTGGCGGACCTGCTGCTGCAGAAGGTCATCGATTCCCGTGACGGCGAGTACGCCAGCTTCACCATGAGCGATGCGGAGCGCTACGAGTTCCAGATCGCCGCCTGGCTGCACGACTGCGGCAAGATCACCAGCCCCGAGTACGTGGTGGACAAGGCGACCAAGCTGGAGACGCTGTACAACCGCCTGCACGAGGTTCGCATGCGCTTCGAGGTGATCTGGCGCGATATCGAGCTGGACTACTGGCGCGGCATGGCCGCGGGCAACGACATCGGCTTGCTGGCGGCGCGGCGGGATGCACTGCATGAAGCATTGCGCGAGGACTATGCCTTCGTCGCCCAGGCCAACGTCGGCGGCGAGTTCATGAAGGATGAGGATATCGAGCGCCTCAAACGCATCGGCGAGCGCCGCTGGTTGCGCAATTTCGATGATCGCCTGGGCATTTCCCACGATGAGCTGGAGCGCAAGCGGGGATGCCCGGAACCGACCTTGCCGGCGGAGGAGTTCCTGCTCGCCGACAAGCCCGAGCACCGCGTGCCCTGGGGTGAGCGCAAGCCGCCGGTGGACAAGGACGACCCGCGCAATATCTGGGGCTTCGACATGCGCCTGCCGCCTTTTGCGAGCAACTACGGCGAGCTATACAACCTGGGCATTCGGCGCGGCACGCTCAACGAGGAAGAGCGCTTCAAGATCAATGAACACATCGTCCAGACGCTGATGATGCTCACCACCCTGCCGCTGCCGCGCCACCTGCGTCGGGTGCCGACCATCGCCGCCAACCACCACGAGAAGGTGGATGGCACCGGCTATCCGCGCAAGCTGTCGCGGGAGCAGATGAGCATTCCGGAGCGGGTCATGGCAATCGCCGATATCTTCGAGGCGCTGACCGCCGCCGACCGCCCGTACAAGGCGCCGAAGACGCTGTCGGAGTCACTGAAGATCCTGGCCTTCATGGCCCGCGACCAGCACATCGATGCGGACCTGTTCCGGGTGTTCCTGATCCAGGGGGTGTACCTGGAGTACGGCGAACGCTTCCTGCGGCCGGAGCAGATCGACGCGGTGGATGTGCAGGCGATGCTGGAGGTTCTGGAGACAGTCAAGGCATAGGGCGTACAGCCGTTCGCGGTTGTGCGCCGCTACACCGTGCGCAGTGTCGATGCCATGGCCTGGTCCGACGCTCCGTGCGGTCGGACTGCTCTCGCAGGAGCGGACCTTGTCCGCGAATCGATGGGGCTGTGCCTGTCTTCCCGGCGATCTCCGATACCACTTGTAGGAGCGCCCCACGGGCGCGATCGCGGGCATGGCCCGCTCCTACCGGGGGAAACCCTGTCAGCGTTTGGCGAGGTTCTGCGCGTAGCGGATGATCTGCGGGTTCTTCGCCACGGTGCAGCTCTGCCCGGCGAGGAACTGCGAGCTCTTCAGCCACTGCTGCTGCGGGTAGTAGGCGAATACGTAGCTGCCGTTCTTCACCGTATCGATCAGCTTCTGCGCCACCTGCGGGCGTACCGCCGGGCAGCCCTGGCTACGGCCCAGGCGGCCGAGTCCGGAGACGACTTTCGGATCGGCGTAGGCGGCCGCGTGCATGACGATGGCGCGCTCTTCGCTGTTGTCGTTGAAGCCCGGCTCCAGGCCCTGCAGGCGCAGCGAGCGGCCGTGCTTGCCGCTGTAGGTCTGACCGGTCTGGTAGAGACCGATGGAAGACTGGTAGCTGTTGGGGCGGTTGGAGAACGAGGTGGCGAGATCGTCGCCGCTGTTCTTGCCATGGGCGACCCACTCCTCGAACAGCAGCTTGCGCTGCTTGAGGTCGAAGACCCACAGGCGCTTGTCACGCGAGGGCTTGGAGTAGTCGATGACGGTCAGCAGCTGGTTGCCCCCGCCCAGCTGGGTGCTGGCGCACTGCAGGGCATTGAGCGCCAGGCGCAGCGTTTCGGTATTGGCGGCGGGCGCGAGACGGTGCAGCTCATCGGCCGTGGGCAGGCGATCGGCGGCGGACGCACTCTGCCAGCTCCCGAGCGCGAGAAGCGCGGTGCTGGCGACAGTGATCCGGAAGAACCCCCGCAACTTCGAAAAAGTCAGCATGAATACAACATTCCCGTTGAATCGATATGGTTTTTTCTGGGAAACGCCGCATTGTGCGCGATTTTTGACCAGGTGTTTGGTTGTTTTATGATCAAGTTTAGTCCGTCTGTCGGTTATCCGCATCGATAACGCGGAATCCGGGGGCGCTGCGGGTCTCCCGGGTTGACGACAGGTCAGTAATCACAAGGGTGCTGCCGACCTGGAGGCTGGCGAGCAGGTTGTGCAGGAATTGCCGGTCCACCGAGAACTTTCCAAGTTGTTCGGCGGGTGTCAGGCCCTCCTTGGGGTCGCTGACCTGGATGGCGCTCCAGCGCAGCTTCGGCTGGTTGCTGTCGATCTGGTTCGCCGTGGGCTTTTCCAGCAGGGAGAACGCGGCGACGCCCGATTTCTCTTCCGGACGGGAGATGCCCACCTTGGCGGTGCCGATCTCGATGCCGCCGCGGTAGACGTAGATCCGGCGGTCGGCGCGGCTGACGAGAACGGTCGGCGGCTCCTGGCTTTCTGCCGTGTCGCTCCAGTGCGGGAGGTCTTCGCCGTCCTCGTTCGGACCCTGCGGGCGGCCATCGCTGACCATGGGTGCGAGCAGGCCGGGATGGTTGACGTCCACCGGGGCGCTCTTCGCATCGGAAATGATCACGGTGGTGGTCGCCGTGCTGGTGACGTCGTAGAGCTTCCGGGCGAAGTCCAGCGAGAGATGGACGCAGCCGTGGGAGGACGGATAGCCAGGCAGGCCGCCGGCATGCAGGGCGACGCCATCCCAGGTCAGGCGTTCCATGTACGGCATGGCGGCATCGTTGTAGAGGGTGGAGTGGTGGTCCACCTGCTTCTGCAGGATGGTGAACACGCCGGTGGGCGTCTCCTTGCCCTTGCGGCCGGAGCTGACCGTGGCGACGCCGATGGCGATGCCGTTGCGGTACACGTAGACGCGCTGCTCGGTGAGGCTGACCACCAGGGTCACCGGGCCGTTGGGGGATATCTGCGGGTACCACAGGTACTGCCCGGGCTTGAGTGCGGCGACCGCGGCGGGCAGGTCGGTCAGGGGCGTGTGGGTCTGTGGCACGGCCTGGGCAAGATTGACCCCAAGGCCCGCCAGCAACAGCGGCAACAGTAGCGTCTTCATCGATACTCCGGGAATGTGGGGCGAGCGCGCAGCATACGGGCGGGCGCTCGCAACCTGAACGACTGGAGGGTGAATGCGGGGTAGGGCGTTTGCCCAGTGGCTGGCGTTGCGGCCTCCCTGCCTGTCATGCCGGAGGATCAGTTGACCGGCTGGTTCTTGACCGGCTTCTGTTCCGCCTTGCGGTCGTTGGTGGTGATCACCGTGAAGTCGGGGTTGCTGCGCATGGTGCGGGTGGACGGCAGGTCGGTGATGACCAGGGTGCTGCCGATATCCATGCTCGCCAGCAGGTTGCGCAGGAAGTCGCGGTCCATGCTGAACCTGCCCAGTTGCTCGGCAGGCGTCAGGCCCTTCTGTGGGTCGCTGACCTGCACGGTGGTCCAGCGCAGGCTGGGGTTCAGGCTGTCGATGTCGGTCTGGCTCGGCTTGCTGATCAGCGAGAAGGCGGCGACGCCGGTCTTTTCCTCGGGATGCTCGAACGCCACTGGCGCGGTACCGATCTGCTGGCCCCCTCGGTAGACGTAGGCGCGACGGTCGGCACGGCTGATCAGCACGGAGAGCGGGCCTTTGTCCGCACCCGGATCGCTCCAGAATGGCGTCACCATGCCGCTGTCGTCATGCGGTCCGGCGGGGCGCCCGTCGCTGACGATAGGGGCGAGCAGGCCGGGGTGATAAACCTCCACGGGGGAGCTCTTGGCGTCGGAGATGATCACCGTGGTGGAGCTGAAACCGGTGACCTCGTAGAGCTTCTTGGCAAACGCCATGGGCAGGCGGATGCAGCCGTGGGAGGCTGGATAGCCGGGTAGGTTGCCGGCGTGCAGGGCGATGCCGTCCCAGGTCAGGCGCTGCATGTAGGGCATGGGCGCGCTGTTGTAGAGGTCGGAGTAGTACTCGACCTTCTTCTGCAGGATGGTGAACACACCGGTGGGGGTCTCCTTGCCCTTCTTGCCGGTGCTGACCGTGGCGACGCCGATGGCGATGCCGTTGCGGTAAACGTAGGCGCGCTGTTCGGTGAGGCTGACCACCAGCGTCACCGGTCCGGCCGGGGAGATTTCCGGATACCAGAGGTACTGGCCGGGCTTGAGCGTCTTCAACGCTGCCTGCAAGTCAGACAACGGCGAGGGTTTGCTCGGGGTTGCGACGGCGAAGCTGGCGCTCAGGGCAAGCAGCAGGGCGACCGACAGTTTCTTCATCACCTTTCCTTGGGACGCGGGATTGGCTGGAGCTTAGCCAAGCTGCCTCGGCGGCTGCAATCCACCGGGCTGAATGGTCTGCGGAGGGAATTGGCGGAGTGTGGGGCAGGTCTCGTGGCGGGGTGAGTTTGCAGGAGCGCGCCATGCGCGCCATGCGCGCGATTCGCGGGCGTGGCCCGCTCCTGCAGGTTCATATCGGCATTACACCTACGTAGGGCGTACAGCCGTTCGCGGTTGTACGCCGATACGCGGTTATTTGTCGTCAGCGGCAGGGCTCGGTTCGGAGTGCCCGGGGATCAGGGTCAAACGGCGTATAACGTCGAACGTTATACGCCCTACATTCCTGTGACATCAGGTGCGGGGGCTCAGCCCAGCGCCGCGATCTCCTGCGCAGTCAGCGCGCGGTACTGTCCCGGTTGCAGGGCGGGGTCAAGCGTCAGGCTGCCCATGCTCTCGCGGTGCAGGCGCGTCACCTTGTTCTGGAAGTGGCCGAACATGCGCTTGACCTGGTGGTAGCGGCCTTCGTGCAGGGTCAGGCGCGCCGCGCGCGGGGCGAGGATTTCCAGTTGCGCGGGCAGGGTGGTGAGGTCTTCGAAAGCGAAGTACAGCCCCTGTTCGAAGGTCTGCGCGTAGTGCGCTTCGATCGGGTCTTCGGTCTCGACGTAGTAGACCTTCGGCAGCTTGCGCCCCGGCAGGGTCATGCGCCGTGACCACTGCCCATCGTTGGTGATCAGCAACAGGCCGGTGGTGTTGTAGTCCAGGCGGCCGCCGATGTGCAGCTCGTCCTTGTCCGGCTCGTCCAGCAGGTCGAGCACCGTTCGGTGCTCGGCATCGCGGGTGGCGCTGACGCAGCCGGCGGGCTTGTGCAGCATGAAGTAGCGGGCGGGCTTGCCGGCCTGCAGCAACTCTTCGTCCAATTCCACCCGGCTGAACTCGCGCACCTCGAAGCGGCCGTCGCGCACCACCTGGCCATCGACGCGCAGGCGGCCTTCGGCGAGCAGTTGGCGTGCCTGCTGGCGATTGAAACGGGGCAGGTTGGCGATGAAACGGTCCAGGCGCATCAGGCGTTCCCGTCGCTGTCCGCAAGTCCTGCGGCGCAGCGCGGGCACAGGCAGGCACGGTCGACCAGCTCGGGCGGGATGCGCTCCAGGGCGTTGCGGTCGATGCGCGTGCTGAAGCACCAGCAGGCCTGGCCCTCCAGGGCAGGGTCAGCCTGGGTGCAGCGGTTGGACTGGCCGCAAAGCGGACAGCGGCTGGGATCGGGAGTGACGTCGTTCATGGCCGGGCGGTGCGGGGTAAAACAGTGCGATGCGGGCGCACAGGGTGCAGCGCCCGTGCGCCTCGCGCAAGCGGATTCGGATCGGCGTGGCGGACCCGGTCAGGGGCCGGGCGGCGCGACCTCGATGCGTTCGATCCAGGGTTCCAGTTTCTGGCCGAAGGCGACCTCGGCAACGAAGCGCTGCATCCGTTCGCGGCCCTCGTAGGCTTGCCAGCTGTCCTCTTCCAGCACCTGCCGCCAGCCGTGCGGCACGTTGATGCTGTCCACGCCCATGGCGCTGGCGGTGCCGCCAAGGGTCCAGATGTGCTTGTGCAGCAGTGAGATGGGCCGCACCCGGCCGTGGACGATCAGGTAGCGCTGGCGGTCCGGGTAGCGCTGGCGCAGGGCCTGCTGGTCGAGGCCGACGTCCTTGAGCAGCAGGCGGGTGGCGAATTTCTCCTCGCTTTTCAGAGCGGTCTGGTGGTCCTTGAGTTCATAGGCCAGTTTCTGGTTGCCCGGCGCCGCCGCGGCGGCCTGCTGTAACTCGTCCAGGCGCTTGCGTGCCAGTTGCAGTTCGCGCTGGTACAGCGGGCCGTCCAGTTCCAGGACCAGCAGGGCGGCGCGCGATTGCTGGCGGTCGAACTGGCGGGCACTGGTGTCGTCCACCTGTTCGGGCATGCGGAAGCCGAGCTCGGCCATCTGCCTTGCATTGATACGGGGTTCCCAGGCACGGCTGCGCGGCCCGGCGCCTTCGTCGTCACTGGGGAAGCGCCAGTTCAGGCGCAGGCTCAGGCCGCTGTTCTCCTTGTGCCAGGAACTGTTGGCGGCCAGCTCGCGCTGGCTCAGGCGCGGTTGGCTGTCCGGCGTGCCCGAGCGGTTCCAGGCCACGCCGCCCAGGGCCACGGCGTTGACCAGCAGGATCAGCGCGACACCGCCGAACAGGGCATGGGTGCGGGTCCAGTTCATGGCTGACTCCCTCCCAGCAGGCCGTGGACGTTACGCAGGCGGCGCAGGATGAACAGGATCAGCACCGCGCACAGGCCGAGCACGAGGAAGAACAGGTACTTGGGCATCACCTCCCACCACCAGTCGAAGAACTTGGTGTAGAGGAACACCACGAAGAAGGTCAGCCCGGTGTTCACCACCTCCGGCCATTCGCGGTGTGCGCCAAGCCAGATGACCAGCGCCGAGGCGACGAAGCCGAGCACCTGGTAGAGGTTTTCCACCGTGCTGAAGCCCAGGGGCAGGTAGCTGCCGCCGCCCCAGTTGGCCAGCACCAGCATCGGCAGGAACAGCCCGAGCAGGCCGAATTCCCGGTAGATCGCGGCGAAGCCGTCGAAGCGACCCTGGTTGATGAAGGAGGGGATGAGGAAGATCAACGCGGCGGCGGGGAAGAAGTTCTCCGGGCGTTCGCCCACGTCCAGCCAGTACACGCCGCTCCAGGTGCCGACCCGCGCGGCGACGTAGCCCATCACGCAGATCAGCGCGGCGGCCAGCAGCAGGCGGGCGTTGCAGGTGTAGGCCAGCAGCAGCGCGTAGGCGGCCCAGGGCAGCAGCGCCTTGTCCGAGGGCGTGATGTTGAAGATCTGCCCGATCATCACCACGTTCAGCACCAGGCAGGCGAACGCCAGCATGGCCGCGAGCTTGGTGAAGTAGCCGGAGGCATCGCGGCGCTGCAGCCAGAGGGTCAGCAGCAGGCTGCCCAGTGCGGCGGCGATGAGTATCGCGACCTGCGCGGTTTCCGCGAACAGCCCCCAGAACTGGTAGAACAGGAAGAACAGGCTGGCGGCCAGGGCCAGTGCGCCGAGGAAGGAGGCGACGCGCATGCCCAGGGAGAGCCGGTGGTCCTGGCTGTCACGGTCGATGTCGAAGCGCGCGCGGTAGTCGGCGAGCAGGCGTTGCTGGTGGTCGTGCAGACGTTCGCGCTGTGCGCCATCGAGGGTGAGGGCTCCCTCGAGGTTCAGGCGCCGCAGTTCCCGGTCGAAGGCCAGGATGTCATCGACGCGGCGCTGCGCCTGCTGGTGGCTGAGTTCGGACATGGCCGATCCTTGCGACGGGTGATGCTTGGACTCTAGCTCTTGCCGGGGTGGGCTTCCATGAGAGGCGGCGGATAACGCATGGCGTTATCCGCCTTCGCGGGCGTGGCCCGCTCCTACAATGGATGTCCCCACCGTAGGAGCGGGCCATGCCCGCGATCTTCGTCGCCAGTCGAAAGACAGGAGCGCTCAGGACGGGGCGGGCGGCAGACTGCAGCGACCTTTTTCCAGGGAAAGATCGCCATGTCCGAATTGCTGAGTTTCGCCAAGGGTGCGCTGGCCATGTTCTGGCTCGCCGCCGTCCTCAACCTCGTCTACCCCTTCGGCGAATTGCATCGCCCGCTGCTCTGGGTATCCGGCGTGATGCTGCTGGTGCATGTCGGTGAGGTCGCGCTGCTGGCGCGTCGTCGCTCGCTGGGCGAGCAGCTGCAGGTCCTGCTGTTCGGTGTATTGCACCTGCAGAGCCGCCGCCAGCGTCGCCTGGAAACTGTAAACGGCTGATTTACCAAAGCTTTACCTAACGGCATAGCACCGACGTCTGACAGCAATGTCTGACCCTGTGAGACCGGAAGAATTATCGCCCCGCATTCCGGCGGGGCTACCGGCTCGTTTCAGGAGGCGCCATGCGTCGCATCTTCGCTGCTGTACTGCTCATCCTTCCGTTGACCGGTTGCGTGGTCTACGAACACGACCACGATCACGGCTGGCATGACCGCGACTGGAATGACCGCGACTGGAATGACCGCCCGCACCACGATTACCGCCGGGACTACCACGACCGCGATCATGATCGCTACGAGGGCTGGAGTCGCTGAGCCGTGACCGTTAGAACTTGTTTACGATCAGCTGCGCGTCGGCATAACTGCGTTAAAAACAGGCTCGGACTGCTCATTTACAGCTCGTAAACTCCGCGCCCTCGCCTGTTTTGATTCGCTGCCGCTCACCCTTCGGGCCAGCCTGCGGCTGTTACTCCCGCTGGTCGTTGCGCCTTGTTCTGCTCTAGCTCGCGAGATCGTAACGAGGTTCTTAGGGCGCGGCGCGAAACGCCGCGTCCTCCTCCAGCAACAACTCGACGAACTGGCTGGCCGCGGGCGACAGGCTGCGGCTGGCATGGCGCACCAGGGCGTAGGCGGAACCGCGCGCCGAGGCGTCGCTACCGTTGGGCCAGGGCAGCACGGCCAGGCGTCCGGCTTCAACATCTTCCGCCACCACGTCCCAGGTGGCCAGGCAGAGTACATCGCTGCCTTTCACCAACTCCTTGAGCAACAGTACGTCGTCGCATTGCACGCTCAGCGGCTGCTCGCGGCCGAGGTTGCGCACCAGTCCTTCCTGGGCGTCACGCGGCAGGCGCGGGCCGGCCAGCGGGTAGTCGAGCAGGCGTTCGACCGAAGGCTGGGTGCCGATCAGCGGGTGCCCCGGCCGACAGAACAGCACGCCACGATGCACCCGCAGCGGCTGGATATCGAGGCGACTGTCGCCTTCCAGTTCGCGGGAGTCGGCGATGAAGAGCTCCAGCTCATCGTCCAGCAGGCGCCGGTGCAACTCGCTCCAATTCTCGATGGAGAGCAGGATCGACACCTTCGGGTGCGCGCTGCTGTAGCGCGCGAGCACCTGCGGCATCAGGCGCGCGGCGGGGAAGGGGCCGGCGCCCAGGCGCAGCTCGCCGGTTTCCAGGTCCGCCAGTTGCAGCACGGCATTCTTCAGCGCGTGGTCGCCGGCCAGCAGACGGCGGGCGTGTTCCAGCACCAGCCGACCGTGGGCGGTGAGGGTGACGCCTCGCGGATTGCGGTCCACCAACTGGCAGTTCAGCTGGGCTTCCAATGCCTGGATGCTGCGCGACAGGGCCGGTTGGCTAAGATTCACCGCGTCGGCGGCGCGGGCGAAATGACCGTGCTCGGCGAGGGCGACGAAGTGGCGTAGCTGGCGAAGATCGCTCATGCGCTTCCTGCATCGATTATGAAATTGGAATGCATTGGAATTATTAGCGCGACGGCCGGCATAGTGCGAGCACAACAACAAAATCCGGAGTCCACCGATGTCCCGACTTTCCGCCGCCGTTCTGCTGGCCAGCCTCTGCCCCGGCCTGCTCGCTGCCGCTGAGCAACCCAAGCCACCCACCGAGTTCACCCTTGCTGCCCAGCAGAAGGTGCGTGAGTCGCTGCCGTTTTCCGACCGCGCCGATTTCGACCGGGTGGAGAAGGGACTGATCAAGCGTCCGGACAACCTGGTGATCAAGAACGAGGATGGCAGCGTCGCCTGGCAACTGGGCAGCTACGACTTCCTCACCAGCGGCAAGGACAGCGGCAGCATCAACCCGAGCCTGCAGCGCCAGGCGCTGTTGAACCTGAAGTACGGCCTGTACAAGGTCACCGACGGCATCTACCAGGTACGCGGTTTCGACCTCGCCAACATCACCTTCGTCGAGGGCAAGAGCGGCTGGATCGTCATCGACACCCTGACCACCCCGGCCACCGCCAAGGCGGCCTATGAACTGGTCAGCCAGGAACTGGGGCATAAACCAATCCGCGCGGTCATCTACAGCCATGCCCACGTCGATCATTTCGGTGGCGTGAAGGGGCTGGTGACCCAGGAACAGGTGGACAAGGGCGAGGTGCAGATCATCGCGCCCAAGGGCTTCATGGAAGCGGCGGTCAAGGAGAACGTGCTGGCCGGTAACGCCATGATTCGCCGCGCGACCTACCAGTACGGCACCCTGTTGCCAAAGGGCGAGCAGGGCCAGGTCGACATGGCCATCGGCAAGGGCGTGGCGCGTGGGCCGCTGAGCATCCTGGCGCCGACGAAGCTGATCGAGGGCGACCTGCAGGAGCTGGAGATCGACGGCGTGCCGCTTACCTTCCAGAACACTCCCGGCACCGAGTCACCGGCCGAGATGAACGTCTGGCTGCCGCAGCAGAAGGCGCTGCTGATGGCCGAGAACGTCACCGGCACGTTGCACAACCTCTATACCCTGCGCGGCGCCGAGACCCGCGACGCGCTGGGCTGGAGCAAGTACATCAACGAGGCGCTGCACCGTTTCGGCGACAAGGCCGAGGTGATGTTCGCCGTGCACAACTGGCCACGCTGGGGGCATGACGACATCGTCCGCACCCTGGAAAAACAGCGTGACATGTACGGCTACCTGAACGACCAGACGCTGTACCTGGCCAACCAGGGCGTGACCATCAACCAGATCCACGAGCGCTTCCAGGTGCCGGCGGAGCTGGCCAACGAGTGGTACAACCGTGGCTACCACGGCAGCGTCAGCCACAACGTGCGGGCTGTGGTGAACAAGTACCTGGGGTATTACGACGGCAATCCGGCGACCCTCAATCCGCTGGCGCCGGAGGATTCGGCGAAGAAGTACGTGGAGTTCATGGGTGGCGCTGACCACCTGCTGCAATTGGCGAAGCAGTCCTACGACAAGGGCGAGTACCGCTGGGTGGTCGAGGTGGTCAACAAGCTGGTCTTCGCCGACCCCACCAACCAGACCGCGCGCGCCCTGCAGGCCGACGCTCTGGAGCAGCTCGGCTACCAGGCGGAGAACGCCGGCTGGCGCAATAGCTACCTGGTGGCCGCGCAGGAGCTGCGCAATGGCGTGCCGCGTGACCTGCCGTCGCTGCGGGTGACCAGCTCCGACGCCCTGGCGGCGATGGATACCGGCCTGCTGTTCGACTACCTCGGCGTGCGCCTGAACGCGAAGAAGGCCGAAGGCGAGGACCTGAGCATCAACCTGGTGCTGCCGGACAAGAGCGAGCAGTACCTGCTGGAGCTGAAGAATTCGCACCTGAACAACATCAAGGGCGTGCAGAGCGAGAGCGCCGGGCAGACCGTCACCATCGACCGCGCCGACCTCAACCGCCTGCTGCTCAAGGAAGTCTCGCCAGTGCGTCTGGTGCTCGAGGGTAAGCTCAAGAGTTCCGGCAATCCGCTGTTGCTGGCGAAGCTGTTCGGCATGCTCGACGACTTCGACTTCTGGTTCGACATCGTTACGCCGCCGCAGAAGAGCTGATCCCGCTCACTTCCCGCCGCACCGACAATGGCATAGTGCTTGATTGCATTGTGCCATTGTTTTTTTCGCGACCAGCCAGCACCATGCCGCTCCGGCGCACGCCTAGCGAGGCGTGCGCCATCGCAGTCGAGTAGTCGCGATCGTGTCCAGCCGTTTCGTCCGTGCGTTGCGCCGTTATCGGCCCGGAGCTCTGCTCCTGGCGCTGGCGGTATCGCTCGCCGTGCTGGCCGGTGGGCAGCCGGACGCCTGGGACTTCAGCCTGATCGAGCAGCACGCCGAAACGCTCTACGGCCCGCTCGGTGAGGGGCGTGCGCGCATCGATGCCTGGCAGGGCATGCTCAAGGATGCCGCCGGTCAGCCCGAGCGCGAGCAGTTGCAGGCGGTCAACCGCTTCTTCAATGCGCAGCTGCGTTTCACCGATGACCTCAGCCTGTGGGGTGAAGTGGATTACTGGGCGACGCCCGTCGAGGCGCTGTTCAAGGGCGGTGGCGATTGCGAGGACTTCGCCATCGCCAAGTACATCAGCCTGCGGCATCTCGGCGTGCCGGCGCAGAAGCTGCGCATTACCTACGTCAAGGCGCTGCGCCTGAACCAGGCGCACATGGTGCTGACGTACTACCCCCGTCCCGATGCGGTGCCGCTGGTGCTGGACAACCTGATCGGCAGCATCCTGCCGGCCAGCCAGCGCACCGACCTGCAGCCGGTGTATGCCTTCAACGGCGAGGGCCTGTGGCTGGCCAACGCCAGTGGTGGCAAGCAGGTCGGCGACAGCAAGCGGCTGTCTCGCTGGCAGGACGTGCTGAAGAAAATGAAAGCCGAAGGCTTTCCCCTGAACGAATGAGAGCGTGGAGACACGATGTCCCTGTTCAAGCAATTGCTCATCGCCATCTGCCTGTTCCTGGTGGTCGCCTTCAGCGGCAGCTTCATGGTCAGCCTGGAAAGCTCCCGCGAGCAGTACGTCAACCAGCTGCGCTCCCATGCGCAGGACGCCGCCACGGCGCTGGGACTGTCACTGACGCCGAACATCGACGACCCGGCGATGGTCGAGCTGATGGTCAGCTCGATCTTCGACAGTGGTTACTTCGAGAGCATCCGCGTGATCGACCAGGCCAGCGGCAAGGTGATCGTCGAGCGCACCGGCGTGCCGGACGCGGTGGCAGCCAAGGTGCCGCAGTGGTTCGTCTCGCTGATCGACCTGCATTCGGCCGGCGGTGACGCCATCGTCAGCCGTGGCTGGACCCAGGCGGCGCGGGTCGAGGTGCTGAGCCACCCGATGTTCGCTATCGCCAAGCTCTGGCAGAGCGCGCTGGGCAGCCTGCTCTGGCTGGCGTTGTGCGGCCTGGCCAGCGGCGTGCTCGGCGCTATCCTGCTGCGCCGCCAGTTGAGGCCGTTGGACTACATGGTGGAACAGTCCCACGCCATCGCCCGCCGCGAGTTCCTCAGCCTGCCGGAGCTGCCGCGTACGCCCGAGCTGCGCCGCGTGGTTCAGGCGATGAACCAGATGGTGGAGAAGCTCAAGGGGCTGTTCCAGGAGCAGGCCGAACGCAGCGAACGGCTGCGCGACGAGGCCTACCTGGACAGCCTGACCGGCCTGGGCAACCGGCGCTTCTTCGATATGCAATTGCAGGCCCGGTTGAGTGCCGAGGACCAGGTGGGCAGCGGCCTGCTGGTGGTCCTGCGGGTGCGCGACCTGGCCGGCTTGAACCAGCGCCTGGGCGGCCAACGTGTCGACCAGCTGCTCAAGGCAGTGGCCGATCAGCTGCGCCTGGCCGGGCAGGGCCTGGGCGCCGGCCTGACCCTGGCGCGCAGCCGTGGCGGCGAGTTCGTCATGCTGGCGCCGGGGCTGATGCCCGAGGAAGCGCCGGCCCTGGCAACGCGCCTGGAGACCATGCTGGCGACCCTGGCCAGCACCGGGGCCAGCGACGTCAGTCCGGTGGCGAGCCTGGGGCTGGTGCCCTTCGTTTCCGGCGAGTCGGCGCAGACATTGCTGGTGCTGGCCGATGAGGCGCTGGCATTGGCCGAGCGCGAAGGCGAGCGCTGCTGGGCATTCCTGCAGAGCGGGGCGAACCCGGTCGCCGAGGAGCGTCATGCCTGGCACCAGCTGCTGGACGAGGCACTGGTGTGCAAGCGCTTCCAGCTGTATTTCCAGCCGGTGGTGGCCTGCACCGAGCCTACCCGGATACTGCATTATAAGGTGCTCTCGCGCCTGCCGGACGGGCAGGGCGGTCACCTCGCCGCAGGGCGCTTCCTGCCCTGGCTGGACCGCTTCGGCTGGACCGCGCGGCTCGACCTGCTGATGCTGGAAAGCGTGCTCGCCGACATGGCCCGGCACGACCGGCCGCTGGCGCTGAACCTGTCAGCGGCGCTGCTGCGTGATGAGTGGGCCACCGGGCGGGTATTCGACCTGCTGCGCCAGCATCCGAAGTTCGCCGGGCGCCTGACCCTGGAGCTGGAGGAAGACCAGCTGCCGGCCCAGGCGGTACTCGAAGCCCTGACCCGTCGCCTGCGCGAGCTGGGCTACAGCCTGAGCCTGCAGCATTTCGGCGGGCGCTTCAGCATGATCGGCAACCTGGCCCGCCTGGGCCTGGCCTACCTGAAGGTGGACGGCAGCCACATCCGTGCCATCGATCAGGAGAACGACAAGCGCCTGTTCATCGAGGCCATGCAGCGCGCCGCGCACAGCATCGACCTGCCGCTGATCGCCGAGCGGGTGGAGACTGCCGGGGAGTTCCGCGTGTTGCGCGAGATGGGGATTCAGGGGGCGCAGGGGCAGTTGTTCGGTGGGCCGGCGCCGTGGTGAGGGTGGGTTATTGCGCTTGGCTCATTGTAGGAGCGAGCTTGCTCGCGAATCGGGGCTGATCGCGGACGGAGTCCGCTCCTACAAACATGTATCCGTAGGAGCGGACTCCGTCCGTGATGGTCTGGCGCTGCGTAGGGCGCATAACGCGCAGCGTTATCCGCCGTGATGGGTATCGCTTCGCTCCACACCATCCTACGAAGAGCAATCCAGCATGAAGCAGCCAAACTCCCAGGCGCGCGCAGAGTCCCGTCAGGAGGCCGAGTGGAGGTATTGCGCAGAGGAGCGAGCGGCATGGATGCCGCGAGAGGCGTAGAGGGCCAGGGATGGTCCTTCTACGCCGACCCTCGGAGCGATACCGGAACGAGGGGACCCCGGCGAAGCCGGGGTCGGATGTCGGGACGAGACCTTTTGGTTCCTTTTGTGAGGGCGGCTATCCGACGTTTGACAAAAGGGACTCGCCCGAGGGGGCGAAACAAAATCGCTCAGCACACGCTGAAGCGGCGCAGAAACACCCAAAGCCAAAACGGCGGATAACGCCTTAGGCGTTATCCGCCCTACGTAGAGCTGAGTTGGTCGTGGGCGTGGCCCGCTCCTACGGGTAATTCCGTCGCATCAGTGAACGCCGAGCCAGGATCGAAAGCGGGGCTCAGATCAGCCCCGTTTCCTCTTCGTCATTGATCAGCCGGGTCAGACCGCCCAGAGCCTCACGGGCCTGGGTGCGGTTGAGCAGCTTGGAGCGCGCCGCTGGCGGCAGGTCGGTGATGCGGATGACGCCCTTGGCGATCAGTACCGAGATCAGGTCGTCCAGCACCCGGATCATGTCCAGGTCGCTCTGCTTGAGGTGCAGCAGGCTGCTCTCGGCGGCCTGCCAGGCCAGGATGTCCGGATGGTCGGCCGGCAGCGTCCCGGTCATTCCGTCGAACTCGGCGTCTTCGACGCGCGCCAGTTTCCCCTCGGCGTTGCGCTGGATGTACAGCATCGGCCCGTCCCCATTGTCGGAAGTGATAGGGCGCCAGCGGCGCCAGCCCGAAGGATGGCGCCGCTGGCGCGATGGCAGAGCCTGACTCGTTCGTTGCCGGTCGGCAACGGGGAATCAGTGATGCTCAGTCTTGACCACGGGATCGGAGCCCGCCACCAGTTGCTTGACGATATCGGTGGGGTTCGAGCCGTAGGTGGAGAGGTCGACGCCGCTCAGCTTGATGGTGACGTCCGCGCCGCTATTGACCTGGCCGGTGGTGCTCACCTGCAGGGTCGAGGTCGCGGTGTCCACCTTCAGGTAGCTGAGGATGTCGTTGTGCGCGGCATCCGGCAGCAGGTCGCTGATATCGATACGGTCGCCTTCGCCGGCCTTGAAGTCGGTGATGATGTCGTTACCGATATCGCCCGCCTTCCAGATGAAGGTGTCTGCACCCGCACCGCCGGTGAGGATGTCGTTGCCCTTGCCGCCGGTGAGCTGGTCGTCGCCGGTGCCGCCGAACAGGATGTCATTGCCACCCTCGCCGAACAGGAAGTCGTTGCCGCCCTGGCCGTAGAGGATGTCGTTGCCCTCGCCACCGTAGAGGTTGTCGCTGCCGCCACGGGTGTCGCCGTCGACGTTGAACAGCGCATGGTTCTCCTTGATGAAGCTGTACATCTCTTCGGAGGTCGCCACGTGGCCGTTCTTCAGCTCCAGGAACGCTGACAGCGCGCTGACACCGGAGCCCGCCGGCAGCTCGGCCGGCTTGACCGGGTTGCCGTTGACGCCCCAGGGCAGGTTGTCGGTGTTGATGCTGTCACCGAAGACGATGTCGTCACCCGAGCCGGCGTGGATGGTGTCGTTGCCCGAAGGCGCCAGGTCCGAGCTGCTGGAGCCGCCGTGCAGGGCGGCGGTAAGGTCGCTGGCCTGCTTGACGATATCCACCTGGCCGACCGGGGCTGTGACCAGGTCGATGCGCGTGATGTTATCGATGGTGACGGTGGCGTTGTCGCCGTTGCCTTTGCTCGTGTAATCGTTGAGCTCAAAGTCCAGGCGATAGGTGCCTTCGCCCACCGTATTGGTGGTGAAGTTGCTGCCGCTGGTATTGAAGGCGATCGCGTGTTGCTCGACCTGATCCCAGCCACCATCGGCGCGCTGCTTCTCCAGCGTCCAGGTGAACTGGTCGCCTTTGCTCATGCTCTTGCTGAAGTCGAAGCTGAAGGTCGAGGTCTTGCCCGCCGCGACCGTCAGATTCGAGCTGATGGCGGTACTGGCGCCGCTCTTGACGTGGGTGTCCATCAACTGCAGCTTGCCGCCGCTGATGCTGACGGAGCCGTTCCCGTCGGTGGTCGATTTCCACCCCGAGGGCAGGCTGGTGCTGCCCTCGAAGTCGAACAGAGTGGCGCCCTTGTAATAGGTCACCGAACCCGCACCGGTGACATTGGTGTTGTCGAAGTACTTGAGCGTGGCTTCGTTGACATTGGTGCCGATGCCGATCGCGCGGACCTGGCTGAGCTCCGACAGGCTGGCGAAGGCCTGCGTGGTGTTCTGCATCAGGTTGCCGTTGCCGGAGGACTCGGTCGGGTCGCCGTCGGTGAGGAACAGGGTGAGGTTCTCGCTGCCGTTCTTGTGGTCATTGAACCAGATCACCGCCTGGCCGAACGCTGCCTGGTAGTTGGTGCCGCCGCCGGCCTGCAGGCCCTGGTACTGCGAGTTGCCGATGGCGTCGGTCAGCAGATTGATGTTGGCAGCGGTCAGGTCATTCACGCTGACCTTGAGGCTCGCGGTGCTGTCGAAGCCGATCAGGGCGATGTTGATCACACCATCGTGGCCCTTGAGCTGGTTGGCCAGGTTGATCAGGGCATCCTTGACCAGCTTCATCCGGGAGTCGGTGTAGGCCGCGCCGGACACTCCGGCAAGGTTGTAGCCCATGCTGCCGGAGGTATCGACGATCAGGGCAATGTTGTAGTTGGTGCCCGGCTGGGTGACGGTCAGGGTGCCGCCCACATCGCCGAGGATCACGTCATCGCCCGGGCCACCGACCAGGTTGTTGTCGCCGTTGGGGGTGCTGCCGGGGATCTGCACCTGGCCGACATGGATGTCGAAACCGTGGGTGGCCGAGGTGTCCACGCCGCCGTTGGTGGTGCCGCCGCTGTCCTGCACGGCGAAGTCGAAGTGCGCGTTGCTGCCCAGGGCGTCCGGTACGAAGGTCAGCTTGCCGCTGGCGATGGCGCTGGGGTCGATGGCCTGGCCGGTCACCACCTTGCTACCGTTCAGCCAGAGGGCGCCGGAGTCCGGCAGGGACTTGATGATGACGGCCTGCAGGCTATGCGACTGGCCGTTGGCGGAGTCCGCGGTATCGCTGAAGGCGAAGTCCTTGAGCCCGAAGGTGTAGGTCTTGCCGATGTAGATACTGGCCGTGGCATCCGCCGACAGCGGCGCGTCGTTCACCGGGGTTACGTTCAGGGTGATGGTGTTCGGCGTCGGGTCGAAGGCGCCGGCACCGTCTTTCACCGAGAAGGTGAAGTCGGCGTAATGGCTGCCGGCGGCGTTGGCCGCCGGGGTGAACACCAGGCCGCCCAGCTGGCTGGCGGCGATCACCTGGCCGGCGATGACCGCCACGCCATTGAGGGTCAGGCTGCCGGCGGTCGGCAGGCCATCGATGCGCACGGCGCTCAGGCTGTCGCCCTGGTCCACATCGGTGAAGCCGAAGTCGGCGGCGCTGAACGAGCGGCTGCCATCCTCATTGAGGGTGATGGTGTTGTCGGCGCCGCTGGGGGCGTCGTTGACTGCATGTACGTGGATGTCCAGCGGCAGGGTCGTGGTCGCCTGGTCGTGGTTGCTCGCTTCGGTAGCGGTGGCGCTTACCTGCAGGGTGATGGTGCCATTGGCATTGGCCGGCGGGGTGAAGGTCAGGGTGGAAAGGTTCCAGCCAGTGACGTCCACGCTGCCATGGTTGGCGTCGGCGGTGAAACTGTGGATGCCATCGCTCAGGGTGGCGCCATTGGGAATGCCGCCGATGCTGATCGACAGGCTTTCCGAACCGTCGGTATCGACCAGCGCCGCGTTGATCTTCGACAGCGGGATGCTGGTGTCTTCGTTGCCTTCATTGGCCCCGAAGACGGTGTAGTGGCCCTGGCCATTGCTGCCGACCAGGTCGCTCAGGCGTTCGCCCGCGCCGGTCAGCTCGCCGGTGTTGTGGTAGACCAGTGCGTTGCCGGTGCCGAGGGTCTGCGGCGCGCTGCCGTTGTCGGAGAAGGTGAGGTTGAAATTACCCGGCCCGCTCTGGTTGTGCTGGTAGAGGGCGAGGGTGTAGTAGCCGCTCTCGGTGGGCGTGAAGGTGCCGCTGAACTTGCCGCTGGTGCCGCCCCAGGTGGCTTCGGCGACGTTGGTGCCGCCGACGACCAGGCGGACGCTGTCATCGCCCGTGCCGGCGAAGGTGTAGGTGTGGCCGGCTTCGAGGAAGATCAGGCCGCTGACCTTGTTGGCGGTGCCGGCGCTGACGCTGGCGTTGTTCACGCTGTTGGTGGAGCTGCTGCTGTTGGGCGTGCCGGCGCCATCGATGACCGACTGCAGGGTGGACGGAGCGGCGCCGCTGCCATTGGTGCCCAGCGCCAGACCGGTCCAGCTCTCCAGGGTCAGGCCGGTAGCCGGCGGGTGGCCGCTGCTGCTGTCGAGGCTGAGGCTCGGCTTGTCCGCCACGGCAATGATTGTCACATCTACCTTCGAGGTGGAGGTGCCGCCGTGGCCATCGCTGATGGTGTAGGTGATGGTGTCGGTGCCGCTGAAGTTGGCCTTCGGCGTGTAGGTGACGGTGCCGTCGCTATTGATCGCCACGGTGCCGTTGCTGGCATTGGCACCGGTGACGGTCAGCGGGTCGCCGTCGACGTCGGTGTCGTTGTGCAGCACATCGATGGTGACCGCGTTGTCCTCGTAGACGGTGGCGCTGTCAGGATTGGCGACCGGTGCATCGTTTACCGGCGTAACGGTGATGTTCAGCGTCGAACTGCTGCCGGTGTTGGTGGTGTAGGTGATCTCCGGGACCGAGCCGTTCCAGTCCTTCACCGGAGTGAAGGTGTAGGTGCCGTCGGAATTGATCACCAGCGAGCCGACGCCGTTGATGTTGGCACTCTGGCCGGCAGTGAAGCTGCCTTGTACGCCATTGATGCTGAAGCCGGCGACGCTGAGGACGTTATCCACGTCGTGGTCGTTGCTCAGCACGTTACCGGTGGCCGGGGTGTCCTCGGCAACGGTCTTGGTGTCCGGGGTCAGCACCGACGGATCGTCTACCGGGGTGACGTTGGCGAAGCTCAGGTCGGCGGTGGCGGTCAACTGGCCGTCGCTGACGGTGTAGGTCGCGGTGGGCACGGGACCGTTGTAGTCCTGGGCCGGGGTGAAGGTGAAGCTGCCGTCGCCGTTGATCACCAGCGAACCAACGCCGTTGATGGTGGCGGTCTGGCCAGCGGCGTAGCTGTTGCCGCCGAAGCTGAAGCCGGTGACGGTCAGGGCGTCGCCGTCGACATCGTGGTCGTTGTTCAGCACGTTGCCGGTGGCCGGAGTGTCTTCGGTCACGGCGACGGGGCCATCATTCACGGCGATCGGTGCATCGTTCACCGGAGTGACATCGGCGAAGTTCAGCTGGGCGGTGTCGGTGAGCTGGCCGTCGCTGACGGTGTAGGTCGCGCTCGGTACCGGGCCGTTGTAGTCCTGGGCCGGGGTGAAGGTGAAGCTGCCGTCGCCGTTGATCACCAGCGAACCAACGCCGTTGATGGTCGCTGTCTGGCCAGCGGCGTAGTTGTTGCCGCCGAAGCTGAAGCCGGTGACGGTCAGGGCGTCGCCGTCGACATCGTGGTCGTTGGTCAGCACGTTGCCGGTGGCCGGGGTGTCCTCGGTCACGGCGATCGGGCCGTCGTTCGCGGCGACCGGAGCGTCATTCACCGGGGTGACATCGGCGAAGTTCAGCTGGGCGGTGTCAGTGAGCTGGCCGTCGCTGACGGTATAGGTCGCGCTGGGCACCGGGCCGTTGTAGTTGTGCGCCGGGGTGAAGGTGAAGCTGCCATCACCGTTGATCACCAGCGAGCCAACGCCATTGATGGTAGCGGTCTGGCCGGCGGCATAGTCGCTGCCACCGAAGCTGAAGCCGGTAACGGTCAGCGCATCGCCTTCCGGATCGCTGTCGTTGTTCAGCACGTTGCCGGTGGTCGGAGTGTCTTCGGTCACGGCGACGGGGCCGTCATTCACGGCGATCGGTGCATCGTTCACCGGAGTGACATCGGCGAAGTTCAGCTGGGCGGTGTCAGTGAGCTGGCCGTCGCTGACGGTATAGGTCGCGCTGGGCACCGGGCCGTTGTAGTTGTGCGCCGGGGTGAAGGTGAAGCTGCCATCACCGTTGATCACCAGCGAGCCAACGCCATTGATGGTAGCGGTCTGGCCGGCGGCATAGTCGCTGCCACCGAAGCTGAAGCCGGTGACGGCCAGGGCATCGCCTTCCGGATCGCTGTCGTTGTTCAGTACGTTGCCGGTGGCCGGGGTGTCTTCGGTCACGGCGACGGGGCCATCATTCACGGCGATCGGTGCATCGTTCACCGGAGTGACGTCGGCGAAGCTCAGGTCGGCGGTGGCGGTCAGTTGGCCGTCGCTGACAGTGTAGGTCGCGGTGGGCACGGGACCGTTGTAGTCCTGCGCCGGGGTGAAGGTGAAGCTGCCGTCGCCGTTGATCACCAGCGAACCAACGCCGTTGATGGTCGCGGTCTGGCCAGCGGCGTAGTTGTTCCCGCCGAAGCTGAAGCCGGTGACGGTCAGGGCGTCGCCGTCGACATCGCTGTCGTTGTTCAGCACGTTGCCGGTGGCCGGGGTGTCTTCGGTCACGGCAACCGGGCCGTCATTCACAGCAACCGGAGCGTCATTCACCGGAGTGACGGTGATGTTCAGCGTGGAGCTGCTGCCGGTGTTGGTGGTGTAGGTGATCTCCGGGACCGAGCCGTTCCAGTCCTTCACCGGAGTGAAGGTGTAGGTGCCGTCGGAATTGATCACCAGCGAGCCGACGCCGTTGATGTTGGCACTCTGGCCGGCAGTGAAGCTGCCTTGTACGCCATTGATGCTGAAGCTAGCGACGCTGAGGACGTTGTCCACATCGTGGTCGTTGCTCAGCACGTTGCCGATGGCCGGAGTGTCTTCGGCGACGGTCTTGGTATCCGGGGTCAGTACCGACGCATCGTCCACCGGGGTGACGTTGGCGAAGCTCAGGTCGGCGGTGGCGGTCAACTGGCCGTCGCTGACGGTGTAGGTCGCGGTGGGCACGGGACCGTTGTAGTCCTGGGCCGGGGTGAAGTTGAAGCTGCCGTCGCCGTTGATCACCAGCGAACCAACGCCGTTGATGGTGGCGGTCTGGCCAGCGGCGTAGCTGTTGCCGCCGAAGCTGAAGCCGGTAACGGTCAGGGCGTCGCCGTCGACATCGTGGTCGTTGGTCAGCACGTTGCCAGTGGCCGGGGTGTCCTCGGTCACGGCGACGGGGCCGTCATTCGCGGCGATCGGCGCGTCATTCACCGAGGCGACATCGGCGAAGCTCAGCTGGGCGTTAGCGGTCAGCTGGCCGTCGCTGACGGTGTAGGTCGCGCTGGGCACCGGGCCGTTGTAGTTGTGCGCCGGGGTGAAGGTGAAGCTGCCGTCGCCGTTGATCACCAGCGAGCCAACGCCATTGATGGTAGCGGTCTGGCCGGCGGCATAGTCATGACCGCCAAAGCTGAAGCCGGTAACGGTCAGCGCATCGCCGTCGACATCGCTGTCATTGCCTAGCACGTTGCCGGTGGCGGGGGTGTCTTCGGTGACCGAAACCGGACCGTCATTCTGGGCAACCGGTGCATCGTTTACCGGCGTGACGGTGATGTTCAGCGTGGAGCTGCTGCCGGTGTTAGTGGTGTAGGTGATCTCCGGGACCGAGCCGTTCCAGTCTTTCACTGGAGTGAAGGTGTAGGTGCCGTCGGCGTTGATCACCAGCGAACCGGCGCCGTTGATGGTGGCGGTTTGGCCGGCAGTGAAGCTGCCCTGTACGCCATTGATGCTGAAGCTAGCGACGCTGAGGACGTTGTCCACATCGTGGTCGTTGCTCAGCACGTTGCCGGTGGCCGGGGTGTCTTCGGCGACGGTCTTGGTGTCCGGGGTCAGCACCGACGGATCGTCTACCGGGGTGACGTCGGCGAAGCTCAGGTCGGCGGTGGCGGTCAGTTGGCCGTCGCTGACAGTGTAGGTCGCGGTGGGCACGGGACCGTTGTAGTCCTGCGCCGGGGTGAAGGTGAAGCTGCCGTCGCCGTTGATCACCAGCGAACCAACGCCGTTGATGGTCGCGGTCTGGCCAGCGGCGTAGTTGTTCCCGCCGAAGCTGAAGCCGGTGACGGTCAGGGCGTCGCCGTCGACATCGCTGTCGTTGTTCAGCACGTTGCCGGTGGCCGGGGTGTCTTCGGTCACGGCAACCGGGCCGTCATTCACAGCAACCGGAGCGTCATTCACCGGAGTGACGGTGATGTTCAGCGTGGAGCTGCTGCCGGTGTTGGTGGTGTAGGTGATCTCCGGGACCGAGCCGTTCCAGTCCTTCACCGGAGTGAAGGTGTAGGTGCCGTCGGAATTGATCACCAGCGAGCCGACGCCGTTGATGTTGGCACTCTGGCCGGCAGTGAAGCTGCCTTGTACGCCATTGATGCTGAAGCTAGCGACGCTGAGGACGTTGTCCACATCGTGGTCGTTGCTCAGCACGTTGCCGATGGCCGGAGTGTCTTCGGCGACGGTCTTGGTATCCGGGGTCAGTACCGACGCATCGTCCACCGGGGTGACGTTGGCGAAGCTCAGGTCGGCGGTGGCGGTCAACTGGCCGTCGCTGACGGTGTAGGTCGCGGTGGGCACGGGACCGTTGTAGTCCTGGGCCGGGGTGAAGGTGAAGCTGCCGTCGCCGTTGATCACCAGCGAACCAACGCCATTGATGGTGGCGGTCTGGCCAGCGGCGTAGTTGTTCCCGCCGAAGCTGAAGCCGGTGACGGTCAGGGCGTCGCCGTCGACATCGCTGTCGTTGTTCAGCACGTTGCCGGTGGCCGGGGTGTCTTCGGTCACGGCAACCGGGCCGTCATTCACAGCAACCGGAGCGTCATTCACCGGAGTGACGGTGATGTTCAGCGTGGAGCTGCTGCCGGTGTTGGTGGTGTAGGTGATCTCCGGGACCGAGCCGTTCCAGTCCTTCACCGGAGTGAAGGTGTAGGTGCCGTCGGAATTGATCACCAGCGAGCCGACGCCGTTGATGTTGGCACTCTGGCCGGCAGTGAAGCTGCCTTGTACGCCATTGATGCTGAAGCTAGCGACGCTGAGGACGTTGTCCACATCGTGGTCGTTGCTCAGCACGTTGCCGATGGCCGGAGTGTCTTCGGCGACGGTCTTGGTATCCGGGGTCAGTACCGACGCATCGTCCACCGGGGTGACGTTGGCGAAGCTCAGGTCGGCGGTGGCGGTCAACTGGCCGTCGCTGACGGTGTAGGTCGCGGTGGGCACGGGACCGTTGTAGTCCTGGGCCGGGGTGAAGGTGAAGCTGCCGTCGCCGTTGATCACCAGCGAACCAACGCCATTGATGGTGGCGGTCTGGCCAGCGGCGTAGCTGTTCCCGCCGAAGCTGAAGCCGGTGACGGTCAGGGCGTCGCCGTCGACATCGCTGTCGTTGTTCAGCACGTTGCCGGTGGCCGGGGTGTCTTCGGTCACGGCAACCGGGCCGTCATTCACAGCAACCGGAGCGTCATTCACCGGAGTGACGGTGATGTTCAGCGTGGAGCTGCTGCCGGTGTTGGTGGTGTAGGTGATCTCCGGGACCGAGCCGTTCCAGTCCTTCACCGGAGTGAAGGTGTAGGTGCCGTCGGAATTGATCACCAGCGAGCCGACGCCGTTGATGTTGGCACTCTGGCCGGCAGTGAAGCTGCCTTGTACGCCATTGATGCTGAAGCTAGCGACGCTGAGGACGTTGTCCACATCGTGGTCGTTGCTCAGCACGTTGCCGATGGCCGGAGTGTCTTCGGCGACGGTCTTGGTATCCGGGGTCAGTACCGACGCATCGTCCACCGGGGTGACGTTGGCGAAGCTCAGGTCGGCGGTGGCGGTCAACTGGCCGTCGCTGACGGTGTAGGTCGCGGTGGGCACGGGACCGTTGTAGTCCTGGGCCGGGGTGAAGGTGAAGCTGCCGTCGCCGTTGATCACCAGCGAACCAACGCCATTGATGGTGGCGGTCTGGCCAGCGGCGTAGCTGTTGCCGCCGAAGCTGAAGCCGGTAACGGTCAGGGCGTCGCCGTCGACATCGTGGTCGTTGGTCAGCACGTTGCCAGTGGCCGGGGTGTCCTCGGTCACGGCGATCGGGCCGTCATTCGCGGCGATCGGCGCGTCATTCACCGGGGTGACATTGAGGGTGACGACCGACTCCACCGAGCCGCCATGGCCATCGCTCACCACCACAGTGAAGCTGTCAGCGCCGTTGTAGTCCTTGGCCGGGGTATAGGTGTACTCGCCGGTTGCCGGGTTCAGCACCAGGGTGCCGTGAGTCGGTTCGGAGCCCGGCTTCAGGGTGTAGCTGAGGGTGTCGTGGTCGACGTCGGTGGCGACGATCTGGCCGCTGACCGGGGTGTCTTCGGGAGTGGCCCTGGACTGGTCGGCGGTTTCCGGTGCGTCGTTCACCGGGGTGACGTTGAGCTTGACGACCGACTCCACCGATCCGCCATGGCCGTCGCTTACGACCACGATGAAGCTGTCGGTGCCGTTGTAGTCCTTGGCCGGGGTGTAGGTGTATTCGCCTGTCGCCGGGTTCAGTACCAGGCTGCCGTGAGTCGGCTCGGAGCCCGGCTTCAGGGTGTAGCTGAGGGTGTCGTGGTCGACGTCGGTGGCGACGATCCGGCCGCTGACCGGAGTGTCTTCGGCGGTGGTGCGCGATTGGTCGGCAGTGACCGGCGCATCGTTCACCGGGCTGACATTGCCGAAGCTCAGCTGGGCGGAATCGGTCAGCCGGCCGTCACTGACGGTGTAGGTCGCGCTCGGCACCGGGCCGTTGTAGTTCTGCGCCGGAGTGAAGGTGAAGCTGCCATTGGCGTTGATCACCAGCGAGCCAACGCCGTTGATGGTCGCGGTCTGGCCGGCGGCGTAGCTGTTGCCGCCGAAAGTGAAGCCGGTGACGGCCAGGGCATCGCCATCGACATCGTGGTCGTTGCTCAGCACGTTGCCGGTGGCAGGGGTGTCTTCGGTCACGGCAACCGGGCCGTCGTTGGCGGCAACCGGGGCGTCGTTCACCGGGTTCACGCCAACGTTGACGGTGATGGTGTCGCGGCCGCCCTGGCCGTCATTGACGATTACGGTGAAGCGGTCACTGCCGTTGAAGTTCTGGCCGGGGGTGTAGGTGTAGGAACCGTTGGGATTGACCACCACGGTGCCATTGCGCGGGGCGTCGGCGAGGTCGAAGCGCAGCGGATTGCCGTCCGGGTCGTTGGCGCGCAGCTGGCCGCTGACCGGCGTGTCTTCGTCAGTGCGGATGCTGGCGTCCTGTCCACGCGGGTCATGGTTCGGCGCGCGCTGGCCTTGGCCGTTGTTGCCCTGCTCCTGCTGTTGCCGGGCGAACGCCTGGCCGTCGTTCGCGGTGGGGAAGCCGATGTTCGGGGCGACCCGGCCGGCCGTCTCGCCAAGCATCACGAAGCTGTGGCCGCCGCCAACGGCACCGGAGCCGCCAGTAGAGGCTGCCGGACCGGCAGCGGTGGGCGCCAGGGCCTGGGTCGGGTCGAGGCCGGCGGCGATGGCTTGCTGCAGGTCCTCGGTGCTCGGTACGGAGAGTTGCGCCTGCGCGGGCGCCGCGTGCGGCAGGTCAGCGCCGCTCCACTGGCTGTCGCGGCCCAGGTCGACCAGGTGGCCGTTGCCGGTATCCAGGGTCACGGCACCGGCGGCGCCGGTGACCAACTGCTCACCCTGGTAGATGCGGTCACCTTCGACCAGGACGCGCTGGGCGCCTTCGGGGGATACCGCAACCACTTGGCCGATGATGCTTTTGACGACGGCGACGACGCTGCTCATGCACTTCTCCTGATGGCGTGCCGGCTGGGCTGCCGTATCCAATCCGGCGCCAGGGCATTCCCTTGTCATTCAGAGCGAGATTTTTGGCGTCAATAACTTGGCTTATATCGGATCGAAATTGCGCATATGCCAATGTATTGACCATTCGCGTGCCATCCTAAACAATTGGCAAATCGATGTCACTTTGATATCGAAGCGCCTCTCAAAATTATTTTCGTGAAACTGGTCACGTTTTCCGACTGGTCCTCGCAGCGTATTCGCCGGTCTTTTGACGCTCTTTGCGGCAATCGAATCGCTGCCGCAATCCCATTGATAAGGATGTTTCTTCATGCGTCTGCGATTCGCTTCCGTAGTGCCCTTTGCCCTGTCATTCGTGCTTCCCGCCCATGCCGATACGCTCAACCAGGCGATGCAGAAGGCCATCGACTACCACCCGGAAATCCAGGCTGGCGTGAACAGCCGACTGGCCGCCGACAAGCAACTGCGTGCCGCCGAAGGTGGCTACCTGCCGTCGGTTGACCTGCTGGGTGGTTACGGTCGCGAAGGCACCGATTCGCCCACCACCCGCGCCGAAGGCAACGACAACTGGAAGACCATGAGCCGTGGCGAGTCCAGCCTGCGTCTGCAGCAGATGGTGTTCGACGGCTTCGCCACGTCCAGCGAAGTGGGCCGCCAGCAGGCCACCGTGAACTCCCGCGCCTATTCGCTGCTCGGCACCTCCGAGCGCACCGCGCTGCAAGTGGCCCAGGTCTACACCGACGTGCTGCGTCGCCAGGAAATGGTCCGTCTGGCCGAAGCGAACCTGAAGCGCCACCAGCAGGTGTATGACCAGATCAGCCTGCGCAGCGCGCGTGGCGTTGGCCGTCTGGCCGACCAGGACCAGGCCGAGGCGCGCCTGGCCCAGGCGCAGAACAACCTGTTCACCGAGAAGACCAACCTGGCCGACGCCCGCACCAACTACTTCAGCGTGGTGGGCAGCGAGCCGGTGGACCTGGCCGAACCGTCCGGCCTGAACGGCCAGCTGCCGGCCGACCTGCAGGCGGCGCGTCGCCAGCTGCTGGAAAACAGCCCGATCCTGCGTTCGGCGGAGTCGGACGTGGCGGCGGCCGAGAAGCAGTACGACGCGGCGAAGTCGACCTTCTACCCGCGCTTCGATGCGGAACTGTCCACCGGTGCCGACAACAACATCGACGGCGATCCGGGCCACAACAACGAATGGCAGGCCATGCTGCGCATGCGCTACAACCTGTTCGCCGGCGGCAGCAACAAGGCCGAGCTGGAAGCCAAGTCCTACCAGGCCACCCAGGCACTGGATATCCGCAACAACGCCCTGCGCCAGTTGAACGAAGAACTCGGACTGTCCTGGAACGCCCTGGCCAACGCCCGCGAGCAGCTGCCGATCGCCCGCCAGTACGTGAGCTACAGCACCCGCGTGCGCGAGGCCTACCAGCAGCAGTTCACCATCGGCGAGCGCACCCTGCTCGATCTGCTGGACAGCGAGAACGAACTGTTCAACGCTTCGCGCCGCGCGGTCGATCTGCAGTACACCGAGCTGTTCACCCAGTACCGTATCAAGGCCACCCTGGGCGAGCTGCTCAAGAGCCAGGGCGTGGTGGCGCCGATGGCGACCGTGGTGAGCAACGACGTCAAGCCGCAGGTCCAGCTGCCCGGCCTGAACTGAGCCGGTTCACTGTCCCAACCCAGCCAGTCCCAACCAAGAGTGTCCCCGCGTGGATCAAGAAGTCAGTCGAGTTTCCTCACGTCACGATCCACGCGGTCTGCTCGATGACCCGCTGCTGGACAGCCTGCTGACGCTCTGTCAGCTGCACCAGAAGCCGGCCAGCCGGGCGATGCTCACCAGTGGCCTGCCGCTGCCCGAGCAGCGCCTGTCCGCCGAGCTGCTGCCCCGTGCTGCGGCCCGCGCGGGTTTGCAGGGCCGGCTCCTGCAACGACGCCTGGAGCAGATCCCGGCGCTTGCGCTGCCGGCCATGCTGCTGCTGCGCGAAGGTCGCTGCGCGGTGCTGCTGGGTTGGGAAAGCGATGGCCAGGCGCGCCTGCTGCTGAGCGAAAGCGACGGCGGCGAGGTGCGTGTGTCCCGCGAGCTGCTGCTCGAGGATTACAGCGGCCAGGCGTTCTTCGCCCAGCCGCAGCACAAGTTCGACCTGCAGCACGGCGAGCTCATTCCGCGTGTGAACAGCTGGTTCCGCGACACGCTCAAGCGCTCGCGCTGGCTGTACGTCGATGCGGTGGCCGCGAGCCTGGTGATCAACCTGATCGCCCTGGCCGCGCCGCTGTTCGTGATGAACGTCTACGACCGCGTTGTGCCCAACCAGGCCGCTGCCACCCTCTGGGTGCTGGCCATCGGTATCAGTGGCGCCTACCTGTTCGACCTGCTGCTCAAGACCATGCGCGGCCTGTGCCTGGACCTGGCCGGCAAGAAGACCGACCTGATCATCTCGGCGACGCTGTTCGAGCGCATCGTCGGCATGAGCATGAAATACCGCCCGGCGCGGGTCGGCTCGTTCGCGCAGAACATCCATGAATTCCAGACGCTGCGCGACTTCCTCAACTCGCTGACGCTGACCACCCTGATCGACCTGCCGTTCACCCTGCTGATCCTGCTGGTGATCGGCATCATCGGCGGGCCGCTGGTGTTCGTCCCGCTGGTGGCCTTCCCGCTGGCCGCGGGCCTGGGCTGGATACTGCAGAAGCCGCTGGTGGAAACCATGAACCGCACCATGGCGTTGTCAGCCGAGCGTCAGTCGAGCCTGATCGAGACCCTCGCCAGCCTCGATGCGGTGAAGGTGAACAACGCCGAAAGCGAACGCCAGTACCTCTGGGAGCAGACCATCGGCACCTTGAGTCGCCTGGAACTGCGGGTGAAGCTGCTGTCGTCCCTGGCGATGAACAGCACCGTGCTGATCCAGGCGCTGGCCGGGGTGGTGATGATCATTGGCGGGGTCTACCTGATCATCGCCGGCGACCTCTCCATGGGCGGCCTGATCGCCTGCTACATGCTCAACGGCCGCGCCCTCGGTCCGCTGACCCAGCTCTCCGGGCTGATCCAGCGCTACCAGCAGGCGCGCCTGTCCATGCACACCACCAACCAGATGATGGAACTGCCGCAGGAACGCAGCGCCGACGAGCGTCCGCTGACCCGTTCGCAACTGCTCGGCGGCATCGAGATGCGCGATCTGGACTTCGTCTACCCGAACCAGCAGGTGGCGGCGCTGCACGGCATCAACCTGCAGTTCCGCCCGGGCGAGAAGGTTGGCATCGTCGGCCGCAGCGGCTCGGGCAAGAGCTCCCTGGCCAAACTGATCGTCGGCCTCTACCAGCCGGACAAGGGCAATCTCCTGGTGGACGGCGCCGATGTGCGCCAGCTCGACATCAGCGAGCTGCGCCACAACATCGGCTACGTGCCGCAGGACATCAGCCTCTTCAGCGGCACCCTGCGCGACAACCTGGTGTCGGGTGCGCGCTACGTGGACGACGAGCGTGTGCTGGAAGTGGCTGAGCTGACCGGGGTGAACGAGTTCGTCCGCCTGCACCCGCAGGGCTACGAGTTGCAGGTCGGCGAGCGCGGCCTGAACCTCTCCGGCGGCCAGCGGCAGAACGTCGCCCTGGCCCGCGCGTTGTTGCTCGACCCGCCGATCCTGCTGCTCGACGAACCCACCAGCGCCATGGACAACGCCGGCGAGGAGCGACTGAAACAGCGCCTGCACGCGCTGATCGGCGACAAGACGCTGCTGCTGGTTACCCACCGCGCCTCCATGCTCAGCCTGGTGGATCGCCTGGTGATCATCGACAAGGGACGCATCATCGCCGACGGTCCGAAGGATGTGGTGATGGACGCATTGAAGAAGGGGCAGATCAGTGTCGCTTGATCCCAAAGGCAGTATTCGCCACGCCATCGGTGGCTATTTCAAGGGCGGCGACAACCTCTCCGGCCAGCCGCTACCCGAAGTCAGCAAGGCGCTGGTGGAAGACGCGCCGCGCGTCGTGCGCCTGACCATCTGGGTGCTGATCGGTTTCGTCCTGTTCCTCGGCCTGTGGGCGCACTTCGCGCAGATCGACGAAGTGACCCGCGGCGAAGGCAAGGCCATCCCCTCGTCCAAGGTGCAGAAGATCCAGAACCTGGAGGGCGGCATCGTCTCGCAGATCTTTGTCCGCGAGGGCGAGGTGGTGCAGGCCGGCCAATCGCTGATGCGCCTGGACCCGACCCGCTTCCAGTCCAACGTCGGCGAGACCGAGGCCGACCGCCTGGCGATGTTCCTGCGCGTGGAGCGGCTGTCCGCCGAGGTGGAAGATCGCGCGCTGAACATTCCCGATGACGTGCGCGCCAAGGTGCCGGGCCAGGCCAGCAGTGAAGAAGCGCTGTTCCACAGCCGCCAGCAGCAGCTCAAGGACGAAGTCGCCGGTCTTGAGCAGCAACTGGTGCAGAAGCAGCAGGAGCTGCGCGAGTTCGTCTCCAAGCAGTCGCAATACCGCAACAGCCTGGAACTGCTGCGCCAGGAAATCTCCATGTCCTCGCCGCTGGTGGCGCAGGGCGCCATGTCCCAGGTGGAGCTGCTTCGCCTGAAGCGCTCGGAAGTGGAAAACCGTGGCCAGCTCGATGCCACCACCCTGGCGATTCCCCGTGCCGAGGCGGCGGTGAAGGAAGTCGAGCGCAAGGTCGCCGAGACCCGTTCGCGCTTCCGCAGCGAGGCGCTGAAGGAGCTCAACGAGGCGCGCACCGAGCTGAGCAAGGCCGAGGCTACCGGCAAGGCCCTGGAAGACCGGGTCAGCCGTACCCTGGTCACCTCGCCGGTGCGCGGCATCGTCAAGCAACTGCTGGTCAACACCATCGGCGGCGTGATCCAGCCGGGCAGCGACCTCATCGAGATCGTTCCGCTGGACGACACCCTGCTGGTGGAAGCACGCATCCGTCCCCAGGACATCGCCTTCCTGCGGCCGGGGCAGCACGCGATGGTCAAGTTCACCGCCTACGACTACACCATCTACGGCGGACTGGAGGCGGACCTGGAGCAGATCGGCGCGGACACCGTCACCGACGATGACGGCAACAGTTTCTACCTGATCAAGCTGCGCACCCGAAAAAGCCACCTGGGCACCGATGAAAAGCCGCTGCTGATCATCCCCGGGATGATTGCCACCGTCGACATCATGACCGGCAAGAAGAGCATCCTGAGTTATCTGCTCAAGCCCATCCTGCGGGCCAAGGCGGAGGCGTTGCGGGAGCGGTGATCGATGAGGACCATTCGGTGGGATGGCCGCGTTGCCTTTGTAGGAGCGGACTCCGTCCGCGATGCTTTTGATTTTGGTGTTTCGCGCCGCTTCGGCGTGTGCTGGGACTTCTTGTTTCGCCCCCTCGGGCGACCTTCTTTGGCAAACGCCCCAAAGAAGGCAAAGGTCTTGCCCCTGTCATCCGGTTTTTCGCTTGGGGCGAAAAATTCCCTCGTCGAATCGAGGTTTCAGGGGCACGCTGCGAAGGGCCATCCCTGGCCCATCGCAGCTCTCGCGACATCCATGTCGCTCAACCCCTGAAACTTCGATTCAACGAGGCCTCCTGAAAGGGGCGGTCCGGAGTGCGCGGATGTTTCTCTGGAAATCTTTTTCAAGCCAGAGCCAGAGCGGTGGGCGCTCTTCCGTAGGAGCGGACCCTGTCCGCGAAATCCACCGCGACGAAATACGTTCCCACCGGAAATACACCTCAGCATGACGCCAGAGCCTGTAGGAGCAAGGTTGCTCGCAAACCCTCCGGACCCCGTCAATACGCCACGGTAAACCGCTGCTGATGATGGTTGGCCTGCTCGGCCTCGTCGATCATCGCCACCGCCAGGTCCGGCAGGGAGATGCGGCTTTCGCCCTTGGCGTCGAACAGTACCTGGTCGCCACCGATGCGGAAGCTGCCGGTGCGGGTTTCGCCGTCGAGCAGCATCGCCGGGCTGAGGAAGGCCCAGTCCAGTTCCTTCTCGCCGCGCAACTGGTCCAGCGCATCGGCTGCGCCCAGAGCGCCTTGCTTCCACTGTTCGGGGAATTCCGGGCTGTCCACCAGGCGCTGGCCGGGGGCGATCTCCAGGCTGCCGGCGCCGCCGAGTACCAGCAGGCGCTTCACACCCGAGGCCTTCACGCCATCGACGATCGAGCGGCTGCCTTTGGCATGGGCGCCACGGATATCCGGATTGCCCCAGCCGGAGTTGAAGGCGCTGATCACGGCGTCCTGGCCGGCGACGGCCCGGGCGACCTGGGCCGGATCGTAGACGTCGGCCTGGACCACCTTCAGGTTCGCACGCGCCGGCAGCTTCGCGGGGTCGCGCACCAGTGCGGTCACCTGGTGACCACGGCGCAGGGCTTCTTCGAGGAAGTAATGGCCAACGTGGCCGGTGGCGCCGATCAGGGCAATGTTCATGGGATCACCTCGTGTGGGGGAGGCCGCGCGTCGGCGGCAGGTGACTCATCTTCGGCGCGTGGCGGCCGGTGATAAAGCCCGGCAGGCGGCATGCACTCGTAAGCCTGGCTTAATAATCACCCCTTGATGTCGTCGTTCATCAGGCTCAGACCCCGGGCGACCGCCAGCGCGATGAACAGCGCGCCCATGATCGCTTCGCTACCGGCCAGCAGGCGTGCAAGCGGATGGATCGGCACGATGTCGCCGTAACCGATGGTGGTCAGGGTGATCATGCTGAAGTAGACGAAGCTGGCCATGTCCAGCGGACCATTGCCAGTCTGGAAACTGTGAGGGTGGAGGTGCTCGATCAGGTTGTAGGTGAGTGCGAAGGACAGCACGAAGTTCAGGTACAGCGCGCAGAGCCCGTAGAGCAGCTCGCGGGTTACCGGCCGCTGCTGGGTGACCCGGTGGAAGATACTGACGACCAGCAGCAGGATGAAGGCGATCTGTGGAATGCCGCGCTTGAGAAGGGGGTGGATTTGCCAGCTGTCGGGTACGAAGGACATGCACAGGCTGAGAATGCCCATGGCGCAGATCAGCTCGAACCACTTGCTGTGGCTGCGCACGGTGTTGATCCCGGCCAGGACCATCAGTAGCAGGCTGCCAAGCTCCATCAGCATGGGTGGGGAGGGGAGCGAGAGGACCAGCAGTGCCAACAGGACACTGTTGAGCAGCAGGCGGAAACGGTAGTGCGACAGGAATTGCTTCAAGGTGGTTGCCGGACGTGCAACTGAGGGCCGGCCAGTCTGGTCCAGCCCCTTGTCGGACTGCCATGCCTCGGACTAGGAATCAAAGAGCTTCTGTATGACAGAAAAGTCCTGTTCTCCATGCCCCTGCTTCACCAGCAGCCGATACAGCGCCAGGGCCAGGCTACCCATGGGCGTACTGTTGCCGCTGACCTGCGCGGTTTCCTGGGCCAGGCCCAGGTCCTTGGTCATCAGCGCAGCCATGAAGCCGCCGGTGTAGCCGCGAGACGCGGGGGCGTTCTCCATCACGCCGGGCCAGGGGTTGTACACCTCCAGCGCCCAGTTGCCGCCGGAGCTGCGGCGCATGATTTCCGACAGCACCACCGGGTCGAGGCCGTTGGCGGCGCCCAGCGCCAGGGATTCGGCAGTGCCGATCATCAGCACGGCGAGCAGTTGGTTATTGCACACCTTGGCCACCTGGCCGGCGCCGTCGCTGCCGGCGTGGAAGATGTTGCGGCCCATGGCGGAGAACACCGGGCGGGCGCGTTCGAGCACCTCGGCATCGCCACCGACCATGAAGGTCAGGGTGCCGGCGATGGCGCCGCCGGTGCCGCCGGAGACCGGCGCGTCGAGCATCGGGATGCCGCGTTCGGCGGCGGCCTGGTGGACCTTGCGCGCGGAGGCGGGGGCGATGGTGGAGCACTCCAGCACCAGGGTGCCGGGCGTGATGTGCGTCAGCAGGCCGTCGACGCCCAGGTAAAGCCCTTCGACGTGCTGGCTGGCCGGCAGCATAGTGATCACCAGGTCGGCGCCGTCGACCGCGTCATGGGCGCTGCGCGCCGCGCTGGCGCCCTGTGCGACCAGGCCGTCGATGGCGCTCTGCACCAGGTCGAACACGCGCAGCAGGTAGCCGGCCTTGATCAGGTTGGCGGCCATGGGGGCGCCCATGTGGCCGAGGCCGATGAAGGCGATGGTTTGCATGCTGGTTTCCTCCTGTTCAACGACAGGCACTCCAGCGCAAGGTATCTCCGTAGGATGGGTAGAGCCTGCGAAACCCATCAGGCCAGGGCGATGGGTTTCACTTCGTTCTACCCATCCTACGGTGGAGGGCGCGGCGGCTACAGATCCGCCAACGGATGCTCGCCCTCCCAGGTCGCGTCGAAGTGCGCATTCACCACAGCATCAGGTATGGCAGCGATATCCGGCCAGTGCCAGTGCGGGGCGTTGTCCTTGTCGATCAGCCGGGCGCGCACACCCTCCGGGAATTCCGGGTGGCGGCAGCAGTTCAGGCTCATCGCGTACTCCATGCGGAATACTTCGGCAGTCGACAGATGGCGCGCGCGACGAATCTGCTCCCAGACCAGGCGGGCGGTCAGCGGGCTGCCGGAGACCAGGGTCCTGGCCCCCTTGGCAATCACCATGTCGCTGTCCTCGGTGAGCGGCGCCAGCGCGTGCCAGGCCTCCACTACGTTGGCGCAGTCCAGCAGGGCGTCGATGCGCTCGCGGCGCGGCAGCAGCTGGGGTTGCGGCAGTTCCCCGCTCGCCTCGTGCTCCAGTGCGCGGAGCAGGCTGTGCAGCTGGACGTCGGCCTGTTCGCGCCAGTTCAGTTGTACCAGGCCTTCGATCAGGTCCTCCTGCTGGGTGTCGAGCAGGAAGCGGTCGGCCAGGTCCAGGTCCAGCGCGTCGCGGGCATTCATCTGGGTGGCGGTCAGGCCGAGGAACAGGCCGAAGCGGCCCGGCAGGCGAGCGAGGAACCAGCTGGCGCCGACGTCCGGGTACAGGCCGATGCTGATCTCCGGCATGGCCAGACGGGTGGACGGGGTGACGATACGTACGCTGGCGCCCTGCATCAGGCCCATGCCGCCGCCCATCACGTAGCCATGGGACCAGCAGATCAGCGGCTTGCCATAGCTGTGGATGAGGTAGTCCAGACGATACTCGTCGGCGAAGAAGCGGCGGGCGAGGGCGGGGACTTCGCCGGGCTGTTCGCGGCAGGCGTCGACCAGCTTGCGCACGTCGCCGCCGGCACAGAAGGCTTTGCCGCCATTGCCGCGCAGCACCACGCAGGCGATCTGCGGGTCGTTCTTCCACACGCCCAGCTGATGATTGAGCGCTTCGATCATCGGCAGGCTCAGGGCGTTCAGGCTCTTCTCGGCGTCGAGCGTGGCGACGCCGATGCGGAAACCGTGCAGGCCGGGGCGCTCTTCGAACATCACGTTCATGGTCTGTCCCTTATTGGTTGCGCCAATGCGGTTCGCGTTTTTCCAGGAAGGCGTTGACGCCTTCGCGGGTGTCGTCGGCATCGAACAGGTCGACGAAGCGCTCGCGCTCTTCCGGCAGCCAGGTGGACGGGCCGCGTTCGCGGGCGCCCTGGATCAGCGGCTTGATGGTGCGTACCGCCACCGGGCTCTGGCGGGCGACCTTGGCCGCCAGCAGCAGGGCGGTGCCACGGGCTTCGCCGGTGTCCACCACCTGCTCGACCAGGCCGATGCGCAGCGCGGTGTCGGCGTCGACACGCTCGCCGCAAAGGATCATGCGCTTGGCCCAGCCTTCGCCCACCAGCCACGGCAGCGCCTGGGTGCCGCCGGCGCAGGGCAGCAGGCCCACGGCGGCTTCCGGCAGGGCCATCTGCGCCTGGCGCTCGGCGATGCGGATGTCACAGGCCAGGGCGCACTCCAGGCCGCCGCCCATGGCGTAGCCGTTGATCGCGGCGATGGACACGCCACGGAAGTCGCGCAGGGCCTCGAAGGCCTCGCCGAAGCGGCGGGCCATCTCACGGGCTCGGGCCTTGTCGCCGTCGGCGAACATGTTCAGGTCGGCGCCGGCGGAGAAGAATTTCGGGCCCTGGCCGGTCACCACCAGGGCGTAGATGTCGTCGTCGCGGTTGAGGTGCTCGATCAGCTGGCGCAGGCCGATCAGGGAGTCGCGGTCCCAGGTGTTGGCCGGCGGGTGGTTGATGGTGATCAGCGCGGTGTGGCCGTGTTTCTCCACGGTCAGCTTGTGGGTCAGGTCGAAGACTCCGGGCTTGTAGGGCTCGAGGGCATTGCTCATGGGGCATCTCCTTGTCGGTGCCGCCGGCGGGCGGACGCGTGTGCCTGGACTCTAGGCGCGCGCGCAGTGGCGCGTCCATGTCCGATCTGTTCGATTGCGCCCGCATGGGCGGGCGGTTTTTCCAGTGGGGCGCGGGCTTCGTTCACTGGGTGATGCCCCTTCCGGCCAGCGCAAGCGCTGTTCGCGATGGAGCCACGTCCCGCGTTCGCGGGAATGACGGGGTGAGTATTGAACTTCCCCTCTGTCATCCCCGCGGACGCGGGGACCCAAAAACAGCCGTTTCTACAACAACCACACTGCTGTTACAGCAAGCGATCCAGCATCCCGCCCTGTTCCAGCAGGCGGCGGGCGACGATCACCCGCATGATTTCGTTGGTGCCCTCCAGGATCTGGTGCACGCGGCTGTCGCGTACCCAGCGCTCCAGCGGGTAGTCGTTCAGGTAGCCGTAGCCGCCGTGCAGCTGCAGCGCCTCGTTGCACAGGGCGAAGCAGCGGTCGGTGGCGAAACGCTTGGCCATCGCGCAATACAGGGTCGCCTCGCCGTCCTTGTGGTCCAGCTTGTGCGCGGCCAGGCGCACCATCTGCCGGCTGGCGGTGAGGTCGGTGAGCATGTCGGCGAGCTTGAACTGCAGGGCCTGGAACTCGGCCAGCGCCTTGCCGAACTGCTTGCGCTCCTCGACGTAGCGCAACGACTGCTCCAGTGCCGCCTGGGCCGCGCCGAGGGAGCAACTGGCGATGTTCAGGCGGCCGCCGTCCAGGCCTTTCATGGCGTAGACGAAGCCCTGGCCTTCCGGGCCGATGCGGTTGCCGGCGGGGATACGCACGCCTTCGAAGGTGATGGTGCGGGTTGGCTGCGCCTTCCAGCCCATCTTGTCCTCGTTGCGCCCGTAGCGGATGCCCTCGGCATTGGCCGGCACCAGGAAGCAGGAGATGCCCTTGGCGCCTTCCTCGCCGGTGCGCGCCATGACGATCAGTACGTCGGTGCTGCCGGCGCCGGAGATGAAGGTCTTGGCGCCATCCAGCACGTACTCCTCGCCGTCGCGCTTGGCGCGGGTACGCAGGCGCGCGGCGTCGGAGCCGGCGTCCGGTTCGGTGAGGCAATAGGAAGCCAGCAGCTCGCCGCCGATCATCCCTGGCAACCACTGCTCCTTGAGCGTGGCATCGCCGAAGCTGGCGAGCATCCAGGTGGCCATGTTGTGGATGGTGATGTAGGCGGTGGTGGCGACGCAGCCGGCGGCCAACTGCTCGAAAATCAGCGAGGCGGACAGCCGTGACAGGCCCAGACCGCCGTCTTCCTCGGCGATGTACAGACCCAGGTAGCCCTGCTCGGCGGCCAGGCGGATCACGTCCACCGGGAAGTGGTGCTGGCGGTCCCAGTCGGCGGCGTGGGGGGCTAGTTCGCGGCTGGCGAAAGCGCGGGCGCTGTCCACCAGCAGGCGTTGTTCTTCGGTCAGGTCGAAATGCATGCAGCTACCTCGGATTGTTCTTGTCGGCCACATCGTCGCGCAGTGCGCGAATTCTCATCGGTTATAGCGGTTGCATCGGCGGCTGTGGATTGACGATCTTGCTCGGGGGATGGATGATCTTGGTATTCATGAGAGCGGGAAACCTCGCCATGTCCCGTCCACTCACCTCCTCCTGGCCACTGCCCCAGCAGGGTGTTCGCTTCATCACGCCGCCGCGCCTGCGCCGGGCGTTGGACCGCCATCCGCTGGGCCAGGCCTGCTATCCATTGGCCCTGGGCTACTACCCGGCGGCGGTGGGGCACCGCATGGAGCGGGAAAATCCGGACGACCACCTGCTGATCTACTGCAGCGCCGGCCACGGCTGGCTGGAAACGGAGGATGGACGATTCGAGGTCGCCGGTGGCGATCTGCTGGTGCTGCCCAAGGGCCGCGCCCATGCCTATGGCGCCGATGCGCAGCGGCCCTGGTCGATCTTCTGGGTGCACCTGGATGGCCGGTTGGCCGAGGAATTCCTGCGTCTGCTGGGCAAGTCGCCGCGCCTGCGGGTCGGTGTGCAGCCGCGTCTGCTTGGCGAGTTCGACGCATTGCTGGCGTTGCGCCGGCAGGGTCTGAGCCTGCCGCACTTCATTCATGCCGCGCACCTGCTGCAGAGCCTGCTGACCTCGCTGGCCCTGCGTCCGGTGCGGGCGCGGTTGAAGTCCGGGCGGGTGCTGGACGTGGAGGCCGTGCAGGCGCTGATGCGCGAACACCTGCATGACACCCTGAACCTCGACGAGCTGGCGGCGCAGTTCCGCCTGTCGCGCTTCCACTTCGCCAAGACATACCGTGCGCTGACCGGGCAGGCGCCGATCCAGGACTTCATCCGCCTGAAGATGACCCACGCCTGCCGCCTGCTCGACCAGGGCAACCTGGAGGTGCGGCAGGTGGCTGAGCAATTGGGCTATGCCGATCCCTACTACTTTTCACGGCTGTTCAAACGCGTGGTGGGCATGGCGCCCAGTCATTACCGGGCGCTGCACCAGGGGTGATGGCGCGCGCTGTCCTATGCGATGGCGTCCGTGACCGTGCATACACCTGGCATGGTCGTTAGTCTGCGGCGACTGCCCGGACAAGGACTTGCCCATGCTCCCCGTGATTGCCGAATTGCTGCTGACCCTGGCCTGCGCCGTCGCCGCCGGGCTCGCCCTGCGCGAGCGCCAGGGCTGGCGGGCGCTGGGCTTTCTGTCGATGGGCGTCGCGGCGTTTCTCGGGGCGTTGGAATACGCCGGCATCGCAGCAGTAGCTGAGCCGCATCATCTGGCGAGCGTATTGTCCGGAGCGCTGGGCCTGCCGCTGATCGCACTCGGGCGACTTTCCGCTGGAGCAGGGCGGCAGGTGCTGGTGCTGCTCGCTGGGGCGGCACTGCTATTGCTCCCACCGCCGGCCACTTTGGCCATCAACCTGATCGCGCTGCTGCTGATCGCCTGGCCCGGTCGTTCCAGTCGTTTTCCACTGGCGTTGCTCGGTGCGCTGCTGTTCATCGGCAGCGGTCTGCTGATCGGCACCCGCGGCGAGTGGGCTGGCGTGCCACGGCGGGAGCTGTTCCACCTGGGGCTCACGCTCGCCGTGGCGGCTTGGGCGCTGGCCGGGCTGGGCAGTGGGGCGGTGCGCGTGCCGGGGCTGCCGAAGCCTGGGCAGCGGTCGCCTTGACTTGGCCGGGACGCTTGCTTAGCGTGCCGGTTCGTTTTACCAGGCAGACGCACCATGACGAATGAAGATCGGATCAAGCTGGAAGCCAGCTGGAAGGACGCCCTCCACGAGGAGTTCGAGAAGCCCTACATGAAGCAGCTGGGCGAGTTCCTGCGCGCGGAGAAGGCGGCTGGCAAGGTGATCTTCCCGCCCGGTCCGCTGATCTTCAACGCGCTGAACACCACGCCGCTGGACCGCATCAAGGTGGTGATCATCGGCCAGGACCCCTACCACGGCCCCGGCCAGGCCCACGGCCTGTGCTTTTCGGTACAGCCGGGCGTGCCGACGCCGCCGTCGCTGCAGAATATCTATAAAGAGCTGCAGCGCGACCTGAACATCCCGATCCCCAATCACGGCTACCTGCAGCACTGGGCCGAGCAGGGCGTGCTGCTGCTCAACACCTCGCTCACCGTCGAGCAGGCGCGCGCGGGCTCCCACGCCCAGGCCGGCTGGGGGCCCTTCACCGACAAGGTGATCGAGATCGTCAGCCAGCGCTGCGAGAACCTGGTGTTCCTGCTCTGGGGTTCCCATGCGCAGAGCAAGCAGAAGCTGATCGACGCGCAGAAGCATCTGGTGCTCAAGTCAGCTCACCCGTCTCCGCTTTCGGCCTACCGGGGCTTCCTCGGCAACGGGCATTTCAGTCGCACCAACAAGTTCCTCGAACAGCACGGCCTGGCGCCCATCGACTGGTCGCTGCCGCCGGTCTGACACGCCCCTCTCCCCGAAAAAAAGGCCCGCACGAGGCGGGCCTGGAGAAATCGCCGGGGAACTCAGCCCGGCGAGCGTGGCACTTGCTGCACTCACTCCGCCGCTTCGGCGCGACGCTGCCAGAGGCGGAAACAGGGTTCGGCGAGAAACAGCACCAGCAACAGGCGCAGCACCTGCAGGGCCGTCACCAGCGGCACTGACAGCTGCAGCGTCTCGGCGGTGAGGCTCAATTCGGCAATGCCGCCGGGCATCATGCCGAGCATCAGCGACTGCTGATCGAGCGGCCCGAGCCAGCCGATCAACTCCGCCACCAGCGCCGCCGCCAGCATCATCCACAGGGTGCAGAGCAGGCTGCGGCCGACGAAGGCCGGCGCATTGCGGAAGAAACTGCGATTGAAGTGACAGCCCAGCGCGCTGCCGATCAGCCACTGGCCCAGCGAGCTGCTGCCCGCCGGCAGGCCGATCTGCAGGTCGGCGGCGATGGCGGCGACTGCGCTGACCAGCAGCGGCCCGAGCAGCCAGGGATTGGGTTGGCGCAGCGCCTGCAGGACCAGGGCGACCACTGCGCCGGCCGGCAACAACAGGGCCAGCCAGGCCCAGCTGACGGCGGATGCGTGCGCGCTCGGCGGTTGAGCATGGAGCAGCCAGGTGAAGGCCGCCGGCACCAGCAGTACCACCAGCAGCAGGCGCAGGCTCTGCGCCGCCGCCACGCGGCTGGATTGCGCGCCGTGGCGCAGACCGAGGTTGACCATCTCGCTGGCGCCGCCGGGCATGCTGGAGAAGAACGCCGTGGCGCGGTCCTCGCCAGCGCGGCGCAGCAGGACGATGGCGGCCAGGCTCGACAGCGTGGTGGCGAGTGCGCCGACCACCACGATGGCGCCGTGTTTGAGCACCTGCTCGACCACCGCCGGGGTGAAGTGCAGGCCGATCCCGGTGCCCACCAACCATTGCCCGGCCTTGCGCGCGCCGGGGACTTCCGCCAGCGGCCAGTCCAGCAGGCAGCGGCTGAGCATCACCGCCAGCAGCGAGCCGATCATCCAGGGCAGCGGCCAGCCGACCCCTTCGGCCAGCCAGCCGCCAAGGGCGCCGATCAGGGGCGTTGCCCAGAACAAGCGCCAGTTCGCCAGTTTATGCATCAGCCAGCTCGACCGGGGCACGACGGCCGCGCTTGCGCCAGGCGCGGTACAGCGGCAGGCCGAGCATCAGTGCGACCAGGGCCCAGGTGCCGAGGGTGATCGGGCTGGACCAGAGGATGCCCAGTTCGCCGTTGGAGATCGACAGCGCGCGGCGCAGGTTCTGCTCCATCAGCCCGCCGAGGATGAAGCCCAGCAGCAGCGGCGAGAGCGGGAAGTCCAGCTTGCGCAGGAGGTAGCCGAGGATGCCGATGGCAACCATCAGGAACAGGTCGAAGGTGGTGGCGTGCACAGCGTAGACGCCGATCGCGGTGATGATCGCGATGCCCGGCACCAGCGCCCAGTTCGGCACCGAAAGAATGCGCGTGAACACCCGGACCATCGGCACGTTGAGGATGATCAGCATGACGTTGGCGATGAACAGCGAGGCAATCAGGCCCCAGACGATGTTCGGCTGCTCCTGGAACAGCAGCGGGCCGGGGGTGATGTTGTACAGGCTGAGCGCGCCGATCATCACCGCGGTCGTGCCCGAGCCGGGTACGCCGAGGGTCAGCATCGGCACCAGGGCGCCGCAGGCTGCGCCGCCGATGGCGGTTTCCGGTGCCGCCAGTCCGCGCATGTCGCCCTTGCCGAACGTGCCGGTTTCGCCAGCCAGCTTCTTCTCGGTCATGTAGGCCACGGCGCTGGCCAGGGTGGCACCGGCGCCGGGCAGGACGCCCATGATGAAACCGAGCAGGCCGCAACGCAGGTTGACCACGAACACCGAGGCGGCCTCCTTGACGTTGAACAGCATGCGCCCACTGGCTTCGACCATCTTGTGGCCGTGGTGGGTCTTCTCCAGCAGCAGGAGGATTTCGCTCACCGAGAACAGGCCCAGCACCAGCACCACGAACTGGATGCCATCGGAGACGTGGATGTTGTCGAAGGTGAAGCGGTACACGCCGCTGTTGGCGTCGATCCCGACGCTGGAGAGGAACAGCCCGAGCAGCGCCGCCAGCAGCGTCTTCAGCGGCCGATCGCCGGCCAGTCCGCCAAGGGCGACGATGGCGAAGACCATCAGCACGAAGTATTCGGCGGGGCCGAAGGCGATGGCCCACTTCGCCAGCAGCGGGGCGAACAGCACCATGCCGCAGGTGGCGATGAAGGCGCCGATGAACGAGCTCCAGGCCGACAGCGACAGGGCCACGCCGGCCAGGCCGTTGCGTGCCATGGGATAGCCGTCGAGGGTGGTCATCACGGTGGAGGCTTCACCGGGGATGTTCAGCAGGATCGAGGAAATCCGCCCGCCGTATTCGCAGCCCAGGTACACGGCGGCCAGCAGGATCAGCGCCGACTCCGGCGGCAGGCCGAGGGCGAAGGCCACCGGGATCAGCAGGGCCACGCCGTTGATCGGGCCCAGGCCCGGCAGCAGGCCGACGACGGTGCCGATCAGGGTGCCGATCAGCGCGGTGATCAGGTTGTAAGGTGTCAGGGCGACGCCGAAGCCTTGCCCGAGGTAGCTCAATGTTTCCATGATGGTTTCCTCAGAGCAGGGGTTCGAGGATGCCCAGCGGCAGCGGGACATCCAGGGTGCGGTCGAACAGGACGTACAGGCCGATGGCGAGCAGCGTGGCGGTGACCACGCTGGTCACCGGGCGGCCGCCGTAGATCAGCGCGATGAAGGTGCCGACCAGGGCGCTGGCGGGGATGAAGCCCAGCGGCTCGAACAGCCCGGCGTAGACCGCCAGCAGGGCGACGCAGAGCACCACCTTGGCCAGCAGCGCGCCTTCCAGCGCGGGCTCGTCCTCGTCGCGCTTGATCGGCGTCGGGCGGGCGATCAGCCAGGCCAGGCCCACGGCCATCAGGCCCAGGCAGAGCAGCGGGTAGGCACGCGGGCCGACCGGTTCGTAGGAGAAGGGTGCCTGGAGCTGCCAGGCGATCAGGGCGAAGGCGACGCAGGCGAACAGCCAGGCGCCGGCGAACAGCCGCTGGAAGAGGCTGGTTTGCGACATGGGGAGACTCCTTGCGTCGGCGGCTGCGAGGAGCCGCCGACGCTGCGCGGGGCGTTACTGGATGAGGCCGAACTCGCGGGCGAGCTGCTTGTACTGGGTCACCTGCTGCTTCACGTAGGCATCCAGCTCCGGGCCGGTCATGGCGAAGGGGAACAGTTCGCGCTGGTCGCGCAGCTTGGCGAAGTCTTCCGAGGCCAGCAGCTTGTCGAAGGCGCCTTTCCAGAAGGCGTAGTCCTCCTCGCTCACCTTCGGTCCGACGTAGAAGCCGCGCACCACCGGCCAGACGATGTCGTATCCCTGCTCCTTGGCGGTGGGGATGTCGGTCATGCCTTCATCCTTCAGGCGCTCCTCGGCGAACACCGCAAGCAGGCGCATCTTGCCGGCGCGGATGTGCGGCATGGAGTCGGAGATGTCGGTACTGCCAACCTGGATGTGCCCGCCCAGCAGAGCGGTGGCGATCTCGCCGCCGCCTTCCAGGGCAACGTAGCGCAGCTGCTTGGGATCGATGCCGGCGGCCTTGGCGATCAGTGCGGTCTGCATCCAGTCCTGGCTGCCGACGGTGCCGCCGGAGCCGATCACCACCTTGCTCGGGTCGGCCTTGAGCGCGGCAACCAGGTCGTTGAGGTTCTTGAATGGCGAATCCGCCGGCACCGCGATGGCGCCGTAGCTGGTACCCACCGCCGCCAGCCACTTCACCGCACTTTCATCGAAGCGGCCGAACTTGCCTTGCGCCAGGTTCAGCAGGGAGCCGCTGGAGAAGGCCGTGATGGTATTACCGTCGGCCGGGCGCTGGGCGACCACCGCGTTGTAGGCCACGGCGCCGACGCCGCCGGGCATGTAGGTGACGCGCATTGGCTTGGACAGCAGCTTCTCCTCCATCAGGGCGCTTTGCGCCAGCTTGCAGGTGAGGTCGAAGCCGCCGCCGGGGGAGGCTGGCGCGATGCATTCCGGGCGCTTGGGCTCGGCGATCAGGCTGCCGGCGAACAGCAGGGTGGCGCCGGCCAGGGTCAGGTTGCGCAGGACGGTGGACATGGGCAATTCCTCTCTTGTTGTTCTTTCGATTACCAGATCGCCAGGGAGTAGCTGAGGTAGACGCGGGTTTCGTCGGCATCGCGGGCGAAGCTCGAGCGGTAGGTGGCGTTGCGCACGCGCACGGCTACGTCCTTGAGCGGGCCGCTCTGGATCACGTACTTGATGTCGGTGTTGCGCTCCCATTCCTTGCCGTGGCCGTCCATGCCATTGATTCTGGCATCGTCGCCGCTGACATAGCGATTCATCAGGGTCAGGCCGGGAATCCCGAGGCCGGCGAAGTCGAAGTCGTGGCGCAGTTGCCAGGAGCGTTCCTCGGCATCGGCGAAGTCGCCGACCTGCACGAAGTTCACCAGGTAGGGGTTGCTGCCATCGATGTAGGGGAAGGCGGTGTCGCCGTTCATCTGCTGCCAGCCCAGGCTGAACTTGCTGGCGCCCAGGGCGTAGCCGAGCATGCCGTTGAAGGCACGGTTGTCGATCTTGCCGCCGCGCGCTTCACCCTGGTCGTCGCTGAGCGCCAGTCGCAGGTCGGCGCTGAATTTTCCGGGGCCCAGCGGATAGCTGGCGAGCAGGCCGACGAAGTGCTGGCGGTAGACGTTGTCCAGCTCGGCGTAGTGGTAGCGGCCGGTGAGGTGGTCGGTGAGCTTGTAGTCGCCGCCGGCCAGGTCGTAGTGGTCGCCTTCGGCGCTGCCGCCGCTGAAGCGCTTGTTCTTGTTGTTCAGCGCGAGATCCTGCCAGTGGGTGGAGTCGCGGTCCTTGACCTTCTCCAGGCGACCGCCGGTGAAGTTGAGGCCGGGCAGGTCGGTGGAGTTGAGCAGCCCGCCTTCGAAGGTCTGCGGGAACAGGCGGCTGTCATTGGGCTGCAGGGTCGGCAGGTCGGGGATCAGGCTGCCGATCTTCAGCTCGCTCGCCGAGACCTTGAACTTGGTGGTCAGGCCGAGCTTGCTGTATTCGTCGGCGGCGCGGCCGTCGTCGTGGGTCGGCAGCAGGCCGGTGCCGGTGCGGTCGGGCGAGGAGTCGAGCTTCAGGCCAAGCATGCCCATGGCGTCGAGACCGACGCCGACGGTGCCGGGGGTGTAGCCGGACTGGAAATCGAGGATGAAGCCTTGCGCCCATTCTTCGCGCTTGGACTGGCCGCTGCCGTCGCGAAAGTCACGGTTGAAGTAGATGTTCTGGGTGCTGAGGGTGGCGCTGCTGTCCTCGATGAAACCTGCTGCATCGCACAGCGGGGCGAAGCCGGCGACGGCCAGCAGGGCGCTCGCGCGGGCAGTGGACAGGCAAGGGAAAATGGGCTTGCGGGCAGCCAGTGCAGCCTGGGGCTGGACAGTGGGCATCTGTGGTCTCCGGTTCTTGTTGTTGTCACGAAAGGGCACCACGCCGCCTTTCGCTCTGAGCGGTCTTCGCCGCTTGGGGGCGATGCTAACGGGCTAAGCTTTCACCAGGCTTTCAGTCGGCTTTCGCAGTCTTTTCAACGAATTTCCCCCATTCACAGCGGCGCGCGGATGGGTACACTGCCGGCCCGAACCTGTCGTCGTAGGGGTGAATCCGCGTGCGAATCCTTCTGGTCGAAGACCATCCCCAATTGGGCGAAAGCGTCGCCCAGGCGCTCAAGGGCGCCGGCTGGACCGTGGACCTGCTGCAGGATGGCGTGGCTGCGGACCTGGCCCTGGCCAGCGAGGAATACGCCCTGGCGATTCTCGATGTCGGCCTGCCGCGCCTGGACGGCTTCCAGGTGCTGGCGCGCCTGCGCGAGCGCGGCAAGACCCTGCCGGTGCTGATGTTGACTGCGCGCGGTGAAGTGCACGACCGGGTGCACGGGCTGAACCTGGGCGCCGACGATTACCTGGCCAAACCCTTCGAGCTGACCGAGCTGGAAGCGCGGGTAAAGGCCCTGCTGCGGCGCAGCGTACTCGGCGGTGAGCAGCAGCAGCGCTGCGGCGAGCTGGTCTATGACCTCGGCGCACGGCGCTTCACCCTGGCCGACCAGGCGATGAATCTGACTTCCCGCGAACAGGCGGTGCTGGAGGCACTGATCGCCCGCCCGGGACGGGTGATGAGCAAGGAGCAACTCGCCGCCCAGGTGTTCGGCCTGGACCAGGATGCCAGCGCCGATGCCATCGAAATCTACGTGCACCGCCTGCGCAAGAAGCTCGAAGGCAGCTCGGTGCGCATCGTCACCTTCCGTGGTTTGGGTTACCTGCTCGAGGCGCAGGATGGTTGAGCCGCGCCGCTGGCGCTTCCCCGGCGCCGGCAGCCTGCGTGGCCGGCTGCTCTGGCGCCTGGGTGGGATCCTGCTGGTGCTGCTGCTGATCGGCAGTGCGGTGACCTACTCGCGTGCCCGCCACGCCGCTGACATCGCCTACGACCGCACCCTGCTGGCGTCCGCGCGGGACATTGCCGACGGTCTCTACGCCAGCGACGGCACCCTGCGTGCCAACGTGCCCTATGTGGCGCTGGACAGCTTCGAGTACGACAGCGCCGGGCGCATCTTCTACCAGGTGATCGACCCGCAGGGGCGGATGATCTCCGGCTACGAGAGCCTGCCCGCGCCGCCGCCCGGCACGCCACGCACCGATGATTACCCGGCGCTGGCCAAGTTCTACGACGCTCAGTACCAGAGGCAGGGTGTGCGGGTGGTCAGCCTGCTGCAGCCGGTCAGCCAGCCGACGGTCAACGGCATGGCGGAAATCCGCGTGGCGGAAACCCTGGGTGCCCGCGAGCGACTGGCGCGCAACCTGCTCGGCGACACCCTGCTGAACCTGGCGCTGTCGGCCATTGCCGCGCTGCTGATGGTCTGGTATGCGGTGAGTGCCGGCCTGCGCCCGCTGGACCGCCTGCGCGCGGCGGTGGAAGAGCGGCAGCCGGATGACTTGCGGCCATTGCCGGAGGTGCGGGTGCAGCGTGAGTTGCGTCCGCTGGTGGCGGCGCTCAACCATTTCACCGTGCGCCTGCGCGGGCTGTTCGATCGGCAGTCGCAGTTCATCGCCGAGGCTTCGCACGAGCTGCGCACGCCGCTGGCGGCGCTCAAGGCGCGGCTGGAGCTGGGACTGCGCGAGCAGGACCCGCAACAATGGCGCGCCACCCTGGTGGACGCCGTGCAGAACACCGACCGGGTGACTGGCCTTGCGAACCAGTTGCTCTCCCTGGCGCGCGTCGAAAGCGGCGCGCGCGCCATCGCCGAAGGGGCGGGGGAGGATATCGAGCTCGGCCAGCTGGCACGGGAGCTGGGCCTGGCGCTGGCGCCGCTGGCCTATGCGCGCGGGGTTGCGCTGGCGCTGGAGGCGGACGAGCCGGCCTGGGTGAAGGGCGATCCGACCCTGCTCAACGAGCTGCTCAGCAATCTGGTGGATAACGCCATCGCCCATGCCCCGGCGGACGGCAATGTGATCATCCGCGTGCTGACACCGGCCGGGCTGGAAGTGGAGGACGACGGTCCGGGAATCCCTCCGGAGGAGCGCGACAAGGTGTTCCGCCGCTTCTACCGTCGTCGCCAGCAGGGCACCGGCCTGGGATTGGCCATCGTGGGCGAGATCTGCAGCGCGCACCGTGCACGCATCGAACTGGCCCAGGGCGAGCTGGGTGGGCTGCTGGTGCGGGTGAGCTTCCCGGCGGACGGCGCTTGAGCCAGAAACGCGAAACCCGCCGGTGAGGGCGGATTTCGGGGCAGGAGTTTCGCGGACTAGATCCGCTCCCACATTGTTTTCTGGGTCCCCGCGTTCGCGGGGATGACGTAAAGGGGCGCGAATTTCACGCCCGTCACTCCCGCGAACGCGGGAGCCCAAAAGACAGTTGCTCCTACGAAAAAGCCAATCCGTAGGATGGCGTGGAGCGCAGCGATACCCATCACGAAGAGAAAGAACGTCGCGGACGTTTTCCGTTACTGCAGCATGCTCATCGCCGCTTCCATCGCCGCCGAGAGGTCTTCGTCTTCCTTGAGATTGGCCTTGGGGTCGAGGCCGAGCTTGGCGAAGGCCGGGATGCTGCCCCAGTCCAGCTCGGTGTAGGGGTGCTGGCTGCCCAGGTAGCTCTGCAGGGTGGCGACCTGGACGATGTCCACGTAGTCGACCTTGACCGAGTCGCGGTTGAAATCCAGGTGCTGGGCGGGGACGGCGGCGATCGGCGCCGGGAAGTCCCAGGCCTTGAGGATGCGGTCGCCGATGACCGGGTGAATGCGCTCGATCACGTGGTTGAGGCTGATGGAGTCGGCCAGCAGTTCGCTGTGCTCCTCGGCGTAGGTGAGGATCGGCAGCACGCCGATCTGGTGCACCAGCCCGGCAAGGGTGGCCTGGTCCGGCGCCAGGCGGGTGTAGTGGCGGCACAGCGCGTGGCAGATGCCGGCGATCTCGGTGCTCTTGTTCCAGACTTCGCGCATCTTGCGGTCGACCACGTCGGAGGTGGCCTGGAACATCTGTTCCATGGCAAGGCCGGTGGCCAGGTTGCAGGTATAGTTCATGCCCAGGCGGCCGATCGCCATCTGCAGGTCGGTGATTTCCTTGTTGGTGCGCAGCAGCGGGCTGTTCACGACCTTGATGATGCGCGCGGTCAGCGCCGCATCGTTGCCGATCACCTTGGAGAGATCCTGGATGCTGCTGTCCGGGTCCTCCGCCGCTTCGCGCACCCGCAAGGCGACTTCCGGCAGCGTCGGCAGCACCAGTTCATCGTTGTCGATGGCCCGCAGCAGTTCCTGTTGTACTTTGTCGGCAAGCTTGCTCATGGCACTTCCTGATTGGGTCTGATGTTGCTTCTTGATGAGTCGTGTTGCCGCGCAACCCGGAGGACGGGTTGCATTTTGCACGGTGCCACATCACTCGTCGGTTAGGTGGATCACCAAATCGGGCTTTTCACGCCTTGTCCTGCGCCGGGCTCCCCACCCGGCGCAGATCAGCGCTGGATCTCGCGATTGCTGTCCAGGGTGTAGGGCAGGTCCAGCAGGCGCAGCGGCTGGCCGTCGGCCTCGCCCAGGCGCACGCGGCCATCGGCGACGGCGTCGTCCTGCAGCACGGCCAGCAGTTCCACGCCTTGCGCCGCGCGGGCGGCAAGCACCACTTCGCCGACGCTGGTGGAGTGCACCGGCGAGAACAGCTCGCGGCCCGGCTCCGGCAGGTCGCTGCCGTCCAGTGCCAGGCGATGCAGGCGGCGCTTGAGGCGGCCTAGGTACTGCATGCGGGCGACGATTTCCTGGCCGGTGTAGCAGCCCTTCTTGAAGCTCACGCCACCGACGGCCTGCAGGTTGATCATCTGCGGGATGAACAGCTCGCGGGTGGTGCCGAATACCTGGCCAACGCCGGCACGGATCTGGCCGAGCAGCCAGTCGTTGAGGTTGCCGTGCGCCAGTTGCGCGCCCAGCCGTTCGCGTAGCTCGGCGGCGCGCGCTGCCGGTACCCAGAGTTCGACGCGACCCTGCCCGAGGCCGATGGCGATCAGGCCGTCATGCTGCGCCACCTGATCCGCCTGGCCGCTCAGCGCCAGGCCCAGCCCGGCAAGCAGGGCGTCGGCGCCGCTCAGGCCGAAACGTGTCCACTGGGCGCTGTCGTCCGACAGGCTGGCTTTGGAGAACACGGCGTACTTCTTGAGGTCGGTGAGCTGGCTTTCGAGCAGGTCGCTGGCCATCGCCAGCAGGTAGCCGTCAGACACGGCGACGATGCGGAAGCTGGAGGTCATGCGCCCTTTGGGGGTGCAGCGAGCGCCGAGGCTCGAGGTTTCGTCGTTCAGGTAGCTGAGGTTGCAGGTCAACTGGCCCTGGAGGAATTTGGCGGCGTCCACGCCACGCACGGCGAGAATCCCTTCGTGATTGAGTTCGATGAAGAAAGCGGAGGCGGTCATCACGATTCGCTGGAAGAAAGTTAGGGGCCTCATGATAGAGCCCGGACCGAGGCTTGTCAGCGGGTGCCGGGAGCCGGGGCGCATGCGTATAATGCCGCTCGGCTCGCGCCGGCCGTCGACCTCGCGAGCGATCCGATGTATTCGCCCGCTGTTATTCGAGGTACCTGCAGATGACCGACGAAACCGAACTCAAACGCCTTTTCTGGCACAGCCGCCGCGGCATGCTGGAGCTGGACGTCCTGCTGGTGCCTTTCGTCCAGGAGGTCTATCCGGGCCTGCCCGCCGAAGATCAGGCGCGTTTCCGCAAGCTGCTGGAGTGCGAGGACCAGGACATGTTCGGCTGGTTCATGCAGCGTGGTGAGCCGGAAGACGCCGATCTGCGCCACATCGTTCGCATGATCCTGGACCGTGTCCAGCCGAAGTGACCCCTTCGAATGCCGCTGGCGACCGTCCATCGGGTTGCTGGCGGCCTACCTCGGCGCGCAATCGCTCGCCATCCTGGCGCTGTTGCTTGCCGCCATCCCCGCGTTCCTGAGTCTGCTCGGCCTGCTGGCCTGTGCGCTGCACGCCGGGTACGTCATGCCGCGCCAGGTCTTGCTGCGCAGCGCAGCTTCCGTGCGCGGCCTTCGCCACAACGCCGACGGTTGGCAGGTATGGTCCGAGCGTGATGGCTGGCAGCCGGTGCAACTGGCGCCGGACAGCCTGGCGCTGCCCGCGTTGATCGTGCTGCGCTTCCGCCGTCCCGGCCAGTGGCTGGCGCGCAGCGTCTGCGTGCCGGCCGATGCGCTGGCACCGGACATTCACCGGCGCTTGCGGGTGAGGCTGCGCTTCAGCCGCAATAGGTGGGCGGCGCCAGGATAGTGTCGCGCGCCTCGGGCAGCAGGTCCGGATAGTCCAGGGTGTAGTGCAGGCCGCGGCTCTCGCGGCGCTGCATGGCAGAGTTGATGATCAGCTCGGCCACCTGGGCGAGGTTGCGCAGCTCGATCAGGTCGCGGCTGACCTTGTAGTTCGAGTAGAACTCGTCGATCTCGTCCAGCAGCAGGCGCACGCGGTGCTGCGCGCGAGCCAGGCGCTTGTTGGTGCGCACGATGCCCACGTAGTCCCACATGAAGCGCCGCAGCTCGTCCCAGTTGTGCGCAATGATCACGTCTTCGTCGGAGTCGGTCACCTGGCTTGCGTCCCAGTCGGGGAGGCCGGCGGGAATGGGCGCCTGGGCGAGCTTGCCGACGATGTCGGCGGCAGCCGAGCGGGCGTAGACGAAGCATTCCAGCAGGGAGTTGCTCGCCATGCGGTTGGCGCCGTGCAGGCCGGTGAAGGTGGTTTCGCCGATGGCGTAGAGGTTCGGCACATCGGTGTGGCCGTGCTGGTCGACCAGCACGCCGCCGCAGGTGTAGTGCGCCGCCGGCACCACCGGGATCGGCTCGTGGGTGATGTCGATGCCGAAGTCCAGGCAGCGCTCGTAGACCGTGGGGAAGTGCTCGCGGATGAACTCGGCCGGCTTGTGGCTGATGTCCAGGTAGACGTAGTCGATACCCAGGCGCTTCATCTCGTGGTCGATGGCGCGGGCCACGACATCGCGCGGCGCGAGTTCCGCCAGGGCATGGAAGCGCTGCATGAAGCGCTCGCCGTTGGGCAGGCGCAACAGGCCGCCTTCGCCGCGTATGGCCTCGGTGATCAGGAAGCTCTTGGCCTGTGGGTGGTACAGGCAGGTCGGGTGGAACTGGTTGAACTCCAGGTTGCCGACCCGGCACCCGGCGCGCCAGGCCATGGCGATGCCATCGCCGGAGTTGCCGTCCGGGTTGCTGGTATAGAGGTAGACCTTGCTGGCGCCGCCGGAGGCGAGCACGGTGAAGCGCGCGCCGAAGGTGTCGACCTCGCCGGTGCTGCGGTCCAGCACGTAGGCGCCCAGGCAGCGCTGGCCCTTCTTGCCGAGCTTGCGCTCGGTGATCAGGTCGACCGCGACCCGCTGCGACAGCAGTTCGATGTTCGGCCGCAGGCGTGCCTGCTCCAGCAGGGTATTGAAGATGGCTGCGCCGGTGGCATCGGCGGCATGGATGATGCGGCGGTGGCTGTGGCCGCCTTCGCGGGTCAGGTGGAACTCGAAACCGCCGTCCTCGCGCCCCGGCTCATGGTCGCGGGTGAAGGGTACGCCCTGCTCGATCAGCCACTGGATGGCCTCGCGGCTATGCTCGACGGTGAATTTCACGGCGTCTTCGCGGCACAGACCGGCACCGGCGACCAGGGTGTCCTCGACATGGGACTCGACGGTATCGGTATCGTCCAGCACAGCGGCGACCCCGCCCTGGGCCCAGAAGGTCGAGCCCTGGGACAATTCGCCCTTGCTCAGGACAGCAATGCGCAGGTGCGCGGGCAGAGTCAGGGCGAGCGTCAGGCCAGCGGCCCCGCTGCCGATCACCAAAACATCATGCTGGAAGTGCTGACTCATATCCGGCTCCACCAAAAAGGCGCCCTAGTATATAGAAGGGTGCCACGGCACAATACTGGCGAACCGATGACACCGAAGGCGCCTGTTGCGTGCGGCAGTCGCAGGGCGGAAGCCGCGTGCTTGCGCTCATGCCGCGAAACCAGGCGCGCCGGCGTTGCATCGAGGGTGACGGATCGTGGCAAATCGCCGGAACTTTTTTAGTCGTTCCGGTTCCAACTCGGAATACCTTAAGTCGCTTTCGCGCAGGCTCGGACTGCGCGGGGAGGGCGCGGGTGTTACGCCCGATACAGTTGAATTCAACGGGCTTCGGACGCATGTCTGGGTCCGGTTGCCGCGAATGTGAAAAAACTGTGCGGCGCATGCTTGGAGGGGAGAACTTTTGCAGAAGTCCCGAGTCTATCTTGGCAGGACGATTTACCAGGGTGCTCGAAGCTCCTCCAGGTTCGTAGAGGAGCATTCATGCTAACCCAGGAACAGGATCAGCAACTGGTTGAACGGGTACAGCGCGGAGACAAGCGGGCATTCGATCTGCTGGTGCTGAAGTACCAGCACAAGATTCTCGGGCTGATCGTGCGTTTCGTGCACGACGCCCAGGAAGCCCAGGACGTCGCACAGGAAGCATTCATCAAGGCGTATCGCGCCTTGGGTAACTTCCGGGGCGACAGTGCCTTTTATACCTGGCTGTACCGTATCGCCATCAATACCGCGAAGAACCACCTGGTGGCGCGCGGTCGGCGTCCGCCTGACAGCGATGTCACCGCGGAAGACGCGGAGTTCTTCGACGGCGACCATGCCCTGAAGGACATCGAGTCGCCGGAAAGAGCCATGCTGCGGGATGAGATCGAGGAAACCGTCCATCGCACCATCCAGCAGCTGCCAGAAGACTTGCGGACGGCATTGACCCTGCGCGAGTTCGAAGGCCTGAGTTACGAAGATATCGCCACCGTGATGCAGTGTCCGGTGGGAACGGTCCGCTCACGGATCTTCCGTGCGCGGGAAGCGATCGACAAAGCTTTGCAGCCTTTGTTGCATGAAGAAGTCTGATACAGCGGCAACAGCCAAGAGAGGTACCGCTATGAGTCGTGAAGCCCTGCAGGAGTCGCTGTCCGCTGTCATGGATAACGAAGCGGATGAGCTTGAGCTGCGGCGAGTGCTTGCAGCCTGCGGCGAGGACGCCGAGTTGCGGGCCACCTGGTCCCGTTATCAACTGGCCCGTGCGGTGATGCACAAGGAGCCGGCGATGCCCAAGCTGGATATCGCTGCCGCCGTGTCCGCCGCGCTGGCCGATGAAGCTGCGCCGGCGCCGAGCAAGTCCAATCCGTGGCGCAACGTCGGCCGCCTGGCGGTAGCCGCGTCGGTGACCCTGGCCGTGCTGGCGGGGGTGCGCCTGTACCACCAGGACGACAATGTCGCCAACGGCCTGGCTCAGCAAGCGGCTGGCACGCAGCAGATCGCTCTGCCGCAGGTTCAGGGCCCGGCGGTTCTGGCAGGCTACACTCAGGACGAGGCGCCGCAGGTGATCACCAATGCCCGAGGCGGGCAGACCACCTGGCATGAGCAGCGTCTTCCGGGTTATCTGCGCCAACATGCGCAACAGTCCGCCGTAAACGGTACTGACAGCGCCCTGCCTTACGCGCGCGCCGCGAGCCTGGAAAGCCGCTGATTTTGCGACCTTAAGGAGCGACATGCGCGCGACTACAGCTCTGCTGTTCATCCTTGGCGGTCTGCTGGCATTGCCAGTGCAGGCCGCCGATGCGATGGACTGGATCAAGCGCCTCTCCGAGGCAGACCAGCAACAGAATTTCCAGGGCACTTTCGTCTACGAGCGCAGCGGTGCTTTCTCGACGCACGATGTCTGGCATCGGGTCGATGCCGATGGTTCGGTGCGCGAGCGCCTGGTTCAGGCCGATGGGCCGCGCCAGGAGGTCCTGCGGGTCGATGGCGCCACCCAGTGCGTGGGTGGTGGCATGGCCGGGCAGGTCTCGGTCGGTGAGCTCTGGCCCGCGCACAAGCTGAATCCGCAGGAGCTTTCGTCCTGGTACGACATTCGTGTCGCGGGTGAATCGCGCGTCGCCGATCGCCCGGCCGTGGTGCTCGCGGTGATGCCGCGCGACCAGCATCGCTACGGTTTCGAGCTCCACCTGGACAAGGAAACCGGTCTGCCGCTCAAGTCCCTGCTGCTCAATGACAAGGGGCAGATCATCGAGCGCCTGCAGTTCACCCGTATCGACCTGCAGGCGCCTGACGACGCCGAGCTGCAGCCGACGTCGACCTGTCAGCCGGTCAAGGAGCTCAAGAGCGCCAGTGTGAAGACCGGCTGGCATTCGGAGTGGGTTCCTCCGGGCTTTACCCTCAACAGCACCCTGCAGCAGCGCAGCCCTGTCTCGAATGACCAGGTGCTCTGCCTGGCCTACGGGGATGGCCTGGCGCGATTCTCGGTGTTCCTCGAGCCGCTGCATGGTGCCAAGGTCGATGACGCGCGTACCCAGTTGGGTCCGACCACGGTCGTGTCCCGGCGTTACGCCAGTGAAGACGGCGGTACCATGGTGACCGTCGTGGGCGAGATCCCCAGCGGTACGGCTGAGCGCGTGGCACTGTCCATGCGGCCGGCGGGGGCCCAGTCAGAGTGATCGAGGAGCAGGGAAGGGTGGTGGCAGTGGAATCCGGAGCAGTCTGGGTCGAAACGCTGCGCCGCTCCACCTGCTCGGGATGTTCAGTGAACGCCGGCTGCGGACAGGGTATCCTGGGGCGGTTGGGTGTCGGTAATGGGCGTGGCCGCGTGCGCGCCCTGTCTTCGCTGAAGTTGGCGCCTGGCGACGAAGTCGTGTTGGGCGTGGGCGAGAGCGTTCTCCTGAAGAGTGCCCTGCTCTTCTATCTTTCCCCCTTAATTGGACTTTTCGCACTGGCGCTACTGGCGGCGCGGATCGGTTTCGGGGAACCTCTGGTCATGGTGGCCGGGCTTGCGGGATTCCTGCTGGCCTGGCTGCTCGTGCGGCGCCTGGCGCGACGCCATTCGAATGATCCGGCGATGCAACCGGTTGTGCTGCGTGCGCTGGTCGGTGGGCCGCTCGGCCCGGTTTAGTCTCTTTCCCAATCAACATCACGGGAGCTGTAGTCAATGCAAACCCTGAAACGCAGCATGGCTGCGCTGATTGCCCTGCTGGCCTTGAGCCTGTCGGTCACTGCGCGTGCCGAACTACCGGACTTCACGACGCTGGCCGAGAAGGCGTCGCCGGCAGTGGTCAACATCAGTACGACCCAGAAGCTCCCTGATCGTTCGGGCGCCCAGATGGGTATCCCGGACCTGGATAACCTGCCGCCGGGTCTGCGCGAGTTCTTCGAGCGCAGCATTCCCCGTGGTCAGGGGCAGGGCCAGGCGCCCCGCGGACAGCAGCGCGAAGCGCAGTCCCTGGGCTCGGGCTTCATCATTTCCGATGATGGTTACATCCTGACCAACAACCATGTGGTGGCCGATGCCGACGAGATCCTGGTGCGTCTGTCCGACCGCAGCGAGCACAAGGCCAAGCTGGTCGGCGCCGACCCGCGTAGCGACGTCGCCGTGCTGAAGATCGAGGCCAAGAACCTGCCGACCCTCAAGCTGGGCGATTCCGACAAGCTGAAAGTGGGTGAGTGGGTGCTGGCTATCGGCTCGCCCTTCGGTTTCGATCACTCGGTGACCGCCGGTATCGTCAGCGCCAAGGGCCGCAGCCTGCCGAACGAGAACTACGTGCCGTTCATCCAGACCGACGTGGCGATCAACCCGGGCAACTCCGGTGGTCCGCTGCTGAACCTGCAGGGCGAAGTGGTGGGTATCAACTCGCAGATCTTCACTCGTTCCGGTGGCTTCATGGGCCTTTCCTTCGCGATCCCGATCGATGTGGCGATGAACGTCGCCGATCAGCTGAAGAAGGGTGGCAAGGTCAGTCGCGGCTGGCTGGGCGTGGTGATCCAGGAAGTGAACAAGGATCTGGCCGAGTCCTTCGGGCTCGATAAGCCGTCCGGCGCGCTGGTGGCCCAGCTGGTCGAAGACGGCCCGGCAGCCAAGGGCGGCCTGCAGGTGGGGGATGTGATCCTCAGCCTGAACGGCCAGACCATCAATGAGTCGGCTGACCTGCCGCACCTGGTGGGCAACATGAAGCCGGGCGACAAGGCTGCTCTGGAAGTCATCCGCGATGGCAGCCGCAAGACGCTGAACATGACCATCGGCAACCTGCCGGACGAGGACGAGGAAGTCGCCGCCGTCGAGGGCAAGGGCGCCGAGCGCAGCAGCAACCGCCTGGGCGTGACAGTCGCCGAGCTGACGCCTGAGCAGCGCAAGTCGCTGGATATCAAGGCCGGCGTGGTGATCAAGGAAGTCCAGGGCGGTCCGGCGGCGATGATCGGCCTGCGCCAGGGTGATGTGATCACTCACCTGAACAATCGCGCGGTGGATTCGTCCAAGACCTTCTCCGAGATCGCCAAGTCTCTGCCGAAGGATCGTTCGATCTCCATGCGTGTACTGCGCCAGGGCCGTGCGAGCTTCATCACCTTCAAGCTCGCCGAGTAAACTCGGCACTGAAAAAGGGCGGTCTTCACCGCCCTTTTTCATGTCCGTCCGTCCGGCGCAGGCGTGGCGGACAGTCTGGGATTCAAGTAAACTCCCCGGCTATTTTTCGGCGGATTGCCGCCTTCAGCCTTTCGAGTGTGTTCAGCCGTGAGTGACCTGAGTCATATCCGCAATTTCTCCATCATCGCCCACATCGACCATGGCAAGTCGACGCTGGCGGACCGCTTCATCCAGATGTGCGGCGGCCTGTCCGACCGCGAGATGGAGGCGCAGGTCCTCGACTCCATGGATCTGGAGCGTGAGCGCGGCATCACCATCAAGGCGCACAGCGTCACCCTTCACTACAACGCGAAGGACGGCAAGACCTACCAGCTGAACTTCATCGATACCCCCGGCCACGTCGACTTCACCTACGAAGTCAGCCGCTCGCTGGCCGCCTGCGAAGGCGCGCTGCTGGTGGTGGATGCCGGCCAGGGCGTGGAAGCGCAATCGGTCGCCAACTGCTACACCGCCATCGAGCAGGGCCTGGAAGTCATGCCCGTGCTGAACAAGATGGACCTGCCGCAGGCCGATCCGGACCGCGTGAAGGACGAGATCGAAAGCATCATCGGCATCGACGCCACCGACGCCGTGGCCTGCTCGGCCAAGAGCGGCATGGGCGTGGAGGACGTGCTGGAGCGTCTGGTGAGCGCCATTCCTGCGCCCGAAGGCGAGATCGAGGCGCCGCTGCAGGCGCTGATCATCGACTCCTGGTTCGACAACTACCTCGGCGTGGTCTCCCTGGTGCGCGTCAAGCACGGCCGCGTCAAGAAAGGCGACAAGATCCTGGTGAAGTCCACCGGCAAGGTCCACCAGGTGGACAGCGTCGGTGTCTTCACTCCCAAGCACACCGAGACTCCGGACCTCAAGGCCGGCGAGGTGGGCTTCATCATCGCCGGCATCAAGGACATTCTCGGTGCCCCGGTGGGCGACACCCTGACCCTGAACAACACTCCCGACGTGGACGTGCTGCCGGGCTTCAAGCGCATCAAGCCGCAGGTCTACGCTGGCCTGTTCCCGGTCAGCTCCGATGACTTCGAGGACTTCCGCGAAGCCCTGCAGAAGCTGACCCTGAACGATGCCGCGTTGCAGTACGAGCCGGAAAGCTCCGAGGCCCTGGGCTTCGGTTTCCGCATCGGCTTCCTCGGCATGCTGCACATGGAGATCATCCAGGAGCGCCTGGAGCGCGAATACGACCTGGATCTGATCACCACCGCGCCGACCGTGATCTTCGAGATCGTGCAGAAGAACGGCGAAATCCTGTATGTCGACAACCCGTCGAAGCTGCCTGATCTTTCGTCCATCGACGAGATGCGTGAGCCGATCTGCCGTGCCACCATCCTTGTGCCTCAGGAGCACCTGGGCAACGTCATTACCCTGTGCATCGAGAAGCGTGGCGTTCAGCGCGACATGCACTTCCTCAGCGGCCAGGTCCAGGTGATCTACGACCTGCCGATGAACGAAGTGGTGCTGGACTTCTTCGATCGCCTGAAGTCCACCAGCCGTGGCTATGCTTCGCTGGACTACAGCTTCGATCGTTTCGAGCCGGCCAACCTGGTTCGTCTCGACGTACTGATCAATGGCGAGAAGGTCGATGCCCTCGCCCTGATCGTCCACCGCGACAACGCGCCCTACAAGGGCCGTCAGCTGGTGGAGAAGATGAAAGAACTGATTCCGCGGCAGATGTTCGACGTCGCGATTCAAGCGGCCATCGGTGGGCAGATCATCGCCCGCTCGACGGTCAAGGCGCTCAGGAAGAACGTGCTGGCTAAGTGCTATGGTGGCGATGTGAGCCGTAAGCGCAAGCTGCTGGAAAAGCAGAAGGCCGGTAAGAAAAGGATGAAGCAGGTCGGTAGCGTGGAGATTCCGCAGGAAGCCTTCCTCGCTGTGCTCAAAGTGGACAGTTGAACCCTATGACGCTGAATTTCCCGCTGTTGCTGGTGATTGCCGTTGCTGTGTGCGGCGTTCTCGCCCTGGTGGACCTGGTGCTGTTCGCGCCGCGCCGCCGGGCAGCCATTTCCGCCTATGAAGGCACGGTCGGCGAGCCTGATCCGGAAGTGCTGGAAAGACTCAACAAGGAACCGGTACTGGTCGAGTACGGCAAGTCGTTCTTCCCGGTGCTGTTCATCGTTCTGGTGCTGCGCTCCTTCCTGGTCGAACCCTTCCAGATCCCGTCGGGCTCGATGAAGCCGACCCTGGAAGTGGGTGATTTCATCCTGGTCAATAAGTTCGCCTATGGCATCCGCCTGCCGGTACTGGACACCAAGGTGATCCCGGTCGGCGATCCGCAGCGCGGCGATGTCATGGTGTTCCGCTATCCGAGCGACCCGAACATCAACTACATCAAGCGTGTGATCGGCGTTCCCGGCGACACCATTCGCTATACCAGCGACAAGCGCCTTTACGTCAACGACCAGCTGATCGCCGAGAAGCTATTGGGCGAAGAGCCCGGCAGCCTGGGCAGCGTCACGCTGTACAAGGAAAAGCTGGGCGACGTCGAGCACCTGATCCGCAAGGAAATGACCCGTTATCGCGTCGAGCCGGGCAAGCAGTGGAAAGTGCCGGCCGATCACTACTTCATGATGGGCGACAACCGCGACAACTCCAACGACAGCCGCTACTGGAACGACCCGAAGATCCCGAAGGATCTGCTGGGTATGGTTCCGGACCGCAATATCGTCGGCAAGGCCTTCGCGGTGTGGATGAGCTGGCCGGAACCCAAGCAGCGCAATCTACCGAATTTCTCACGAGTGGGCGTGATCCACTAAAGTTGTGAGATGTTCGAAGCCTTCGGGCGGCGAACAGTGCTAGAAACCCGGGCGGGGCTGCACGCGGGGAGCGAAGCAGCCCCGTTTGCACGTGGACCCGCCGCGGTTGGCGGACAATAAGAACGATACCGACATGAGGTCGATATGAAGTACGCACGTTCGCAGAAGGGCATGTCGTTGCTGGGCTGGCTGGTGATTCTCGCTGTTGTGGCGTTCCTGGCCAGTGCGGCGTTCAAGGTTATTCCGCATTACCTGGATTACTACTCCCTTGAGAAGGCCATCACTTCGGTGGAAACCGACAAGGCAGCGGAGGTGCGCAGCGTGCCGGAGTTCTACTCTTATGTGAGCAAGGCGATGCTGATCAACGGCATCCGCGACTTGAACCTGGATGAGGCTATGGATGTGAAGCTCGAGAACAACGAGTTCCGCGCCCACCTGAAATACGAAAGACGTGAGCCACTGGTGCAGAACATCGACCTGGTGGTCAAATTTGACAAAGAATTCCGTGTACGAATGCCGTGAGTAACAACAGTCTGGATCGACTCGAGCGCAAGCTTGGCTACACCTTCCGCGACCAGGACCTGATGGTCCTGGCGCTGACCCATCGCAGTTTCGCCGGGCGCAATAACGAGCGCCTGGAGTTCCTCGGCGACGCCATCCTTAACTTCGTCATCGGCGAAGCCCTGTTCACCCACTTTCCCCAGGCCCGTGAAGGCCAGCTGTCGCGCTTGCGCGCGCGACTGGTGAAAGGCGAGACCCTGGCCCTGCTGGCCCGTGGTTTCGAGATCGGGGATTACCTGCGACTGGGCTCGGGCGAGCTCAAGAGTGGCGGTTTCCGCCGCGAGTCGATCCTGGCCGATGCCATGGAAGCACTGATCGGCGCCATCTACCTGGATACCGGCATGGACTCCGCCCGCGAGCGGATCATGGCCTGGCTCGGCCCGCAGTTGCGCGAGCTGACCCCGGTGGACACCAACAAGGACCCCAAGACCCGCCTGCAGGAATTCCTGCAATCGCGCGGGTGCGAGTTGCCGCGTTACGACGTGGTGGATATCCAGGGCGAACCGCATTGCCGCACCTTCTTCGTCGAGTGCGAGGTTGCCCTGCTGAATGACAAGACCCATGGCCACGGCGGCAGTCGCCGCATCGCCGAGCAGGTGGCCGCCGCCTCTGCCCTGGCAGCCCTGGGCGTGGAGAATGGCCATGAGTGAGCACGAGCAAGACCAGCACGACCCATCCGAGCACGATGAAGCAGGAGCCGTTCGTTGCGGTTACGTCGCCATCGTCGGCCGCCCCAACGTAGGCAAGTCGACCCTGCTCAACCACATTCTCGGGCAGAAGCTGGCGATTACCTCGCGCAAGCCGCAGACCACTCGCCACACCCTGCTGGGCATCAAGACCGAGGGTGACGTGCAGGCGGTGTATGTCGACACCCCCGGCCTGCACAAGGACAACGACAAGGCGCTCAACCGCTACATGAACCGTTCGGCCAGCGCCGCGCTGAAGGACGTTGACGTGGTGATCTTCGTCGTCGACCGCAACCGCTGGACCGACGAAGACCAGATGGTCTACGACAAGGTCAAGTACGTCAGCTGCCCGGTGCTGCTGGCGGTGAACAAGGTCGACCGCATGGAAGACAAGGGCGAGCTGCTGCCGCACCTGCAGTGGCTGGCCGAGCAGCTGCCCAATGCCGAAGTTGTGCCGATCTCCGCCCAGCACGGGCAGAACCTGGAGATTCTCGAGGGCCTGGTCGCCGAGCGCCTGCCCGAGAGCGAGCATTTCTTCCCCGAAGACCAGATCACCGACCGCAGCAGCCGCTTCCTGGCCGCTGAACTGGTGCGCGAGAAAATCATGCGCCAGCTGGGTGCCGAGCTGCCGTACCAGGTCACCGTGGAGATCGAGGAGTTCAAGCAGGACGGCCCGATTCTGCACATCCACGCACTGATCCTGGTCGAGCGTGATGGTCAGAAGAAGATCATCATCGGCGAGAAGGGCGAGCGCATCAAAAGCATCGGCCAGAACGCCCGCAAGGACATGGAAGTGCTGTTCGATTCCAAGGTCATGCTCAACCTCTGGGTGAAAGTGAAGGGCGGCTGGTCCGACGACGAGCGCGCACTGCGTTCGCTGGGCTACGGCGACCTCTGACCCGCATCGCCCCGCGAGCTGCTCGCGGGGCGCAGCCTGGGCGCCTGAGTGCGCCCACTTTCCGAATTCCATCCCAGGCGCAGCGCCATGAGCCTCGCTTCTTCCGCCCAAGCCGCCTTCGTCCTGCACAGCCGTGCCTACAAGGAAACCAGTGCGCTGGTGGACTTCCTCACGCCGCAAGGCCGACTGCGGGCCGTACTGCGTGGCGCCCGAGGCAAGGCCGGCGCGCTGGCGCGGCCCTTCGTGCCCCTGGAGGCGGAGTTCCGTGGGCGCAGCGACCTGAAGAACGTTGTGCGCCTGGAAGCCAACGGTATCCCCAACCTGCTCAGTGGCGAGGCGTTGTTCAGCGGGCTGTACCTGAACGAGCTGTTGATCCGCCTGCTGCCGTCGGAGGACCCGCATCCCGCGCTGTTCGACCACTACCAGGCGACCTTGCCGCTGCTGGCCGCTGGACGACCGCTGGAACCGCTGCTGCGAGCCTTCGAATGGCGGCTGCTGGACGAGCTGGGTTATGGTTTCTCCCTGGAAAGCGACATCGTCGGCCAGCCGGTGGCTCCCGACGGACTCTACCGCCTGCTGCCGGACTCCGGCCTGGAACCGGTTGGCAGCCTGCAGCCGGGGCTGTTCCAAGGCGCCGACCTGCTGGCCATGGCCGAGGCCGACTGGAGCGCCCCCGGCGCGCTGGCGGCGGCCAAGCGTCTGATGCGCCAGGCCCTGGCGCCCCATCTTGGTGGCCGACCTCTGGTCAGCCGCGAGCTATTCATGAATCGCAAGGACAACTCCCGTGACTGAAGCCAACCGTATTCTGCTGGGCGTGAACATCGACCACATCGCCACACTGCGCCAGGCCCGAGGCACCCGCTACCCCGATCCGGTGAAAGCCGCGCTGGACGCCGAGGAAGCTGGCGCCGACGGTATCACCGTGCATCTGCGCGAAGATCGCCGGCACATCCAGGACCGCGACGTGCGCGTGCTGGCCGAAGTGCTGCAGACTCGCATGAACTTCGAGATGGGCGTCACCGAGGAGATGATGAAGTTCGCCGAGATCATCCGCCCGGCCCATGTCTGCCTGGTTCCGGAGACCCGGCAGGAATTGACCACCGAAGGCGGCCTGGACGTCGCTGGCCAGGAAGCGCGCATCCGCGAGGCTGTGCAGCGCCTGTCCGCCGCCGGCTGCGAGGTGTCGTTGTTCATCGACCCGGACCAGCGTCAGATCGAAGCCTCCGCGCGTATCGGCGCGCCGGCCGTGGAATTGCACACCGGCCGCTATGCCGACGCGCACAACCCGGCCGAAGCCGCCCATGAGCTGGCGCGTATTCGAGATGGCGTGGAGTTCGGCCTGTCCCACGGCCTGATCGTCAATGCCGGCCATGGCCTGCATTACCACAACGCCGAGCCGGTGGCGGCGATTGCCGGGATCAACGAGCTGAATATCGGTCACGCCATCGTTGCCCACGCGCTGTTCGTGGGCTTCAAGCAGGCTGTAGCGGAGATGAAGGCGCTGATCGTGGCGGCGGCCAACCGCTGATCCGGCGTATTCCTGTAGGAGCGCCCGATGCGCGCGAATCGCGGGCATGGCCCGCTCCTACGGGGAATTATTGATCAGGGCTTGCGCGCGACCAAGGTGGCGCGCAGCGGCGCCGGCAGGCCTTCGAGGGTGCGGCTGTGGTCGTGCGGATCGAGGAAGTCCGGCAGCGACTGGTAGCGCATCCACTCGGTGGCGCGCTGTTCGTCCACCGAGGTGCGGCTGACGTCCACGCTGCGCACGTCGGTGAAGCCTGCGCGGTGCAGCCACAGCTCCAGCGCCGGCACCGACGGCAGGAACCACACGTTGCGCATCTGCGCGTAGCGGTCCTCGGGCACCAGCACGGTGTTCACGTCGCCTTCCACCACCAGGGTTTCCAGCACCAGCTCGCCGCCACGGCGCAGGCAGTCCTTGAGCGCCAGCAGGTGGTCGATGGGCGAGCGGCGGTGATACAGCACGCCCATGGAGAATACCGTGTCGAAGCCTTCCAGCTTCTCGGGCAGGTCTTCCAGGGCGAAGGGCAGGTGCCAGGCCGGCAGGTCCGGCAGGTAGCGCTTCATGGCGAGGAACTGGCAGAAAAACAGCCAGTTCGGGTCCACGCCCACTACGCTGCGCGCGCCAGCGCCGAGCATGCGCCACTGGTAGTAGCCGTTGCCGCAACCAACGTCGAGGATGCGCTTGCCCACCAGGTCAATGTGGGGCGAGACGCGCTGCCATTTCCAGTCCGAGCGCCATTCGGTGTCGATGTGCACGCCGAACAGGTTGAATGGCCCCTTGCGCCACGGGATCAGCCCTTGCAGCGCGAGCTTGAGCTGCGCGCGGGTGTCCTCGTCGCAGGCGCCTTCGAGATTGAAGCGATCCCGCAGCTCGACGGCGGCGGCTTGCAGCTGCGGCAGGCGATCCACCGCCGCCAGCCAGCGCTCCAGGTCGCCGTGACCATCGTCGACCTTGGCGGCCAGTTGCGCGGGCAGCGATTCAGCCCAGGCTTGCAGGGGAGTGCCGGCCAGTTCAAGGCTCAGGCGGTCGAGGTTGAAGCGTTCGATCATGGCAGGGCAATCAGGGAAGCGAAGTTGAGGCACTGGAACCAGGGCACGACCTTGGAGAATCCGGCGGCCAGCAGGCGTTCGCGGTGGGTCTCCAGGGTGTCGGGGCGCATGACGTTCTCGATGGCGGTGCGTTTCTGCGCGATTTCCAGTTCGCTGTAGCCATTGGCGCGCTTGAAGTCGATGTGCAGGTCGGTGAGCAGTTCGTGCTCCTGCTCGTCGGCGAAGCGCAGTTTCTCCGAGAGGATCAGCGCGCCACCCGGCAGCAGGGCGCTGCGCAGGCGGGCGAGCAGCTCCAGGCGTTGTTCGGGGGCGATGAACTGCAGGGTGAAGTTCAGCGCGATCAGCGAGCAGGGCTTGAGGTCCAGGGTGAGGATGTCCGCCTCGATCAGCTCGACCGGCAGCAGTTCCTGGTGCATGGCGTCCTGGGCGCGCAGGTATTCGCCGCAGCGCTCGATCATCGGCGCGGAATTGTCGACGCCGATGACGCGGCAGCCTTCGGTCTTCACGTGGCGGCGCAGTGCCTGGGTCACGGCGCCCAGCGAGCAGCCGAGGTCGTAGAGCACGCTGTTCGGGGCGGCAAAGCGCGCACCGAGCACGCCAATGTTCTCGACAATGGTGGGGTAGCCCGGCACGGATCGCTTGATCATGTCCGGGAAGACGCGCACCACGTCCTCATTGAAGGTGAAGTCGGGAACCTGGGTTTGCGGCTGGGCGAAGATGCGGTCGGATTCGCTCACGCTGGATGGGGCCTCGTTACGCTGAACAGGCAGCCGGGCGCGGCGCGCCCGGTTGCCGGGGCGCGCATTGTAGCCGAGGCGCCCAGCGCGCCCAAGCTTCAGCCGATAAGGGTCACTTGAGCTGGTCGGAGAAGTATTCGCCGGCGCCCTGCAGCGGGCCGAGCGGGTTCTTCTTGTCTTCCCGGCGACGGATGTTGGGTTCGCCGTTGCTGGTCTTGTGCACCACCACGTCGTCGATCAGTACGAATACCGGGCGGAACGACCAGCCCTGGACTTCCCGGCGCTTGCGGAAGTTGAAGATGTCCGCCCAGAAACTGCCCACCCGCTGGCTGTCGGTCTTGCTGAAGTCGAAGGAGTAGCCGATGCAGCGATCCTTGGCCTGCAGGCAGGTGATCAGGCCGTCAGGCAGGTAGTCGATGGGAATGTTGGGTTGCACGAACAACAGGCGTACATCGATGAACGAGAGCATCTTGGCGTTGCCCTGGGACAACGGGTCGAAGCCCAGCGCATACAACTGCGAGCGGGTGGTCTTGCCCGGGTCGACCTGGTTGAAGCGGCTCTGTGCATCCTGGTAGTCCAGGAAAGGTGATTGCACTTCCGCGCGTTCGCTGGGCAACAAGCCGCCACAGGCAGAGAGCGTCAGATACGCTCCCAGCAACAACATCGAGCGAACTACTGCACGCATGGAGCTCCCCTTATTGCAGTCTCTTGTAATTGATCTATAGCCGATGACCCAGCGCTGTGCCGGACTTTTCTCACGCTCTAGGATGCCTATTCCACAGCCACTCCATATCCCTGCATCAAGGGCTTCCACTGCTCGCTCCGGCGAAACGCACGCAGGCCGTCGTCAAGCTCCGCCAGGCGCTCCTTGACCGACTCCAGGCGAGGGTTGAGGGCGACGTACATGGGGCGTTTATCGGCCAGCTGTCCGGCGGCGCGAATCTGCTCGGACAGGCGGTGACGATGGAGGTAGTGCTCGACGATCTGGCGGTCTTCAAGCAACACGCTGATGCGGCCGAGCAGCAGCTTCTGGATATTGCGCTCCAGCACCCGCTCGCCGCTGAGCACCTGCACCTGTTCGTGATCTTCCAGGTGGCTGTCGCGCCAGGCGTCCAGTTGTGCACCGTAGGAATAGCCCTGGGCGAGGCCGATGGATTGGTCATTCAGGGACTGTGGCCCCTGGTAGTGCCATTGGCTGTCGGCACGGGTGTAGAAGCGCATGGTCACCCAGCCGATGGGCTCGCGTCCGATCACCAGGTTTTCCGACTCTTCCGGATAGGCACCGACCACGCCATCCACCAGGCCTTCCCGGGCCATCTGCAGGGCGCGCGGCCAGGGCAGGGGTTCGAAGGCGGGGGGCTGGTTGAGGATGCGGGTCAGGGCTTCGAGCAGGTAGCCGGGCTTGTCCGGGTTATCCGGGCAGATGTAGGGGCACCAATCGTCTCCGGCCAGATGCAGTGGCTCGGCACTGGCGATCAGTGGGGTGCACAGGAGCAGCGCCGGCACAGCGAATCGCAGCATGTCAGACTCGGGTGTTGGGCAGTCCCGGTGAGTATGGCAGAGCCTGATGACGACTTGTGACCGATGCCGCGATGCCGAACTGTCCGAGCCAGTAGGTGAGCATGATGGCGTAGGAGGAGCCGTCGAAGGCGCCGACGAATCGGCTGATGCCGATCATCGCGTCGGAGCTGACGAACAGCAGGGCGCCGACCGCCGCGAGGTTGCGGCTGGCGGCTGGCAGGTCGGTGCGGCCAAGACGGGCGATGGCGCGCCAGAGCATGCAGCTGATGGTCAGGCTGTAGAGGGCGATCGGCAGCAGCAGCGAGCCCAGGCCCCGGCTGTAGAGCAGGGCGAAGAGAGCACCACCCAGCAGGGTGGCGAACAGCAGGCCCGCCGGGGCCAGGCGGCGGGTGTCGCCGAGGTAGGCGAGCAGATAGGCCAGGTGCGCCAGCAGGAAGGCGGCAAGACCTGGGACGAAGGCGTTGACCGGCCACTCCAGCAGGATATCGCCGAGCATCGACAGTAGCAGGCCCACGGCGATCCAGCGCCGGTAGGTATCGGCCGGCGTGCTCAGCAGCCAGAGCAGCAGGGCGAGGACCGGCAGCGGCTTGCACAGCATGCGCAAGGGCGGCAGGTCGAAGGTGACGGCAAGCAGGTAGGCGATGCCGCCGAGCAGTGCCAGAAGTGTCCAGCGCATGGGGTTCCCTCCCGTGAAAAGGTGCGTCCACTGTGCCGCAGCGCATCGCGTCGCCACAGCCCGAGCGGCTTATGGCGCCGGTTGCCGGGTGCCTCGAGTCAGCGCACGGCAATCGGGCAGACGAAGGTCTGCGCAGGAGCGACTTCCGGCTCCCAGGGACGACGGTAGGCCAGTTCCAGCTTGTCCTCTCCGGTGCCGGATACACGGAAGCGCCAGGTGGACTCGCCGGCACTGCCGACCAGGCCTGCGTCTTCCGGATTGCTGTAGACCTCAGGGCCTAGGCTTTGCAGCAGGCCATTGGCGGCATTGCGCATTTCCCAACGGAACCCGGTGGTGGGGTTGCTTGGCAGGATCAGCACCAGTTCCTGGCCCTCGTGGAGCTTCAGGGGTTTGCAGTCTCTGGCGTCTTCCAGTGTGACCACGGGTTTGGACTGCCCGGCGCAGCCGGCGAGCAGGGCCAGGGAGAGGGGGAGCAACAGGCGGTACGACGGCATGACGACTCCTGGGGTGGGGACCAGACTGGCCGCAGGATATCGCAAACGTACGAAGAGGGAAGACCATGAGGTGCTGCCCGGCGTAGGAGCGGACTTTGTCCGCGATGCTTTTGGGGGCTAAGACCGCCTCAAGCGTTATCCGCCGTTTTTGGGGCTCAGTGTTTCTGCGCCGCTTCGGCGTGTGCTGAGAGATTCTGTTTCGCCCCCTCGGGCGACCTCCTTTGGCAAACGACCGAAGGCCGCTCCCCCACAAAGGAGGCAAAGGTCTTGCCCCTGTCATCCGGTTTTTCGCTTGGGGCGAAAAAATGCCCTCGTTGAATCGAAGTTTCAGGGGCACGCCACGAAGGGCCATCCCTGGCCCATCGTGGCTCTCGCGGCATCCATGTCGCTCAACCCCTGAAACTACGATTCCACTCGGCCTCCTGAAGGGGTGTTCGGAGTGTGCGGAGATTTCTCTGGAAGCCTTCAAGAGCGAAGCAACGGCAAGGGTCTTGCTCTGAGCAGGCTTTGCTCCCGTAGGGGCGGACCTTGTCCGCGAAATCCATCGCGGCGGAGTTTGTGCGGGCAAGAAAGCGCCGGCGTTTGCCGCCGACCTGTAGGGCTGAGGGGACACCTGGTTCTTGCTGGCGAACCGCCCAACACCGGTGCAGCCGAGGAATCTGTTCGCGAGCAAGCTCGCTCCTACGAAGAGCAGCGCGGCGCACAACCCGTAGGGCGAAAAACGCGCAGCGTTATCCGCCGTGATGGGTATCGCTGCGCTCCACGCCATCCTACGAAGAGCAACCCGGCATGAAGCAGCCAAAGTCGCAGGCGCGCGCAGAGTCCTGTCAGGAGACCGAGTGGAGGTATTGCGCAGAGGGGCGAGCGGCATGGATGCCGACCCTCGGAGCGATACCGGAGGGAGGGAACCCCGGCGAAGCCGGGGCCGGATGTCGGGACGAGACCTTTTGGTTCCTTTTGGGAGGGCGGCTATCCGACGTTCGCCAAAAGGGACTCGCCCGAGGGGGCGAAACAAAAAGTCCCAGCACACGCCGAAGCGGCGCATGAACATCCAACAACAAGGCGGCGGATAACGCGTGAGGCATTATTCGCCCTACAAGGAACAAGAGCATCGCGGACTCCGTCCGCGATTCACAGGGCGATCAGCCCGGGAACAGCACCTTCGCGACATCGCCGTAGCGCCTGGCGAAGTGCACGGTGATGTCTTCCTTCAGGTACTCCGGCAGCTCCTCGAAGTCGCCACGGTTGGCTTCCGGCAGGATCAGCTCGAAGATCTTCTGCCGGCGCGCGGCGATGACCTTCTCGCGCACGCCGCCGATCGGCAGCACCTGGCCGGTGAGGGTCAGCTCGCCGGTCATGGCCACGCCCTTCTTCGGCGCCTGGTTGCGTGCCAGGGACAGCAGGGCACTGGCCATGGTGACGCCAGCACTGGGGCCGTCCTTGGGTGTGGCGCCTTCGGGCACGTGCAGGTGGACGAAGGCCTGGTCGAAGAAGCCGGCGTCGCCGCCGTACTGCTTCAGGTGCGAGCTGATGTAGCTGTAGGCGATTTCCGCCGACTCCTTCATCACATCGCCCAGTTGCCCGGTGAGCTTGAAGCCGCGATTGAGCGTATGGATGCGCGTCGCCTCGATGGGCAGGGTGGCGCCACCCATGCTGGTCCAGGCCAGGCCCGTGATCACGCCAATGCCGGAGAGCAGCTGCTCAGTGCGGAACACCGGCATGCCCAGGTAGTCCTCCAGGTCCTTGGCGCCGATCTTCACCACTGATTCCGGGTCCTCCAGCAGCTTCACCACCGACTTGCGCACCAGCTTGCCGAGCTGTTTCTCCAGCTGGCGAACGCCGGCCTCGCGGGCGTAGCCCTCGATCACCGCGCGCAGGGCGGCGTCGTTGATCGACAGGCGGCTCTTCGGCACGCCGGCTTTTTCCAGCTGCTTGGGCCACAGGTGGCGCTTGGCGATGGCGAGTTTTTCCTCGCCGATGTAGCCGGAGAGACGGATCACCTCCATGCGGTCGAGCAGCGGACCGGGGATCGAGTCCAGGGTGTTGGCCGTGCAGACGAACAGCACCTTGGACAAATCCAGGCGCAAGTCCAGGTAATGGTCGAGGAATTCGACGTTCTGCTCCGGGTCGAGCGTCTCCAGCAGCGCCGAGGCGGGGTCGCCCTGGTAGCTGCTGCCGAGCTTGTCGATCTCGTCGAGCATGATCACCGGGTTCATCACCTGCACTTCCTTGAGCGCCTGCACCAGCTTGCCGGGCAGGGCGCCGATGTAGGTGCGGCGGTGGCCCTTGATCTCCGCCTCGTCGCGCATGCCGCCGACGCTGAAGCGGTAGAACGGCCGCCCCAGGCTCTCGGCGATGGACTTGCCGATGCTGGTCTTGCCCACGCCGGGCGGGCCTACCAGCAGCACGATGGAGCCGGCGATCTCACCCTTGAAGGCGCCCACCGCGAGGAACTCGAGGATGCGGTCCTTCACGTCGTCCAGGCCGGCGTGGTACTTGTCGAGCACCTTGCGCGCGTGTTTCAGGTCGAGCTTGTCGCTGCCCAGCAGGCCCCAGGGCACCGAGGTGGCCCAGTCCAGGTAATTGCGGGTGACGGCGTACTCGGGCGAACCGGTCTCCAGGATCGACAGCTTGTTGAGCTCTTCGTCGATGCGCTTGCGGGCTTGCTCGGGCAAGATCTTGCCCTCCAGGCGGGCACGGAACTCGTCGGAGTCGGCGCTCTTGTCGTCCTTGGTGATGCCCAGCTCCTGCTGGATGATCTTCAGCTGTTCCTTGAGGAAGAACTCGCGCTGACGCTCCCCGATCTTGCGATTCACCTCGGCGGACAGCTCTTTCTGCAGGCGCGCGACCTCCACTTCCTTGCGCAGCAGCGGCAATACCTTCTCCATGCGCTTGAGGATCGGCACGGTGTCCAGCACTTCCTGCAGCTCGGCGCCAGGCGCCGTGGTCAGCGCGGCGGCGAAGTCGGTGAGCGGCGACGGATCGTTCGGGTTGAAGCGGTTCAGGTAGTTCTTCAACTCTTCGCTGTACAGCGGGTTGAGCGGCAGCAGCTCCTTGATCGCATTGATCAGGGCCATGCCGTAGGCCTTCACCTCGTCGCTCGGGTCGCTGGGGGTGTGCGGGTACTCCACTTCCACCAGGAAGGGCGGGCGGTGGCGCTTGATCCAGCCACGGATACGCACCCGCGACAGGCCCTGGGCGACGAACTGCAGCTTTCCGCCCTCGCGGCTGGCGTGGTGCACGCGCACCAGGGTGCCGTGCTCGGGCAGGCTGTTGGGGTCGAAGTGGCGCGGGTCGTCCGGCGGATTGTCCATGAAGAACAACGCCAGGCAGTGGTGTTCGGTCTTGGCCACCAGTTCGAGGGTTTCCGCCCACGGTTCCTCGTTGACTATCACCGGCAGCACCTGCGCCGGGAAGAACGGGCGGTTGTGGATCGGAATGGCATAGACCGTGGTCGGCAGGTTCTGGCCGGGCAGCACGAGCCCGGTGTTGCTGACCTCTTCGGCGCTATGGATATCGTGAATCTCGTCGTGGTCGCTCATGAGGCACCTGACTGATAGGACATGACAGTCTAGATGGGGAAGCGGAAGCGGGGTTTCAATCCCATGTTTTGAGCGGATATTGCGAGTGGATGTTGCAGGAGAATGCTTACGGCCGGATTAGCGGGCGCGGCCGCAGGAAATCGCTGGGTGGACGGCCGAATTGGCGGCTGAACATGGCGCTGAAGGCGCTCGGCGTGCTGTAGCCCACTTCCAGCGCCACGCTCAGCACGCTGTCCCCCAGCGCCAGGCGTTCCAGGGCCGCCAGCAAACGCGCCTGCTGCCGCCATTGGCCGAAGGTCAGCCCGGTTTCGCGAAGGAACCAGCGTTGCACCGTCTTGGCATCGACATTCGCCTGGCGTGCCCAGTCGGCGAGGCCGGCATGCTCCCCGGGCTGGCGCTGGATGGCCTGGCAGAGCGCGCGAAGGCGCGGGTGCGCCGGCAAGGGCAGGTGCAGCGGCAGCACGGGCTCTTCGCGCAGCTCGTCCAGCAGCAGGCCGAGGACCCGCCCGTCGCGGGAATCCGCCGTCACCTCGCCGCTGATCGACAGGGCGGCAAGTATCAGCTCGCGCAGCAGCGGCGAGACCGCCAGCACGCAGCAGCTCTGCGGCAAGTGCGGGGCGCTGTCGGGCTCCACGTAGAGGGTGCGCACCTGGACGTCGCCGACCATGCGCGTCCAGTGCTCGACGCCAGCGGGAATCCACAGGCCGCGATTGTCTGGCACCACCCACTGGCCGCTGGCGCTGCCTACGACGAGGACGCCGCGCACCGCGTAGAGCAGCTGCGCGCGATGGTGGCTGTGAGCGGGCACTTCATGGCCGTCGGGGAAGTCCAGGGCAACGGCGGCGACCGGGCTGGCGGCGTGCTCGTTGCCATGGTCCGGGACCGATTCGGTAAGGCCTCGCTCTCCGAGCGCTTCGGCCTGTGGATATCCTTCCATGCGTTCAGCCAGGAGCGGTATCTGGAGGTGGTCGCGCGCTGGCTGGAGTCCCACGGCCTGGGCGGCGTGGAGCAGGCGGAATGGGAGCAGGCGGCGATCCGCTGGGCGACCCATCGCGGTTCGCGGTCCGGACGGATCGCCGCGCAGTTCGCCCGGGACTACGCCGGGCGCCGACCCTAGGCCCGCCAGAGAGGGCTGATGAGGTGCAACCCGATGGAGTGAAACTGGGCAGGCAGGTGCAACTCACGTAGCATGTGCAAAATTTGATCACATCCTGCCATGTTCGAAACCCGCCTCGCCTGTCTGTCCGATCAGACCTCCCATCACGCCCACGACCATCACCAACTGGTGATGTCGCTCAGTGGTCGTGCGGAGTTCGAGATCGCTGGCCGGGGCGGCGAGGTTTGCCGGATGCGCGCCTGCCTGGTGCCGGGGGATGTGGGGCACGAATTCGCCGGCCTGGGTGACAACCGCATGCTGATCGTCGACCTCGACGAAACCAGCACCGGCGAGGAGGATCGGGAGCTGCTGGCGCGGTTGTTCGAGGCGCCGCGCTACCCGACCCTGGACGCCGATTTCCAGAACCTGCTCAGCTATGCCGGCGCCGAGATCGAGCGCTACGGCAACGACCCGCTGCTGGCCCGCGCCCTGGGCGGAGTGCTGCTGCGCGCCTTGCACCTGCGGCTGTTCGGTCCGCTGGCGGCGCCGCGCCCAGGCCCGCTGGACCTGGAGCGGCTGGATGCCCACATCGGCGAACACCTGGCCCGGCGCATCACGGTGGCGGAACTGGCGCAGGTCGCCTGTCTCAGCCCCAGCCAGTTCCACGCGCAATTCAAGGATCGGGTCGGCCTCACGCCCCATCAGTACCTGCTGCGCCTGCGCCTGGATCGTGCCACGCGTCTGCTGCGCGAGAGCGATCTGCCGTTGGTGCGGGTGGCGGGGGAGTGCGGTTTCTCCAGCCAGAGCGCACTGACCACCACCATGCGCCGTTACCTGGGCCTGACCCCCGGCAGCCTGCGCCGTAGCTGAATTCGCCCGCCTTGGTCGTCTCCATTGCTGACCAGATGGTCAGCCGATGCCTTGCCGGTGCCGGAGTCTTTTGCAAGAAAACCGGAGTTTTCAGCAAGAAATCCATGGGTGCAACCCATAGAGTCCGCCAACCGCGTTGCTGGTGTTCCAGGGTGCAACCCGGGTCAGACCAAGAACAACATCCAGCTCGATACGCGGGAGGGGCAGCATGCCCATCACCGGTTCTGTCTTTGCCTGTAGCGCGCCCGCACCTGGCCGCGCCACTCCCTCCACGGTCCGGCTGCTGATGCCCGGCTGTGGCATTGCGCCGTCATGGGTCGGACCAGTGGCGCAATCGACTCCCCAGCTTTCTGTACAATCCGCGCCCTCGCGCGCCGGCCACCCCCTGCCGCTTCTCGATGCGCGCGTGAGCACAGTTCTGAATGACTCCGGTGAATACCGCTGCAGGCCCCGTATCGTGTGGCGTGCAGGGCTTCATCGGGATGCAGGCGCCATCCCCGGCACCTGAAGGATTACCGGGCCGTGCCCGGTAAACGGCCCGCACCGCGCGTACCAGCGAGGTACGGGGCGAAGGTCGCCGTGGTGAGACGGCGGCCGCAGGAATGCGCCGGCACGGACGACGGCGGACCTGCGACGGGATGCGTAGCGGTTCGGTGCCACTTGGTGCCACGCGCAGCCCGGCTTGCTGGACAGCAAGCGCTAACCGGTCGGCGCCATCCGCGCCGGCTGCCTCAAGGGCCCGCATTACCCAGCGAGCCTGGATAAAAACAAGCTGTAGGGGAGTCCCCATGAGCGTCAACACGCCCACTCTGATCACCTTCGTGATCTACATCGCGGCCATGGTTCTGATCGGCTTGGCCGCCTATCGTTCGACCAACAACTTCTCCGACTACATCCTCGGTGGCCGCAGCCTCGGCAGCTTCGTCACCGCCCTGTCGGCCGGCGCCTCGGACATGAGCGGCTGGCTGCTGATGGGCCTGCCCGGCGCTATCTACCTGTCGGGCATTTCCGAAAGCTGGATCGCCATCGGCCTGATCTGCGGCGCCTACCTGAACTGGCTGTTCGTCGCCGGTCGCCTGCGCGTGCACACCGAGCACAACGGCAACGCGCTGACGCTCCCGGACTACTTCAGCACCCGCTTCGAGGACAACAGCCGCATCCTGCGCGTGATCTCCGCGCTGGTGATCCTGGTGTTCTTCACCATCTACTGCGCCTCCGGCATCGTCGCCGGCGCCCGCCTGTTCGAAAGCACCTTCGGCATGTCCTACGAGACCGCCCTGTGGGCCGGTGCCGCCGCGACCATCGCCTACACCTTCGTCGGTGGCTTCCTGGCGGTGAGCTGGACCGACACCGTGCAGGCGTCGCTGATGATCTTCGCGCTGATCCTCACGCCGATCTTCGTGCTGCTCGCCACCGGCGGTATCGATCCGGCCTTCGCCGCCATCGAGCTGAAGGACGCGGCCAACTTCGACATGTTCAAGGGCGCGTCCTTTGTCGGCGTGCTGTCGCTGATGGCCTGGGGCCTGGGCTATTTCGGCCAGCCGCACATCCTGGCGCGCTTCATGGCCGCCGATTCTGTGAAGTCGATCCCGGCCGCGCGTCGCATCTCCATGACCTGGATGATCCTCTGCCTGGGCGGCGCCGTCGCCGTGGGCTTCTTCGGCATAGCCTACTTCCAGGCGCATCCGGACCAGGCGGGCGCCGTGGGCGAGAACCACGAGCGCATCTTCATCGAACTGGCGAAGATCCTGTTCAACCCGTGGATCGCCGGCGTCCTGCTATCCGCCATCCTCGCCGCGGTGATGAGCACCCTGAGCTGCCAGCTGCTGGTGTGCTCCTCGGCGCTGACCGAAGACTTCTACAAGGCCTTCCTGCGCAAGAACGCCAGCCAGCTCGAGCTGGTCTGGGTCGGCCGTGCCATGGTGCTGCTGGTGGCGCTGATTGCCATCGCCCTGGCCGCTAATCCGGAAAACCGCGTACTGGGCCTGGTGTCCTACGCCTGGGCCGGCTTCGGCGCCGCCTTCGGCCCGCTGGTACTGTTCTCCGTGCTGTGGAAGGGCATGACCCGCAACGGCGCGCTGGCCGGCATCATCGTCGGCGCGGTCACCGTGATCGTCTGGAAGCAGTTCGGCTGGCTCGGCCTGTACGAGATCATTCCGGGCTTCATCCTTTCCAGCCTGTCCATCGTGGTCTTCAGCCTGATCGGCACCGCGCCGTCCAAGGCGATGATCCAGCGTTTCGAGGCCGCCGAGGCCGAGTACGCGGAAGCGCATCTGCCTGAAGGCATTCCGGCGACCAGCCGCTGAGTCTTCGCTGAATGAAGAAGGCCGCGCTCCGTGAGGGGCGCGGCCTTTTTTGTTTGCGGGTGGGCCTTGGCGCATGGGTTCGGCCGATCGCGGACAGAGTCCGCTCCTACGCTCGGTCAGGCACCCTACAGTTCCGGACGCGAGGTGTGCTCGTTGCTGAGCGCCGCCGCATACCGCCAACAGGCGAACAGACACAGCAGCAGACCGGCCACCGCCAGCGCGCCGCCCACGTAGCCGATCCACTCCAGCCCCAGGCCCACCGCCACACGGCTGCCCAGCAGGGCGCCGCCGCCGATGCCGACGTTGTACAGGCCGGAGAACATCGCCATGGCCACGTCGGTGGCGTCGTGGGCCAGTTGCAGCACCTTGGCCTGCAGCGCCAGGCCGAAGCAGAGGATCGCCGCGCCCCAGAACAGGCTCAGGCCGAGCAGGGCAAGCGGCGAGTGCGCCAGCGGCAGGAGCAGCAGCAGGCAGGCGCCGAGTACGGCGATGGCGACGCAGGGGAAGACGCGCGGGAAGCGCTCGCTGTAGCGACTGAAGAGGATCGAGCCGAACAGCCCGGCGCCGCCGAACAGCAGGAGCAGCAGGGTGGTCTTCCGGCTGTCCAGCGCCGCGACTTCCCGGGCGAAGGGTTCGATGTAGCTGTAAGCGGTGAACTGCGCGGTGATCACCAGCACGGTGAGCACGTACATCGACACCAGCGCCGGGCGGCGCAGCAGCACCGGCAGGCTGCGCAGCGAGCCGGAGTTCTGGCTCGGCAGCAGCGGCAGCGAGCGCGCCAGCCAGAGAACGACCACTACCGATACGCCGGCGATGGCGAGGAAGGTCGCGCGCCAGCCCAGTGCCTCGCCCAGTACGCGCCCCAGCGGAATGCCCAGCACCATCGCCAGGATGGTGCCGGTGGCGAGCAGGCCGAGGGCCTTCGCCTGCTGTCCCGGCGGTGCCACGCGCACCGCCAGCGAAGCGGTGATCGACCAGAACACCGCGTGGGCGAAGGCGATGCCGAAGCGGCTGAGCATCAGCACGCTGAAGTTCCAGGCGACGCCTGAGAGCAGGTGGCTGCCAATGAACAGGCAGAAGATCACCACCAGCAGGCGGCGGCGCTCCATGTTGCGGGTCAGCAGCATCAGCGGCAGCGAGGTGAGGGAGACCACCCAGGCGTAGAGGGTGAGCATCAGCCCGGTCTGCTCCGGGCGCATGTCGAAGCTTGCGCCGATGTCGCTGAGCAGACCCACCGGAACGAATTCGGTGGTGTTGAAGATGAAGGCGGCGAGGGCCAGGGCGATGACGCTCAGCCAACTGCCGGTGTGGGTGTGTTGCGCGGTGTCCATGGGAATCCTGAGGTGAGGTGGGGCTCAGGCCGAGTCCCCCGGCCATGCGCGATGCGCTCCGGGGCCAATGGACCGGAGTGCGGGCGGGCAAAGAGGAATCGTTATAGGTATGGGGGAGGCGGCAGGCATGATTCTACCCACGCTCGGCGCATTGCGCACCGCAAACGCCCGAGTGCGCGGGCGCAGCGGCAGGCGCGGCGATCCGCTTCAGGCGGCGTTGTCGATCAGCGGGTCGGCGGCCTGGGCCGCTTCTTCGGCCAGCCAGTCGAGGAAGGCGCGCACCGGCGGATGGCGCTCGCGGCCCGGCACGCAGAGTGCGGTGTAGCGTGCGCCGGGAACGTTGATCTCGGGGCGATAGGGCACCAGCAGCCCCTTATCCACGCACTCGGACACCAGCAGCGAACTGGCCAGTACCAGCCCCTGGCCGGCGATGGCCGCCTGCAACGCGTAGAACTCCTCGTCGTATTCGCGCTGTACCGCGCCGGCCAGCAGGCATTCTTCGCCGGCCACGGCGCACCAGGCCTTCCAGCCGCGCTCGTAGAGCTCGGAGTTGTGCCAGCGCACGCTGATCATCTCCGGCACCTCCACGTCGGCGGTCGCCACCAGCGCGGGCGCGCCGTACACCGCGAAGCGCTCGCCGAGCAGGAACTGGCTGTGCATGCGCGGGTAGTCGCCGAAGCCGTAGCGGATCGCCAGGTCGACGCTGGCGTCCTGTTGCAGGTCGAGCAGCTCGCACTGGCTGTCCAGGCGCAGGCGGATGTGCGGGTGACGCGCGTAGAAGCGCCCTAGGCGCGGCACCAGCCAGAGCGCGGCGAACGCCGGCGTGGTGGAGATCGTCAGGCTGCTGGCGCTGCGCTGCGGGCGCAGGCTGTCCACCGACTGCAATACCTCCAGCAATGCGCCATGCAGGCTGCTGAACAGCCGCTCACCGGCTTCGGTCAGGCGCACCTGGCGCGGCAGGCGCTCGAACAGCGGCAGGCCCAGCCAGTCTTCCAGTGCGCGGACCTGATGGGACACCGCCGTGGGCGTCACCGCCAGTTCCTGGGCGGCGGCCTTGAAACTCAGCTGGCGCGCGGCGGATTCGAAGGTGCGCAGGGCGGGAAGGGGCAGGTTGGCGAACATGCGGTGCTCCATGGATGAGCTGTGTTCATCTGGAAGGAAATCCCCTCAGTTGTCCGGCGGTCAGGCTGGAAATAGCTTGGACGGCAACTGGAGGCCGCTCTTGACCTTCGCAGTGTACACCTTGAGCAAGGAACTACAGATGAACAGGATTCTCGCCATCCACGCCAGTCCCCGCGCCAACCGCTCGCATTCCCGCCGCCTGGCCGAGGGCTTTCTCGCTGCGCTGCCGCAAGCGGAGATCACCCGCCGCGAGGTTGGCCGCGCCGATCTGCCTCACGTCAGCGAAGGTTTCATCGCCGCCGCTTTCCATCCGCAACGCGAGCATCGCCCCGCCGGGTTGCAGGCCGAACTGGCGCTGAGCGACGAGTTGGTGGATGAGTTGCTCGCCCACGATCTGCTGGTGATCTCCACGCCCATGTACAACTTCAGCGTGCCCAGCGGGTTGAAGGCCTGGGTCGACCAGATCGTCCGCATCGGCCGCACCTTCGACCTGCACCTGAAGGACGGCGAGGCGGAGTACGAGCCGTTGCTCAAGGGGCGCAAGGCGCTGATCGTCACCAGTCGCGGCGGCGCCGGCATGGGGCCGGGTGGCGAGCTGGAGTGGATGAATCACGCCGACGCCTGGCTGCGTGTGGCGCTGGGCTTCCTTGGTATCGAGGATGTGCAGGTGATCGCCGCCGAGGGCGAGGAGGGCAATCCCGAAGCCTTCCACGCCTCCTATCAACTGGCCGAAAAGGCCCTGGCCGATCTCGCCGAGAGCGAGTGGGTGCGTTCGTAATGGCCTGGGCGATGCTGATGGTGGCGGCGGTGTTCGAGGTGATGTTCGCCGTGTCGATGAAGTACGCGGAGGGCTTCACCCGGCCACTGCCGACTGCGGTGACAGTGGTCGCGGTGATCGGCGGGATTTTCTTCCTCACCCTGGCGATGCGCCAGTTGCCGGTGAGTATCGCCTACCCGATCTGGACGGCGATCGGCACCCTGGGCACGGTGCTGTTCGGCTTCCTGCTGCTGGGCGAGGCGCTGACCCTGACCAAGCTGATGTCGGTGGCGCTGATCATCGCCGGGGTGGCCGGGCTGCGGGTCTGACGGCTTGGTGTTAAGGTGCCGCGCATTCCCACCTGTTGAAGCCGGACCATGACCGACAAACCGAAGAACCCGCTGCATGGCGTGACCCTGGAAGCCATCCTCAATCGCCTGGTCGAGCAGTACGGCTGGGACGGGCTGGCCAAGCGCATCGATATCCGCTGCTTCAAGAACGACCCGAGCATCAAGTCCAGCCTGACCTTCCTGCGCCGCACGCCCTGGGCGCGGGAGCAGGTAGAGGCGTTGTATGTGAAGAGCGTCCAGGGGAAGTAAGCGCTTAGGGCATTCGTAGGAGCGGGCTCCGTCCGCGATTTGCTCCGCGCCGGGGTTCATCGCGGACGGAATCCGCTCCTGCAGGTTCAGGGATGTATCGGCACTGGGGGGGTTGACGTGGATGGCGTCACCCGGCGAGCTCGGAGCCTTTCGTAGGAGCGAGCTTGCTCGCGAATCCGGCTGGGCACTCATGGCGTCCGGCTGTTCGCGAGCAAGCTCGCTCCTACAGGTTCCACTCTGGCGCAAAGACTATCGCCAACTCACCCGCAGATTGTCGATCGGCTGCTGGCACCCGGTGCTGATCCCTGGCTCCAGGTAACTCTGCAGCATCGGCGCCATACCCTTGAGCACCTGCACCGGCAGTGCCGAGGTGAACTTGAAGTTGTCCGACTCGCTGCCGGCCACGTAGGCGGTGAGGGTGCCGAAGTGGCGCGGGCCGAGGTAGAACACGAAGGTCGCGGTGCGGTTCATCGCCTTGGAGCTCTTCACCCAGCCGCCGCGGGTCACGCTCTCGATGCGGTTGTCGCCGGTGCCGGTCTTGCCGCCCATCACCAGCGGGCTGCCGTCGGCCAGCTTGAAGCTGCCGGACAGTCGCCGCGCGGTGCCGGCGTCCACCACCTGGGACAGCGCGCTGCGCAGGGCCTGGGCCACTTCCGAGCGCATTACCTGGCGGCCAGTGTTCGACTGCGGGCCGAGGCTCGCCTCGTACGGCGTATTGGCGGCGAAGCGCAGGTTGTCGATACGCAGGGTCGGCAGACGCACGCCATCGTTGAGGATGATCCCCATCAGCTCGGCGAGGGCCGCCGGACGGTCGCCGGAGCTGCCTAGCGCGGTGGCCAGCGACGGCACCAGGTGGTCGAAGGGATAACCCAGGCGCTTCCACTGCTCATGCAGGTCGAGGAAGGCTTCCACCTCCAGCATGATGCGGATGCGCTTGTCGCGCGCGTACTTGTGCCGCGACTTGAACAGCCAGCCGTAGACCTGCTTGCGCTCCGCCACGCTGGCCGCCACCGCATCGTTGAAGGTGGCCGCTGGCTGCCGCTGCAGGTAGCCCAGCAGCCAGAGCTCCAGCGGGTGCACGCGGGCGACGTAGCCCTGGTCGTTGAGGTCGAAGGCGCCGGGGCCGTAGTGCGTGTAGAGATCGGCGATGCGCTTGTCGGTCATCTGCTCGCCAGCGTACTTGCCTTTCTTCAGGCGGTCCTGGAGGAAGGTGGTGAAGGTCGGCAGGTCCGCCTGCGGTTGCAGGTAGCGGTGGATCGCCGCCAACCGCACCGGCCAGGCGCGCAGGCCGTCGAGGAAGGTGTCGAGGCGCTCGTCGGCAGTCTTGCCCTTGTATTTCTGCCAGAAGCGCAGCAGGTAGACCTGGCTCTCCTTGTTGACGAAACGATCGAGGTAGGCCTGGCGGCGTGGGTCCTTGTCGTCGGCCAGTACCTCGATCTTGCTGCCGGAGTTGGCGTACATGTCGTGCCGCACCAGGTCGCGCAGCAGGCGCACGAAGGGCAGGTTGATCGACTCGCGCAGGGCGTCCTGGACGGTCGGGATGCGGCCGTTGTCCTCCTTGCGGAAGTTGTTGAAGGTGTGGATGCCGCCGCCGGTGAAGAAGGCCTCGTAGGGGCTGGCGGAGTACTTGCGCTGCATGGCGGCGACCAGCATGTCCGGCAGGTTGCGGTCCTTGGCGGTGATCAGGTAGTCGATGGCCCAGCGGCTGATGAAGTCCAGCGGCTCCACCTGCACCTTCTTCAGCTCGGCGGCGCTCATCGGTGCGTACTGGTCGTGCAGGTCGGCGATGGTCTCCAGGTAGGTGGAGAGCACCCGCAGCTTGGCGGTGGAGCCCAGCTCCAGCTTGCTGCCCTCGTTGATGTCGAAGGGCTGCTCGGTGTTGTCGGTCTGCACGCGCACGCGGTTGCCGCTGGGGGTGCGCTCGAACAGGGTGAAGCTGTAGCGCACGTCCTGGGTCTTGTCCTGGGACAGCAGGTGCTCGCCGAACAGCCCGATCTGCGCGGCAAACTCCGGATCGGAGAGGCGCCGCAGATAGGCCGTGACCTGCTCCTGCAGCTCATGCTGAAGGGTGGTGCTGAAGGAGAGGTCGAAGCGGTCCAGGTCATACAGCGGCACGTCGAGCATCCCGGCCAGGCGGGTGCGCGCCAGGGTCACGCCCTTGTTGTTCTCCAGCGGGGTGACGGTGGGCTGGTTGCGTGGATCGCGGAAGACCAACTGCTGCTTCAGCGCCGCATCGCTCAGCGAGGCGTCGATGATGCCGGACTGGGCGAGCAGGCGCAGGTAGCTGTCAGTCAGCCCGGATAACTGGTCGCGGCCGCGCGCCAGGTACCAGGACGGGCGACGGTGGGCGATCATCAGCGAGATGACCTGGCGCAGCGCCTTGCCCTGTTCGGCCAGCGAAACACCGCTGGCCGGCGGCGCGTTGAGCAGCTGGTTGATCTCCTGGAAGTTGGCGCCGTACCAGATCCACAGGCCGTCCGGCAGGCCGCTGACTTCGCCGTAGCCCGGCTGCGCCGAGAGCGGCACCGAGTTGAGGTAGGTGAGCACCACGTTGCGCCGTGCCGCCAGGTTCTCCGCGCCACCCTGGTAGGTGCGCACGCTGGCCGATGCCATCTGCCGCAGCTTGTCGGTGATGGAATTGGTTCGGCCGTCCTCGGAGTGCCGGTACTTCTCGATCTGGGTGGCCAGGGTGCTGCCGCCAGGGGCGTGGTTGCCCATGCCGACCAGCTTGCCTACCTGGGCCAGCGAGGCCTGGGTAAAGCGGCTCCAGTCGATGGCCGGGTTCAGGTAGGGGCGCTGGGTGTCGAGCAGGTCGCGGTTCTCGATGAACAGCAGGCTCTGCACGATCAGCGGGGAAATGCTGTCGAAGTTGGCGTAAAGCCGCTGCGGATAGCGGAAGTTGTAGATCGGCAGGCCGCGGCAGTCGGCGATGTCGACGCCGGCCTGGTCCTTCTCGGGGTACGGTGGGAACAGTCCGTGGCCGGTGTATTGCATCAGCGGGTCGGAGAAGCGGGTCTGGCTCAGGGTGATGAAGTTGCGCTGGTGCAGGCGATCTAGGAAGGCGGGCAATTGCAGGTAGCCCAGCCGGCGGTCGAACGGGCCGCTCTGCGGGTACACCACGGAACTGCTGGGGCCCTGTGCCAGTTGCCAGGTCAGCTGGCCGGCGTAGCGCGCCAGCTCGCGGGCCTGCAGCTTGGAGGTGCTCGCTTCATAGAGCAGCGCGGCGCCGATGGCGGCGAGCAGCGGCAGGAGGAAGAGAAATAGCAGCAGGAAACGGTGATGGTGGACTTTCGTTGGGGAAACACCGGGCTCCGAGCGACCCGGTTGAGCTGCTGAATGCGTACCGGAATGCTTCGAGCTATCCATTTCACGACCTGCCCATGCTCAAACCACAGCCTAGGTAAGCGGACTCCGCCCACGTGACGACCGGCGCCTCTCCCGACGCCGCGAAAGCCCCGAGACAGCGGCTTTCCTAACATCCAGCGTAGTCGGCGGCGAAAAATCTGCGCGCCGCGCAGCACCGCTCCATGCCTGCCTGATTGATTTGCCGACGGCCAGCAGGTGCAATAGGACTGACTGTTGATGATGGGGCGTACGCTACCCAAGCCTCCACAGACCCTGATGACTTCGACAGGACTTCCCGTCATGCGTTCGTTGTTTTTGCCCGTCGTGCCCCTGCTGCTGGCTTCGCTGAGCGCCATCGCCGCGCCCATGCCGTTCTACAAGTGGCAGAGCAAGGTGGACGGCGCCTATACCTGCCAGCAGACCTCGCCGGGGGATGGCTGGCAGAAGATCGGTGGGCCGTTCCGCGATGCCGGTTGCCGCGAAATGCAGCCGCAGACGCCACCGCCCAAGGGGTTGGCGGTGCCCAAGGGGTGGAAGACGCAGTAGCTCGATGCGAGCGCCCCATGAGTGCGATTCGCGGGCGTGGCCCGCTCCTGCGGGACGCAGTGCTGCTACTTTTCGCCGGCGCGGAGTCATCCGCGATCAAGTCGACTCAAGCACGGAGAGCGCCATGACCGACCAGCAAGCCCGTATCCGCCACAGTTGGCAGGCCAACGCCGATGCCTGGACCCACGCCGTGCGCGAACAGCGTATCGAAAGCCGGCGCCTGGTGACCGACGCGGCGATCCTCAGCGCCGTAGCCGCAGGCCCGGCACATCGAGTGCTGGACATCGGCTGTGGCGAAGGCTGGCTCTGCCGGGCACTGGCGGAGCGGGGCAGCCAATGCGTGGGGGTGGACGCTTCCGCGCTGCTGATCGAAGCCGCGCGCCAGTCGGGCGGTGGGCGCTTCGAGGTGATGGATTACGCCGACCTGATCACCCAGGGCGAGTCGCTGGGGCGCTTCGACGCACTGGTGTGCAACTTCGCCCTGCTCGATGAATCCATCGCGCCGCTGCTGTCGGTACTGCGTGAGCGTCTGGAGCCGGGCGGACGCCTGCTGATCCAGACCGTCCATCCCTGGTCCGCCTGTGTTGAGGAGCCTTATGCCGATGGTTGGCGGCTGGAAACCTTCGCCGCCTTCGGCGAGGCCTTCAGCGCGCCGATGCCCTGGTACTTCCGCACCCTGGAGTCCTGGCTGGCGCTGCTCGCCGCCAGCGGCTGGCGCCTGCGGCAACTGCGTGAGCCGCGCCATCCGCAGAGCGGCAAGCCCTGTTCGCTGCTGCTGGACTTGCAACCACTGGCTGGCGAGTAGAACCGGGTTGCGCCCGGCGCGACGAAACGTCTCTACGCCTTTGGTCAAAAGGCACCCGATTGGGGCAGACGTCCCCTGCGGACTTGTGTAAATTCGGCAGCGACCTCAGCCGTGGTCCACTCCCGTAATGCCTACGTCTGCTTCACAAGAGCGGGCAGCCTCTTGCGGCGTGCCGTCCTGGAATCGCCAGAAATTTCCGCCCCCTGTGCCAATTGGCGCGGTGGCGAAGCTTTTTTCCGGTGATTCCGCATCCCGACTGCACTTCGAGTCCGCAGCTGATACTTCCCAAGAACAAAATGAGGTTGCATCACCATGTCGTCCCACGATCTCCAGCGGGATCTCAACGAGCGGCACATCCGTCTCATGGCCCTCGGCGCCTGCATCGGCGTCGGCCTGTTCCTCGGCTCCGCCAAGGCCATCCAGATGGCCGGCCCGGCCATCATGCTCTCCTACATCATCGGCGGTCTCGCCATCCTCGTGATCATGCGCGCCCTCGGTGAGATGGCCGTGCACAATCCCGTGGCCGGCTCCTTCGCCCGTTACGCCCAGGACTATCTCGGCCCATTGGCCGGTTACCTGACCGGCTGGAACTACTGGTTCCTATGGCTGGTGACCTGCGTCGCGGAAATCACCGCGGTGGCCATCTACATGGGCATCTGGTTCCCCGAGGTACCGCGCTGGATCTGGGCGCTGGCCGCGTTGGCGAGCATGGGCACCATCAACCTGGTGGCGGTACGCGCCTTCGGTGAGTTCGAGTTCTGGTTCGCTCTGATCAAGATCGTCACCATCGTCGCCCTGGTCCTGGTCGGCGGCGGCATGATCTTCTTCGGTTTCGGCAACGGCGGCATCGCCACCGGCATCTCCAACCTGTGGAGCAACGGCGGCTTCATGCCCCACGGCATCACCGGCGTGCTGATGTCGCTGCAGATGGTGATGTTCGCCTACCTGGGCGTGGAGATGATCGGCCTCACTGCCGGCGAAGCGAAGAACCCGCAGAAGACCATTCCGGGCGCGATCAACTCGGTGTTCTGGCGCATCCTGCTGTTCTACGTGGGCGCGCTGTTCGTGATCATGTCGATCTACCCGTGGAACGAGATCGGCACCCAGGGCAGCCCCTTCGTGATGACCTTCGAGCGCATGGGCATCAAGACCGCCGCCGGCATCATCAACTTCGTGGTGATCACCGCTGCGCTGTCGTCCTGCAACGGCGGCATCTTCAGCACCGGCCGCATGCTCTACAGCCTCGCCCAGCATGGCCAGGCACCGGCCGTGTTCGCCAAGACCTCCAAGGGCGGCGTACCGCGTAATGCTCTGCTGCTGTCCATCGTCGCGCTGCTGCTGGGCGTGCTGCTGAACTACCTGGTACCGGAGAAGGTATTCACCTGGGTGACCTCCATCGCCACCTTCGGTGCGATCTGGACCTGGGCGATGATCCTGCTGGCCCAGCTCAAGTTCCGCCGCGGCCTCTCCGCCGCCGAAGCCGGCAAGCTGCAGTTCAAGATGTGGCTGTACCCGGTCAGCTCCTACCTGGCCATGGCCTTCCTGGTGCTGGTCGTGGTGCTGATGGCGTTCTTCGAGGACACCCGCATCGCGCTGTACATCGGCCCGGCCTTCCTGGTGCTGCTGACGGTGCTGTACTACGCGCTGAACCTGGCGCCGAAAGGCGAGCAGGGCGCTGCCGCCAGCCGCGCGTAAGCGACGGTTAAGCGAATGGAAAGGGCCTCTTCGGAGGCCCTTTTCTTTTGCGCGTCTTTTATGTGCGGCTCAGACCGTGGGCAAGCTGCCAGCCATGCGGGTGAGGCTTCGATCGAATTCGGTGATTTCCAGTTGCAGGCCGACCGGGCGTTCGGCGATCAGTTCGGCGAGGGTTTGTTCGGCGGTGGCGAACAGGGTGTCGACGATGCGTTGGCGCAGCTCCTCGGGGCGGCCGGGGGCGATGCGGATCTGGATCTGGATGAAGGCTTCGTTGGCGGTGCTGGCGCCGACCCGGTAGTCGTCGATGGCCTGGGCAAAGGTGCGCAGGCCGTTGAGGGGGAATACGCCGAGGGCCTGGGCGGCTTGGTGGAGTTTTTGTGGAAGCTCCAGTGGGTGCAGGTCTTCGGTGAGGTTGGCGGTGTAGGTAATGGCGATGTGGGGCATGGCGTGGTGTACGGGCCTTTTTTTGGATTGCCCATGCTAGGTGGATGGACTGGCGCGGGACATGCGGGTGACTACCTATAACGTGGGGATATTTGGGCTCGTAGGATGGGTAGAGCTTGCGAAACCCATCGTTCACTGGCGCGGAGTTTCGGAGCAGCATGGGTTTCGCTTCGCTCTACCCATCCTACGGGCGAGAGCTTGATCTCAGGCAGTCAACAACGGCGGCATCGGGCAATCGAGGATATCCGCCACCGCCCGCATCAGCTCCGCTTCGCTGGCATTGATCTGGCCATCCTGCTCGACGCAGCGAGCCATCGCCTTGAGCAGTTGCGGCTTCTGCAATGGGCGCAGTTGCTCCAGCTGCTTCAGCGCGGCTTCCAGATCGCGCAACTGGCCCGCAGCGGGTAGCGGCCGGGGCGCGAAGGGCAGGCCGCCCCAGGCATCGGCGAAGGCCTGCTCGGTCTGCGCAGCGCTGGTTTCGCCAACGCGGGCAAGGAAGGCCAGCAGCACGGCGGTCGGTTCCGCCAGCTCGGCCAGCGCCACATTGCCGATCTTCGCGCTGCCGGGGCGCAGGTTGCGCTCGACGATCCGCAGCAGGGTCCACTCCAGCAGCTTCACCTTGCCGTCGAACTTGATCAGCAGCGCCATGTTCTCCCGCAGGACGAGGAAGCCCTGGGCATCGAGCTGCTTCAGCGCCGGCATGGCCAGGTCCAGCAACGGCAGGCGCTGGCCAGGGTCGAGGTGCAGCAGCGCTTCCTCCAGCAGGTCGAGTTGCAGCGCCAGGCTCAGGCCCAGTCTGGCTTTCATCTGTTCCAGTTGGCCGGCGCGTTGCCCGGGCTCGCTGTCCAGCAGTAGGCCATAGACCAGCGCCTGGACACCCTCTACGTCGTGGGCGGCTCGTTGCAGGCGTGGGTCCAGGCGTTGCAGGGTGCCTCGGGCCTCCTGCAGATGGGCGACGGTGGGGGCGCCGACCGCGGCGACCGCGGCGACCGCCACGTCGACGGCGCTCGGCTGGTAGGGCTGGCCAGTCACGGCGGCAGTCCAGGCGTCCTTGTTGAGCAGCGCCACGTCCAGGCGCGGCTCGAATTTCGGGTAGCGGCCGTCCCAGCCAGGATCGACGCGGCGGATGCGCTCCTTCAGCGGTGGGTGGGTGTCGAACCAGCTGCTGCCCACGCCGTCGCCGAAGTACATGTGGCTGAATTCCGCGGCGCGAGGGGCGCTGAGCAGCGCGCCGAAGGGATTGCTGCCAATCTTCTTCAGGGCGCCGGCGATGGTGGAGGGATCACGGGTGAACTGCACCGCCGAGGCATCGGCCAGGAACTCGCGCTGGCGGCTGACCGAAGCCTTGATCAGCTGGCCGAAGAAGGTCCCGACATAGCCCAGTACGTAGAGCACCACACCGCAGCCGACTGCCAGTAGCGCGACGCTGCCGCCGCCCTTGTTGTCATCGCTGCTGCGGCTGCTGACGCGCACGCCGCTGCTGGTTTCGTCCAGGCCGCGCAGCAGCATTCCGCCGATCAGGCCAAGCAGGAGGATGCCGTGCAGCAGCGCGGTCAGGCGCGTGTTGAGCAGCATGTCGCCGTGGTGGATGTGGCTGAATTCGTGGGCGATCACGCCCTGCAGCTCGTTGCGTTCGAGCTGCTCGATGGCGCCGCGAGTGATGCCGATCACCGCATCGCGCGGGCTCAGGCCGGCGGCGAAGGCGTTGATCGAGGCGTCTTCCAGCACATACACCGGCGGCACCGGCGAGCCGGAGGCCAGGGCCATTTCCTCGACGACGTTGAGCAGCCGGCGTTCGTCGGCATTGCTGGCGCTGAGGTTGAGCAGCCGGCCCCCCAGGCTTTCTGCCACGACCTTGCCGCCGGCGCTCAGTTGCACCTGCTTGAACAGTGCACCGGCGACGACCACGGCGATGATGACGCCGGCCACCGACAGGTACAGCTCGGGGTCGGGCAGCGAGCTGCGCGAGGTCAGGTGCATCGTCGGCTCGCCCAGGTGACGCCAGAGCCAGCCCAGCGCGAGGCTGGTGATGGTCACCAGGCTGACCACCGCGGTGGTCAGCAGCAGGATCAGGCGCCCGGTCTGCCGCCGGGCGCGGTCCTGGTGTTCGAAGAAGTTCATTCCCGTTCAGGTCAGAAGGCGACTTTCGGTGCGGACTGTATTTCCTTGCTGTCCTCGAACTCCAGCAGGCTGGCGTCCTTGCTGTGGCCGTAGGTGGTGGCCAGGAAGTTGGCGGGGAAGGACTGGCGGTAGGTGTTGTAGTCCATCACCGAGTCGTTGTAGGACTGACGGGCGAAGGCCACCTTGTTCTCGGTGCTGGAAAGCTCCTCGCTGATCTGCTGCAGGTTCTGCGAGGCCTTGAGGTCCGGATAGGCTTCCAGGGTCACGTTCAGGCGCCCCATCGCGCCGCCCAGGGCGTTCTCGGCGGCGGCCAGTTGCGCCATGCGGCCGGCGTCGCCGGGTTGTTCGGAGGCGGCCTTCAGACCAGCGACAGCGGCGTTACGGGCGGCAATGACCGCTTCCAGGGTCTCGCGCTCGTGCTTGAGGTAGGCCTTGGCGGTTTCCACCAGGTTGGGGATCAGGTCGTAGCGGCGCTTGAGCTGCACTTCGATCTGGGCGAAAGCGTTCTGGTAGCGGTTGCGCAGCGCCACCAGGCGGTTGAAGACGCTGATCAGCAGGAAGATCGCGCCAGCGATGATGGCCAGGGTGACGATCGACGAAACGCTCATGGGATGTCCTTATCGGCAGGCGATTGAGCCACGATGATAGCGGAAAGCCGGCCATGCGTTGGGCAACTTCTCACGTCTTGCTTCGTCGATTCTTCGGCAATGTTTCGGAGCATTTCTGAACGACAAAGGGCCTCCGTGGAGGCCCTTTGTCCGAACCGTACGAATCAGCGGTTCAGGTACTCGGCGGTCGATACCACTTCTGCGTAGGCAAATGCCAGGGATGCCATGTAGGCCGCGTGCACCTGGGCTGCCGGCACTTTCACACCGTTGAACTCCAGGTCCAGGGTGGCGCAGGCGTCGTGCAGAACGGTGACGCTGTAGCCGAAGTCGGCGGCGGCGCGGACGGCGCCATCCACGCACATGTGGCTCATGTGGCCGACCACGACGACGGACTCGATGCCGTGCTTGTCGAGGATCGCCTTGAGGTCGGTGCCACGGAACGAGTTGACGAAGTGCTTGAGCACCACGGCTTCGCCGGGCAGATTGGCGACTTTCGCGTGAATCTGCGCGCCTTCGCTGCCGGGAGCGAAGAAGGGCGCGTCGGCGCTTTCGAATTCGTGGCGGACATGGACCACCAGGTCACCGCGTTCACGGAAGGCGGCAAGTACCTTGGCGGCCTGGCTGGCGGCGGGCTCGATGCCGACCAGCGGCCATTTGCCGGCAGGGAAGTAGTCGTTCTGGATATCCACTAGGATGAGCGCTTGCTTTGCCATTTCCGAAATCCTCTTCGAGTGGGGGAGTGGAGAAGTGGCACCAGTATGGTTCGCCGCGCGCACAGCGGGGATCAGTTGGAACGACAATAACAGGGGGTAAACTGACAATGGTTGGGCAAAGGCGCGTCGTCGAGATCGGGCTGCTGATCTATCCCGGTGTGCAGACGGCGGCGCTGCACGGGCTGACCGACCTGTTCGCGGTGGCCGAGCGGATCGCCGCGCAGGAGGCCGGCGAACAACTGCCGGTGCTGCGGGTCAGCCACTGGTCCGGCGAGGACGGCGGCGAGCCGCGGCGCGTCTTCGATTCCCTCTCTCACCAGCAGCTTGATGTCGAAAGCCGGCTGGTTGCCGTACTGGTGCCGCCTTCGCTGTTCGGTTTGCCCGATGCCGCGCCGCTGCGCCATCTCACTGACTGGCTGGCCGCGCGTCACGGCGAAGGCGCCATCGTCGGCTCGGTGTGCATCGGCGGCCTGCTGGTGGCTGAGGCCGGCCTGCTCGACGGTCGCTCCGCTACCGCCCACTGGAGCGGGGCCGAAGCCTTCGGCCGGCGTTTCCCCAAGGTGCGCCTGGAGGCGCACAAGCCCATCGTCGATGACGGCGACCTGATCACCTCCGCCGGACTGATGGCCTGGTCGGAAGTGGGGCTGCGCGTGGTCGACCGCCTGCTGGGGCCCAGCATCGCCTCGCGCACCGCGCGTTTCCTGGTGGTGGAGCACAGCGACAGCGCCCAGCAATGCGGCAGCAACTTCTCCCCGCTGCTGGGCCATGGCGACGCGGCGATCCTCAAGGTGCAGCACTGGCTGCAGGGCAACGGCGCGGTGGACGTGAGCCTGCCGGCGATGGCCGCCCAGGCCGGGCTGGAGGAGCGTACCTTCCTCCGCCGCTTCCGGGCGGCCACCGGCCTCAAGCCCACCGAGTACTGCCAGCACCTGCGGGTGGGCAAGGCGCGGGAGCTGCTGGAGTTCACCAACGGCACGGTGGACCACATCGCCTATACGGTCGGCTACCTCGATCCCGGCTCGTTCCGCAGCACCTTTCGCAAGATCACCGGGATGTCACCCAGCGACTACCGCAAGCGCTTCGGCGCGAAGCCGGCGGAAGTCGCCATCAGGGACTGACCGAGGTCGACGCTTCCATCTGCTGTACCAGCAAGGGGGCGTATTCGGCATCGGTCATCGCGGGGTGCACCTGAAGATTCATCAGGTCGGTCCATTGCAGCATCCAGCGCTGCAGGTCGAGGGGGTTCTCGGCTTCCGCCAGGCCAAAGCCCAGCATGTGGCCCATGGCGTGCCAGCGGCCGACCAGCTTGACGTTGGCCGGCGGCTGGCCGCCGGTCTGCAGGAAGCGCTGGATGACCTTGTCGCGGTTTTCCATGGGAATGGTCCAATGCACCAGATAGAGCACGTCGCACCTCCAGCCCGGGTCCGGGCAGGCAAGATTCGCGGACCCGAATCGGCACCGCTGCCAGGGTCGCGCCCGTGTATCCCAGGCGTTACAGCCTATGGCTGGGAGCGGTTTCCTCTTCACAGGCATAGCAGCCGGGCCGATGCCGGCCACGGCCGCTGATCGGCGCTGCAAGGTGCAGTCGATCGACGGTCAGACCCAGCGCGGTGTTCAGCATCCGCTGAGATCGCAGCCTCAATCGGCTGCGGTTGCGATAATATGCTTATTAAATTACTTATATTTCCTGCCTCGTCAGCGAGGCAGTCATGAACAGGATCAACTGGACAAGAAAGGCCGTGAAACAGCTCGGCAAGTCGGACCAGCCGACGATCTACGATGCCGTGCAAGAGCCGGCGTGGATGCCGAACGTCCAGCATGTGAAAAAGCTGGCCAACCACGCCTATGGCTACCGCTTGCGGGTAGGCAATTACCGGGTGCTGTTCGACTGGGATGGCGGCATCCACATCGTGAATATCGAAGAGGTCAGAAAACGCGATGAGCACACGTACTAACGTGCAGATCATCAACGGGCCGGACGGTGTACCGGCCTTCGTGGTCATTCCCTACGCGGACTACATCGCCAGCCACCCGAGGGAGGATCTGGTGCCCAACGAAGTGGTGGGCTTCATGGTCAAGGAGGGGTTGACCGCCATCGGCGCCTGGCGCAGGCACCTGGGGCTGACCCAGGCGGAAGTCGCCGAGCGCATCGGCATCAGCCAGTCGGCCTATGCCCAGCAGGAGGTCGCTACCCGACCGCGCAAACCCACGCGGGAGAAAGTTGCGAAAGCATTGGGGATCCATGCTGACCTGCTGGATATCTAAGCGCGGGGTGGTCATACCCAGCGATCATTCTCCGCCGTGCGCTCGCCGCCGACGTCTCCGGTATTCAGCACCCCGCGCGGCTCGATCAGCATCACCTGCACCTCGTGCTCGGCGTAAGGCTTGTGCTCGACGCCGCGCGGCACCACGTACAACTCCCCGGCGCGCAGGGTGAGCGGGCCGTCGCGGAAGTCGATGCGCAGTTCGCCCTCCAGCACGATGAAGGTCTCGTCGGTGTCGGCGTGGCTGTGCCAGACGAAGTCGCCGTGCAGCTTTACCACCTTGAACTGGTAGTCGTTCATCTCGGCGATCACCCGCGGCTGCCAGGTTTCGTGGATGCCCGAGAGCTTGTCCTGAAGGTTGATAGGTTGGCGCGTGGTCATGGCGTTCTCCTTTAATTGACTTGCCAGACACTACGGGCCCGTCCGGAATCGGTCTTGCAGGAAATTGCGCTTCGATCATCCGTGCATTGGCTTCATCGGCTTGCCGGGGTGTCCTCGCTGAGTGGGTGAAAGCGGGCGGCTATGCTGGAAACATTGCGCCTGCCTTGCGCCGGAGATCGCCATGTCCACGCCCGTTCCAGCCGCCCGCCCCAGCGTCATTCCCTGCCTGCGCTACCGCGATGCGCCGCGCGCCATCGACTGGCTGTGCGCCACCTTCGGCTTCCGGCGCCAGTTGGTGGTGGCAGATGAGCACGGTGGCATTGCCCATGCGCAACTGGTGCTGGCCGATGGCAGCGGGCTGCTGATGCTCGGCTCGCTGCACGACAACGAGTACGGCCGGCTGATGCGCCAGCCGGACGAGGTCGGTGGCTGCACCCAGAGCATCTATGTCGTGGTGAAGGATGCCGAGGCGCTGTACCGCGCGGCGGTGGACGGCGGCGCACAGATCGTCATCGACATCAAGGACGAGGACTACGGCGGCCAGGGCTTCACCTGTCGTGATCCGGAAGGGCATATCTGGAGCTTTGGCACTTACGACCCCTGGCACTGAGCCCCACGCGAAATCCGGTCGGCTGCGCTACCCTGTCCAGCCCGCTGCCTCGATGGGCGGCTGGCCCCGTGATCCGCAACCCAACGATTAAGGAGCACGTGATGAACACTGTGGTATTCGCCGACGGCACCGCCGTTCCCGCCATCGGCCAGGGCACCTGGCGCCTGGGTGAGAACCGTGCCGAGCGCCCGCGCGAAGTGGCGGCGCTGCGCGACGGCATCGAGCGCGGCCTGACCCTGATCGACACCGCCGAGATGTACGGCGAGGGCGGCTCGGAGGAGGTGGTCGGCGAGGCCATCGCCGGGCTGCGCGACCGGGTTTTCCTGGTCAGCAAGGTCTATCCGCACAACGCCAGCCGGCGCGGCATTCCCGAGGCCTGCGAGCGCAGCCTGAAGCGTCTGCGCACCGACTGCCTGGACCTCTACCTGCTGCACTGGCGCGGCCAGTATCCGCTGGAGGAAACGGTGGAGGCCTTCGAGCGCCTGCGCGAGGCCGGCAAGATCCGCCGCTGGGGCGTGTCCAATTTCGACCTCGACGACATGCAGGAGCTGAACGAGCCGGCCTGCGCCACCAACCAGGTGCAGTACAGCCTGGAGGAGCGCGGTATCGAGTGGGACCTGCTGCCCTGGTGCCAGGAGCAGCGCATGCCGCTGATGGCCTACTGTCCGGTCGGGCAGGGCGGCAACCTGCTGCGTCATCGCGCACTGGCCGAAATCGCCGCCCGCCACGACGCCACCCCGGCCCGCGTGGCGCTGGCCTGGCTGATCCACCAGCCGGGCGTGATCGCCATTCCCAAGGCGGTGGAGCCGCTGCACGTGCGCGACAACGCCGCCGCACTGCAGCTGCGCCTGAGCGCCGAGGACCTGGAGCTGTTCGACGCCGCCTTCCCGCCGCCGACGCGCAAGCGGCACCTGGCGGTGGTCTGACGCCGTGGCCGTGCGCCGTCTGCGATTCATCATGCCGGCGCCCGCCGAGGCGGTATTCGAGGCTTTCCATGATCATCGCCAGCGTCTGCGCTGGGACACGCTGTTGTCAGAGGCGTACGTCGAAGGTGGGGCAACCCACCCGTCGATCGGCGCGGTATCGGTGAATCGCGGGCGGGGGATACGGCGCTGCTTCATGCTGCGCACGCGTTTCGTCAACTTCGATCCGCCCAGGCGTGCCGCTGCCGTGCTGGTCGAGCCCAGCGGACCGTTCCGGCAGTGGGCGGCCACGCTGCAGCATCGCGACCTTGCGGCGGGGCACTCCGAGTTGCTGTACAGCTTCGACCTGGCGATACGCCCGCGCTGGCTGGGGCGGTGGCTGGATGCCTGGGTGGCGGGATTCTTCGAGCGGGCCACGCGCCAGCGTTTTGCCGCACTGGCGAACTATCTGCAGTCTCGCCCCGGCCGGGTGGGTGGCTGACCGCCGCCCCGGTCGTCGCCGCACCCGGTGTGGCCGGGGCAGGGTGCTAGCCTTCCCCGATACCGGACGCACCGGTGGGGAGGGCAGCACAGATGACCAACTACACGGCGGAAAGCGCCGCCATCAACAGGGTCCTCACGGATTACGTGGAGGGCATGACCTTCGCCGATGAAGCCAGGTTGCGCCAGGCGTTCCATCCATCCTGCAAGATCATCGGCAATTACCACGGCGACCTGGAGTGGGCAACGCTGGATGACTTCATCGGCGCGATCAAGGCCGAGTCACCGCCAACGACGGGCGCGCCGCCGGTGTGGGAGCTGAAGTCGCTGGATATCACTGGCGACAGTGCGGTGGCGAAGGTCACCGACGAATTCTTGGGCATGCACTTCACCGACTACCTGTCGCTGCTGCGCATCGGCTCGCAGTGGTCGATCATCAACAAGCTCTACTACCTGCACGAGTGACGTGGAACGCATCGGTCTGCGCGGTACGCCGGAAACGCTGCTGATCACCTTCTATGCCAAGGCGAAGGAAAGCGAGCTGGCGGACAGCCTGCTGCACGACAAGGTCGCCCGCCGGGCGCTGGACCGGGTGGAGTACGACTTCGCCCGCCTGCACATCGGCCGCTCCGGACAGATCGGTGTAGCGCTGCGCGCCAAGCTGTTCGACGACTGGGTGCGCGACTTCCTCACGCGCCATCCTCAGTCCGTGGTCCTGCAATTGGGCTGCGGGCTCGACAGCCGGGTTTGGCGCATCGATCCGCCGTCAACCGTGCAGTGGTTCGAGGTGGACTTCCCCGAGGTGATCGCCCTGCGCGAGCGCCTGTATCCGGCGCGGGAGAACTGCCACCTGGTGCCCAGCGCGCTGACCACGCCCGACTGGTGGCGGGTGGTGCCGGTCGGTCGGCCGGTGCTGATCGTCGCCGAGGGTGTGCTGCCCTATGTGGACAGTGATTCGGTGCCCTGGCTGCTGCGCGCGCTGGTGGCGCATTGTGGCCGCGGCGAGCTGATCTTCGATGGCTACACCCGCCAGGGCATCCGCTGGATGCAGTACCACCCGATGATCCGCAGGACCGGCGCCATCCTGCACTGGGGTATCGACGACTCCGCCGAACTGGAGGCGCAGGTGCCCGGCCTGCGCTTCGTCGATGCAGTTGCGCCCTACGCCGAGTCGCAGATCGCCCGGATGTCCCTGGGGGTGCGCCTGCTCTACCGGATCACCCTGGCGATTCCGCCGCTGCGGCGAATGGGGCGGCTGCTGCGTTACCGGTTCGGTTGAAGAAGGGCGCTTCGGTTGAGCGTGGCTGGCGCCGGAGCGGGCTGCTTTACTCAAGGATCGATGACGATGTCCTGCAGGAGCTGTCGATGAAACTCGAGCCGCTGATGACCATGAGCGTGAAGGCGAGCGTGCCGCTGGAAATCGGCCGGGTGCCCCACGGCCAGCGCCTGATCTCGGCCGCCGGCGGCGGCACTTTCCAGGGCCGGCGCTTGAACGGTGAGGTGCTGCCGGGCGGCGGCGACTGGATCCTGGTGGACAACGATGGCGGCTGGCACCTGGAGGTGCGCCTGGTGCTGCGCACGGAGGATGGCGCGCGGATCCTGATGCAGCACAACGGCCTGCTGGTGGCCAATCCGAAGATCATCACGGCGGTATCCCGGGGCGATAGCACGGAGTATGGTGACACCTACTTCATGATCCAGCCGCGCTTCGAGGTAGGCGATGAACGCTACCGTTGGCTGAACCATCTGCTTGCGGTGGGCGAGGGGCGGTTGGGGCCGGGCTGGGTGGAGTACCGGTTGTATTCATTGGCCAATGGGTGAGCGATGAAAACCCGTAGTTGTCACATACGGCGGGCAGAGTGTGCGGACCAGGGTTCCGGAGACGAGGCCATGCCGCTGCCCCCCAACATGCTTCCCGGTGACAAAGTTGTGCTGTTCGACGGCGCCTGCCGCTTGTGCAATGGCTGGAGCCGATTCCTGCTGCGTCATGACCGCGACCAGCGCATGAAACTGTGCAGCGTGCAGTCGGCCGAAGGCCAGGCGATCCTCGACTGGTTCGGACTGCCCACCGACTATTTCGACACCATGCTGTACATCGACGGTCACTGCGGTTACGACCGCAGCGAAGCCTTCCTGCGCGTGATTGGCCAGTTGCCGGCGCCGTGGAACTGGCTGCGCGTCCTGTGGCTGGTGCCCATGTCGTTGCGCGATTGGCTCTATGACCGTATCGCCCTCAACCGCTACCGCCTGTTCGGCCGCGAGGACCGCTGCCTGGTGCCGTCGCCGGAATTCCGCGGTCGCTTCCTGGGCAATGGGTAGCGCCGCCATCGCGCGTCTGGCACTGGGCGTGGTGTTCCTCTACCACGGTCTGGTGCCGAAGCTGTTGTTCCTGAGTCCCGATGAAGTGCGCATGATCGAGGCCCACGACTGGCCGCTGTCGACGGTGCGCATCGCCCAGGCCGCGGGTGCCGCGGAGATGGTCCTGGGGCTAGCCATCCTCCTGCTGCGTCGCAGCCGCTGGCCGCTCTGGCTTGCCGTCGTGGCCTTGCTGGCCCTGCTGGCGGACGTGGCGCTGTTCGTGCCGCAGCTGTTGCTGGGGGCCTTCAATCCGGTCAGCACCAATATTGCCGCGCTGGCGCTGTGCCTGATCGCCCTGCAGGGCGAGCGGGGCGCGCGGCCACCCCGCCCGAGCGCCCTGCGTTAGAAGGTCTTCGACACGCCGGCCACCACGGTGGCGGTGCAGACGTCCTTGTAACCCTGGTTGTTGAAGCACTCGTTCTGCGAAAGGTCGGTGTCGATGTAGCTCAGCGACCAGTCCAGCCCCACCAGTTCATGGCTCAGCTTGACCTCCCACTCGTTGTAGCCGTTGCGGGTATCTTCACTGCCGGAGACGTAGAGCGGGTCCTTGGCGTCGTTGTGGCCAAAGCGCGTGCGCAGCTTGAATTCGGCCGGCAGTTCGGCGTTGTAGCCCAGGTAGGTATAGAGGTTGCTGTTCTTGTCGCCGTAGTAGTTGGGGTAGTCATTGCCGTAGTAGACCCCCGCCTCGAAGCCATAAGCGTGGAGGATGGCGTACACGTCGCTCTGGTTGAACTCGCTCGACTTGGGGTAGGTGTACTTGGTGTAGCCCAGGTCCAGGGCCACGTCCTCGTTGGCCTGCCAGTACCAGCCGGCGTAGTAGTCCACTTCCTGGCGGGTCTTGTAGCCATAGCCGTAATCGACGTTGGAGGTCCAGCTGCCCACGTACAGGCCGCTGACGTGCTGCAGGGTGAGGCCGAACTGGGCGGCCGGGTCGCCCTTGGTCTGCGAGATGCCGCGGGTGCGATAGTCGCTGACCAGGGCGGTATCGATCTGCAGGAGGAAGTCCTGGTTGAGCTCCACGGCCAGGGTGGATGTGAGCGGCGCGCAGGTGAGCAGCGCACCGATGAGCCATTGCGGGCGGTTCATGCGGATGTCCCTTTTTTGTGATTGTGTGTGGGGCAGTGCGAAAAGGCCCGCGCAGCGCCAGCCCCTCGACGTCACCGAGGGACTTGAAGAGTGGGCTGGGCTGGCGGGCAGGGCGCCGGAGGTGTTCAAGCCCCGGCGCAGGAGCCCGGCTCGGTCAGAGAGCCGGAGCGTCGTCGGCGCGGTAGACCTCGCGACCTTCGAACAGGGTGTGCAGCACGCGGGCTTCGGCCAGTTGCTCGTCGGGCACGCTGAACACGTCGCGGTCGAGGATGACCATGTCGGCCTGCTTGCCGGGGGCGAGGCTGCCGATCTGCTTGTCCAGGCCGATGGCCTGCGCGGCGTTGCGGGTGTAGGCGTAGAACATGGTTTCGCGGTCAACGCCCTGCTCGGCGTTGAGCACGCCCATGTCGCCCTTGCGGGTGATGGCCTGGTAGATGGCCTTCATCGGGTCCGGGGTGGATACCGGCCAGTCGCTGGCGCCGGCGATGGTGGCGCCGTTGTTCAGCAGCGACTTTGCCGGGTACATGCCGCGGTATTGGTCATCGCCGATGTAGGGCTTCACCAGGTCGACGGTATAGGTTTCGGCGGTGGCCCAGTCCAGCTGCATCGAGGCGATCACGCCCAGCTGCTTGAAGCGCGGGTAGTCCTGCGGGGTGACCAACTGCAGGTGGGTGATAGAATGGGTGACGCCGCTCTGCCGGTCCTTGCGCGCCTGCTCGATGCCATTGAGCGATTCACGCACCGCGCGGTCGCCGATGGCGTGGATGTGCACCAGCCAGCCACGGGCGTCGGCGGCGCTGACCAGTTCGCCGAAATGCTTCGGGTCGATCAGCAGCTCGCCGGGCTTGTGGCTGTTCTTGTAGTCATCCAGCAGCGCGGCGGACTGGGCCGGGAATTCGATCACGCCGTCGGCGAACACCTTGATGCCCGGCAGCGTCAGGTTGGGGATGCCCTGGAATTGCTGGCGAACCTTGTCGATCACGTCGAGATCGGCCGGGGTGCTCTTCGGATTGACCACCTGCAGCGCCGCGACGTGGGCGGTGAGCTGGCCGTTGCGGGCCAGGTTGCGGTACACCGGCAGCACGCCGACGGTCTGCTCGGTGGGCTTGATGGCGAACAGCGCCTGACCGGGGCTGCCGTTGGCGGCCGGGTCCATCCAGGCGGTGATGCCGAAGCTGTTGTTGTATTTCACGGCGGCCTGGCCGGCGCGGTCCATGGTCTTGGCGTCGGCGGCCGGCATGGCGGCGGCGACCAGGTCGAAACCGGAGTCAACGGTGAAGCCGGTGGGGTTGAAGTTCTTGTCGTGGGCGATGTTCTGCTGTTCCAGCGCGCTCAGGCTGCGCACGCGCTTGGCGTCGAGTCCGGCGCGCTTGAGCATGGCGGCGTTGGCCCAGGCGGTGTGGTGGTCGCTGCCGATGAGGACGACCGGGACCTTTGCCCACTCGCCGTGGTTCAGCCGCTGCGCGAGGCCGTCGGCCTGGGACCAGTAGCTGGAGTTCATGCCGTTCATCACCACGATGTCACCGACCCGCGCCTTGCCGCTGTCGCGGTCCTGCTTCAGGCGCTTGACGAAGGCGTCGAGGTCCATCTGCTCGTCGACCAGGCTGGCGGAGATCAGCTCCAGGCCGCCGAAGACGGAGTGCGAGTGGCTGTCGATGAAGCCCGGCATCAGTACCTTGCCGCCAAGGTCGATGACCTTGCTCTTGGCATCGCCCAGGGCGCGGATCTCGTCGTTGCTGCCCACTTTCAGCACCTTGCCGTCCGCCACCGCGACCGCCTGTTGCAGCGCCTGGCCGGGTTCGGCGGTGAAGACCTTGCCGTTGAGCAGGATCAGGTCCGCGTTCTGTGCCTGTGCTTCCAAAGTGCTGAGCGCGATCGCTACTGCCAGTGCGCCTTTGAGCCACGTGTGCATGAGGTTACCTTGCGTGCCGGTTGATTTTTATTGGTCTGCGCAAGAGGCTATCGGGGTGGCCGGCGGCCAGAAAGGCGCCATCGCTCATAACACTTGTGAACGTTTGGAACGAATATGGACAAGTTCAGCAGCCTGGAGATGTTCGTCGCCAGTGCCGAAACCGGCAGTTTCAGCCGCGCCGCCGAGCGGCTCGGCAAGACGCCCTCTGCCGTGACCAAGGCCATCGGCCTGTTGGAAAGCGAGCTGGGCGCCCGGCTGTTCGAGCGCACCACGCGCAGCATGTCGCTGACCGAGGCTGGCCAGCTCTACCTGGAAGGCGCTCGCGAAGTGCTGGAACGCATGCGGGAAACCACCGAGGAGATTGCCCAGCTGCATCACAGCCTGCGGGGCGTGCTGCGGGTTACCGCGCCGCTGGTGTTCGGCCCGGCCTTCCTCGACCAGGCCTGTGCGGATTTCCTCGCCCAGCATCCGGACGTGCGCCTGCAGGTGGACCTCTCCGACAGCTACCTCGACCTGCTGGACGGCCGCTACGACCTCGCCCTGCGCATGGGCAACAGCGACCTGCCGGGCTTGATCGCGCAGCCCCTGGCCAGCAGCCGCCTGGTGGTCTGCGTGAGTCCCGCCTATCTGGCGCGGCGCGGTACGCCCAGGCACCCGAGCGAGGTCATCGAGCACGAATGCCTGATCTACCGCCATCCGGCGCTGGAGGACCGCTGGTGGTTCGATCTGGCCGGCGAGCGCTACTCGACGCCGCGCTATGGTCGCCTGAGCAGCGATAACCAGGAGGTGCTGCTCAGGGCCTGCCTGGGTGGGCATGGCCTGTTGCCGTGCCCGCGCTGGAGCGTGCTGGAGCACCTGCGCTCCGGGCGGCTGGTCACGGTGCTGGATGAGTTCTACTTCGAGCCCGATACCTTCGGTGCGCAGATCCTTGCCGTGTACCCGAGCAATCGCCGGGCGACGCGGAAGATTCACGCCTTCATCGAGCACCTGCGCGAAGCGCTGCTCCTCAACGGCATTGCCTGAGCCGCTCAGGCCGGCGTGCACTCCACCCGGTTGCGGCCGTTGGCCTTGGCCCGGTACAGCGCGCGGTCGGCCTGTTCGAGCAGTTGCGCCAGGCCGCAGGGCGTGTCGACCGAGACGAGGCCGATGCTGACGCTGACCCGCAGCACACCGCCCTCGACCTCGAGGCTGAGGTTCTGCAGGTTTTCCCGCAGCCGTTCGAGGAAGTGCCGGGCGGCCTCGGCCTCGGTGCTGGGCAGGAGGAAGACGAACTCCTCGCCGCCGAAGCGGGCGAACAGGTCGGTGCTGCGCGCCTGCTGCCGGCACAGCTCGCTGAAGCGGCAGAGCACCAGGTCGCCGACGGCATGGCCGTACTGGTCGTTGACGCGCTTGAAATGGTCGAGATCGAGAAGCGCCAGGCTCAGTGGCGTGCCATAGCGCGCGCTGCGCGCCAGTTCGCGTTCGGCCTGGGCCTGGAACGCGCGACGGTTGAGCGCGCTGGTCAGCGGGTCGAGGGTGGCGAGCTGGCGCAGCTGGTTTTCCAGCACCTTGTGGTGGCTGACGTCGCGGATCTCCGCCACCTGCTGGTGGCCGTCGGCCAGGCGCTCGATGCTCAGTTCGGCGGCGAAGGTGCTGCCATCGTCGCGCATGGCGAGGATATCGTGGGGCTTGCCGTCGGCGCTGGCCAGCAGGGCCAGCAGGTCGTCCCTGGCCTCGCTGACGAACAGCTCGCCGAAGTCCTGGCCGATCAGACGCTCGCGGGACCAGAGCAGCATGCGTTCGAGCATCGGGTTGGCATCGACCACACGGCCTTCGCGCAGCACCAGCATGCCGGCGTTGGCGACCTGCATCAGACGCTCGAAGCGCTCGGCGCTGGCGGCGGCGTCGCGGGCGTGGCGCTGGCTGTCGGCGAGGATGCGGCGCATGGTCATCAGCGCCATGCCGACCAGGGCGATGACCCACAGCGGAATGCCGATGTTGTAGGGCAGCAGGTAGCTGAAGGAGCGGGTGACGTCGGCGTGCTCGATGCCGTGCAGGCCGTCGTGCAGGCCGATGCCGGCGCGCGCCAGGGTGACAAGGGCGTAGCCGCCGAGCGCGATGGCCACGAAGTGACGCACGCCGCGCAGCTCGGGCTCGCCCGGCGCACGCAGCAGGACCCGGCACGCCTGGATCGGCAGCAGGCCGCCGATGGTGGCGTAGATGGCGATCAGGTATTCGGAGTTGATCGGCGCCAGCCACCAGTGCCAGCTCAGCGCCAGGGACATCGCGCCGGCGCTGATGGGGACCATTCGCCAGGGCACCGGCAGGTCGAGAAAGCGGTACACGCCCAGCAGCAGGGTTGCCTCGCCGGCCAGTTGCGTGGCGTTGCCAAGGATGTTCAGCAGTTTGTTGCCGCTGGCCATGAAACCCATGAACAGCAGGATGCCGAGGATCAGCATCCAGGCGCCGCTCATCCACAGGCCGGGACCACGGTAGGGGCGGGCGAAGTACCAGAGGCCGGTGCAGGCGATGGCGCTGGCGAGCATCAGGTTGAGGCCGAGCAGCATCGGCGAGAAGTAGAGGGTTTCCACGGCCAGCGGCCTCCAAGTGGGATGCCGGGGATTCTGCCAGTGCGCCCGGCGTCTTGTCAGTGGTCGTTCAGAGCAGCGCGCCGGCCCAGGCCGAAACCAGCAGCAGGAGCGCCATCAGCTGGTTCAGCCGTTGCATCTGCCGGGGCGAAAGCAGGCGCTGGCTGCCGATGCCGAGGCTGGCCCAGACACTCATGCAGGGCAGCGACACCAGGAAGAACAGCAGCGACAGCAGTTGCACCCGGTCCAGGCGGTCGGCGCCGTGGCCGGCGTACACGCTGACCACCGCCAGCGCCATCATCCAGGTCTTGGGGTTGACCAGTTGCAGCGCGGCAGCGCCAACCAGGCCCAGGGGCGCGCCGTCGGCATCCCGTTCCGGGCTGGCCGGCGGGCTGCGGAAGATCTGCCAGGCCAGCCAACTCAGCCAGATGACCCCGACCACGCTCATCGCCCGCTGCACGCCCGGCAGGTTCGCCAGCGCCCCGCCCAGCCCGCTGCCCACCGCCAGCACCAGCGCGGCGGCGGCGCCGCAGCCGCCGAGGATGATCGGCAGCGCCGCGCCCCAGCCGAAGCGCGCGCTGTTGCTGAATACCAGCAGGTTGGTCGGGCCGGGCGTGATGGAGGATACGAAGGCGAAAAGCAGGAAGGGCAGCCATTGGCTGATCTGCGCGAGGTGCATGGCGAGGGCTCCGCTGAATCGGTGGGAGCCTCATCTTCGCCAGGCGGATCCGTTCAGTCTGGAAGCTTTGAGCAGCGCCTGCGGTAGTAGGCCGGCGTCACCCCGTAGGCGCGGCGGAACCAGCGGCCCAGGTGGCTCTGGTCGGCGAAACCGAGGTCGGCGGCCACCTCGGCGGGCGCCAGGCCGCGGCCGAGCAGCTGCCGCGCACGGGCCAGGCGCAGCTGGATCAGGTAGGCATGCGGCGGCAGGCCGAAGGCCTGCTTGAAGGCGCGGGTCAGGCGGAAGCGGTCGCAGCCACAGGCTTGGGCCAGGTCATCGAGGCCGATATCCTGCATCAGGTTGGCGTGCAGGTAGTCCCGCGCACGCTGCGCCACCAGCGGCAGGTGTGGTTGCAGAGCGCTGCGCTGGCGCCATTGCAGGCGACGGGTGAGGCCGTCGAGCAGGTCGTCGATGGCGGCCTGGCGGACGATCTTCAGGTCGTTGCCGTGCATTGCCTGGAAGGCGTTGTCGATGCGCGGCACCAGCTGCGGGTCGTCGAACAGCAGTTCAGGGACGCCGAGTTGGCAGTTGGCCGGGGCCTGCTCGAACAGGCTGCCGATTTCCCGCTCCAGCCAGGGTGCGTCGAGGTACAGCATGCGGTAGGTGAAGCCACCTTCGGTGGGCGCGTCACCGTCGTGGATGTCGCCGGGTTCGAGGAAGAACACCTTGCCGGCGGTGCTGATGTGCCGTTGCCCCCGGCAGCGGAACTGCTGCACGCCGGATTCGGTGAAACCGATCAGGTAGCTGTCGTGCCAATGCGGGTCGTAGGCGTGGCCCTTGAAGTGCGCGCGCAGGCTCTGGATGCCGGTGTCGGCATCCTGCAGCAGGTCGATCCAGTTGTCCTTGTGCATGGGCGGCCTCCGCATCGCTTGCCCGGTCGGCCAGCATAACGCGCAGGCCTGCCCTGTCTGGAAGATTCGTGCAGGCGGGCCGGCAGGGGCGCGGTTCAGCCTTGGAAGTCGCTGGCGCCGTGGCGTTCGGGCATCTGTTCGTGCGCCTCGCCCCAGGTCCGGTTGACCTTGACCCCTCTCTTCACGGCGGGACGCGCGGCGATCTCGTCCGTCCAGCGTCGGACGTGGGTATAGGTTTCCACGTCGAGGAACTCGGCGGCGCCATACACCCGGTTGTTCATGAGCGCGCCGTACCAGGGCCAGGTGGCCATGTCGGCGATGCTGTAGGCATTGCCCGCCAGGTAACGGTTGCTCGCCAGCTGTCGGTCGAGCACGTCCAGCTGACGCTTGACCTCCATGGCATAGCGGTTGATGGGGTACTCGTATTTCTCCGGCGCGTAGGCGTAGAAGTGGCCGAAGCCGCCGCCGAGGAAGGGCGCGCTGCCGATCTGCCAGAACAGCCAGTTCAGGGTCTCGGTGCGCCCAGCGAGGTCCCTGGGCAGGAAATGCCCGAACTTCTCGGCCAGGTAGAGCAGGATCGAGCCTGACTCGAAGATGCGGATCGCGGGTTCGGTGCTGGTGTCCAGCAGGGCGGGGATTTTCGAGTTCGGATTGATCTCGACGAAACCGCTGCCGAACTGATCGCCCTGGCTGATGCTGACGGGCCAGGCGTCGTATTCCGCCTCGGCCAGGCCCAGCTCCACGAGCTCTTCGAGCAGGATGGTGACCTTCACTCCGTTGGGTGTGGCCAACGAATACAGCTGCAGCGGGTGCCGGCCGCGCGGCAGTTCCTTCTCATGCGTCGCGCCGGCAATCGGGCGATTGATGTTGGCGAAGGCGCCGCCATTGCTCTTGTCCCAGGTCCAGACGCGCGGTGGGATGTAGGTTTCGTTCGCCATGTCGGGCCTTGCCTCGAGTTGATCCGTGCCGCGCAGTATGCGCCAACCTGCTCCGGATACGCCGAATTCCCCGCTCGCCCCCTGTCCTTCATGGGCGATTTCTCCTTCATGCATTCGTACAGCGCAGCCTCTCCCGGCTTGGATTTCGTCGATGACGCGCGCATGGCTTTCGGCCGCCCGGCCGGCTACATGACCGGCTGGCTGTACTGGTACTTCTGGGTGATCGTGGTCGGCGGGCAGTTCATCAACGACAAGATCCACCAGACCCTGCTGGAGTTCTTCCCCGCGCTGAGCGGCGCGCGCATCACCCATCGCTGGGGCGGCGCGCTGGGCGTCTCGCGTGACTGGTGCCCGACCTTGGGCATCGACCGCGCCAAGCGCATCGCCTGGGCCGGCAGCTACGTCGGCGATGGCGTCGCTACCAGCAACACCCGCTGCTCCAGCCAGGCGACCTGATCATCCGCGGCGGGGGAATGCCCACGCCCGTCGTCATGACCAGATCGCCAGGAGAAATCCATCGCCAGGGTCCGGCAGATCGACGGCGTGGTTCCAGGTGATCAACCGGCTGGTGCCGGTCAGGCCGGCGACCGCCTGCAGCTTCAGCGCTTCGATATCGATCAGGTCCTGCACCGTCAGCGTGGGATTACCGGTCCGCGATTTCCGAGGCAGCCATGCACTGGCTAACGGAGGCGCGGACCATGGCCGGGACGGCATCCGGACTCTCGTGCAGGACTGGGCTCAACCCGCCGCGGCTTCGAAGCTGTCGCTGCGCGCCATGCGCCAGATACGCTCGTAGAACTCGCCCTCGATGTTCCCTGAGAGCAGCTCGCCGGGCTTGAGGAAGTAGTGCAGGTGCGAGAACAGGCGGATCTCGGTGGCCGACACGCGGCGCACCAGGTGCTTGGCCTCCAGTTGCGAGGGGTGCTGCAGGCCGGCGGCGGCGATCATCTCGGCCAGGCCCTTGAGGGTGTTGTGGTGGAAGTTGAGCACCCGCTCGGCCTTGTCCGGTACCACCAGGGCGCGCTGGCGCAGCGGGTCCTGGGTGGCCACGCCGGTCGGGCACTTGTTGGTGTGGCAGGACTGCGACTGGATGCAGCCAATGGCGAACATGAAGCCGCGCGCCGAGTTGGCCCAGTCGGCGCCCATGGCCAGCACGCTGGCGATGTCGAAGGCGCTGACGATCTTGCCGCTGGCGCCGATGCGGATCTTGTCGCGCAGGCCCAGGCCGACCAGGGTGTTGTGCACGAACAGCAGGCCCTCGCGCATCGGCAGGCCCATGTGGTCGGTGAACTCCAGGGGCGCAGCGCCGGTGCCGCCTTCCTTGCCGTCGACGACGATGAAGTCGGGGAGGATGCCGGTCTCGTGCATGGCCTTGGCGATGCCCATGAACTCCCACGGGTGGCCGATGCAGAGCTTGAAGCCCACCGGCTTGCCGCCGGAGAGTTCACGCAGCCTGGCGATGAAGTCGAGCAGTTCCTTGGGAGTGCTGAAGGCGCTGTGGGAGGAGGGCGAAATGCAGTCCTGCCCCATCGGCACGCCACGGGTGGAGGCGATTTCCGGGGTCACCTTGTGCTTGGGCAGGATGCCGCCGTGGCCGGGCTTGGCGCCCTGGCTGAGCTTGATTTCGATCATCTTCACCTGCCGGTCGACCGCCTGCTTGGCGAAGCGCTCCGGGTCGAAATGACCGTCCGGGGTGCGGCAACCGAAGTAGCCGCTGCCCAGTTCCCAGGTCAGGTCGCCGCCGTACTCGCGGTGGTAGGGGCTGATGCTGCCTTCGCCGGTGTCATGGATGAAACCGCCCATCTTCGCGCCCTTGTTCAGCGCGCGGATGGCGTTGGCGCTGAGCGAACCGAAGCTCATGGCCGAGATGTTGAACACCGAGATGGAGTAGGGCTGCTTGCATTCCGGGCCGCCGACGTCGACGCGGAAGGTGCGCGGATCGGAGACCGGCGCCGGGCGGATGGAGTGGGCGATGAACTCGAAGCCCGATTGGTAGACGTCGATCAGGGTGCCGAACGGTTTGTCGGCGCTTTCGTTCTTCGCCCGCGAATACACCAGCGCACGCTGGGCGCGGGAGAAGGGCAGGGCGTCATTGTCGCCTTCGAGCAGGTACTGGCGGATCTCCGGGCGGATGCCCTCCACCAGGTAACGGATGTTGCCCAGGATCGGGTAGTTGCGGCGTACCGCGTGGGGTTCCTGCAGCAGATCGAAGACGCCCAGGATACTCAGGGCGAAAGTGAGCAGGGTAAAGGGCCAGACCCCGCCATGCCCGAGGAAGGGCAGGCTGAACAGGGTGAACAGGACACAGGCGGCAAAAAAGGCATAACGGCTTAAGAGCGACAGGTTCATGGAGTCTCCAGTCGTCGGGCTTATCACGGTGGGAGGGGTCGAAAGGACCGCAAAAGAGCATGGCAGGCATTGCGCGAACGCGCCTGCGTGAAAGTCTACGCGTCGGGTTTTGGAAGGTTTTCGATTGTTCGGCAGATGCGACGTTAGCCCGACGAAGGGAAAAAAGAAAGCTAGCTAACGATTTTCTCGGCGGGTGAGAAAGGTCATATCGGGGTGTGCAAGAAACGGACGGGATGCGCTGCTCGCGAACCGCATCCGGCTCAACTAACAGGCAATCACATTCACTGCCAGCCCACCCTTGGAGGTCTCCTTGTACTTGTCCATCATGTCGCGCCCGGTGTCGCGCAGGGTGTCGATGGCCTTGTCCAGGCTGACCAGATGCTGGCCGTCGCCGCGCAGGGCCAGTTGCGCGGCGTTGATGGCCTTCAGCGAGGCCATGGCGTTGCGCTCGATGCACGGCACCTGCACCAGCCCGGCCACCGGGTCGCAGGTCAGGCCGAGGTTGTGTTCCAGGCCGATCTCGGCGGCGTTCTCCACCTGCTCCAGGCTGCCGCCCAGGACTTCCGCCAGGCCACCTGCGGCCATGGCGCAGGCCGAGCCCACTTCACCCTGGCAGCCCACTTCGGCGCCGGAGATCGAGGCGTTGAGCTTGCACAGGATGCCGATGGCGGCGGCGGTCAGCAGGTAGCGCTCGATGGCGTCGGCGTTGGCCTGGGGGTCGTAGCGGGCGTAGTAGTGCAACACCGCCGGGACTATGCCGGCCGCGCCGTTGGTGGGGGCGGTCACCACCCGTCCTCCAGCGGCGTTCTCTTCGTTCACTGCCAGCGCCCACAGGTCCACCCAGTCCATGGCACCGAGGGTGCTGGCGATCAGGTTGCCGCTGTCGGCCTCGTTCAGCCGGCGGTAGAGCATGGGCGCACGTCGGCGCACCTTGAGTCCGCCGGGCAGGATGCCTTCGGTTTCCAGTCCACGGCGCACACAGGCCTGCATTTCCTCCCAGATGTGTGCGAGGCCGGCGTGGATTTCCGCCTCGTCGCGCACCGCGAGTTCGTTGGCCCACATCAGGTCGCTGATGCGCTTGAAACCGTGCTGGTGGCATAGACGCAGCAGTTCCTCGGCGCTGTGGAAGGGATGGGGCATGGGGCTGTCGGGCAGGGCGTGGTCGGTGTTGAAGTCGGCCTGGTCCACCACGAAGCCGCCACCTACGGAGTAGCAGATGCGTTCGGCCAGCAGGTCGCCATTGGACGCCAACGCGCGCAAGTGCAGGCCGTTGGGGTGGGCGGGCAGGCTGTCGTCGTGGAAGACCAGCTGCCGCGCCGGGTCGAAGTCGATTTCCCGCTCGTCGCCCAGGCGCAGGCGATGGCGCTGCAGGATGTCGTCCACCTGTGGCGCCAGGGTGGCCGGGTCGGCTTCGGCCGGGTCGATGCCGAGCAGGCCGATCAGGCAGGCGCGGTCGGTGGCGTGGCCCTTGCCGGTGGCGCTGAGGGAGCCGTAGAGGTGCACCTCGATCGCTGCCACCTGTTCCAGCAGGCCTTCCGTCCCTAGGCGGTCGACGAACTCGCGGGTGGCGCGCATCGGCCCCACGGTGTGGGAGCTGGAGGGCCCGACGCCGGGTTTGAACATGTCGAAAACGCTGAGGCTCATGGGGAATTCCTCCTGTCCTCAAGCATGGACCCGCAATGGCGCGGGTGCTCACCGGCCGCTCGACGGCTGGTGGTTTTCTGTCGGCGCTGCGGGAGCCCCTGTCTATGCCCGCGATGCTTGTTGTTTGGGTTTTCAGCGCCGCATCGGCATGCTTGGATGTTTCTTGTTTCGCCCCCTCGGGCGACCCACTTTGGCAAACGACGGATGGCCGCCCCACCCAAAGTGGGCAAAGGTCTTGCCCCTGCATCCGGGTCCCGCTTCGCGGGACTGATTCGCTTCGCTCACCCTGCGGGCCAGCCTTCGGCTGTTACTACGCTGCGCTCCGTTTCCCTCGCTCCATCGGAGTTTCAGGGGCACGCGTCGACGGGCCATCCATGGCCCAACGACGCTCTCGCGACATCCATGTCGCTCAACCCCTGTAACTCCGATTCCGCTCGGCCTCCTGAAGGGGCGCTCCGGTGCGCGCGGAGGTTTCTCTGGAAGTCTTTAAATCCAGAGCCAGCGCTATGCGGTGCGTATGCTTTCCTGGGAGAGACGGGGGCGCCTAGCCCTTGTCCGCGAAGGTTCGCCACTGCAGCCATGCTGCAGGATGAACACCTGTAGGGCGAATAACGCGCAGCGTTATCCGCCGCGATGGGTATGACTGCGCACCACGCCGTCTACGGGCGAGCGCGCGGTCTCACCCCTGCGCCTGCAGAAACAACGAGAACAACTCCGACTGCGACTTTATCCCCAGCTTGGCATACATGTGCTTGCGATGGACCTTCACGGTTTCGGCGGAGATCGCCAGCTTGCGGGCGATTTCCTTGCTGGAGCAGCCGCTGAGCATCAGCCGGCCGACTTCCAGCTCGCGGGCGGTGAGCGGGGTTTCCACCTGCTGGGCGGTGGCCTCCAGGCGGTTCTGCCAGCGCGGCGGCGGGGGCGCTTCCTGGACTTCGCATTCGAAGGCCATGCGCTGGCGCATCAGCCCGGCGACCCAGGGCTGGACCAGGCCCAGCAGGGCGATCTGTTCCGGGCTGAAGCGGCCCTTGCTGCCCACCGAGCAGCACAGGGTGCGTTCGCCATCGAGTTGCACGTTGATCTGCACTTCGTCGGCCACTACGTTGAGACGGAAGTAGCGCTGGTAGTAATCGGTCTGTTCGAAGCACTCGGGCGCCACGTCGTCCAGGCGGAACAGCCCGCCGCCCGGTGCCTCGCGGCTGGCGATGTAGAAGGGGTCGAGCAGGTAGAGGCCCTTGAGGTAGTCCTGGAACAGCGGGTCCGGGCCGCCATCCTCGCCGGGGCATTCGGCGAACACCTGTGGCCTGCCATTGCTGAAGAGCAGCACGACCCAGCTGTCAAAGGGCACATACTGGCCCAGCAGGCGCACCAGCAAGGTCCAGAAATTCGGCTTGTCCAGCGCCTCGATCAGCTGCCCGATCGAGCGGTGCCAGGCGATGTCCTGAAGGGAAAGGCCCATGACTCTACCCCCGTTGGGTTACCACGCGGGCGTAATTACCCGGTGAGGGCGCCGCCGGCATACTCGATCCATCGCTTGAGCCGGCGCGGCGTGCAGTTTGATCCTTTTGCAGCGTGCGGTCACTGGAAGACAGGAATCAGAGGAAGCCCATGAAAGTCGAACTCGTGCAACTGGCCGGCCGTGATGGCGATGTGGCCTGGAACCTGGCCCGTACGCTGGAGGCCATCCACGCCTGCGCACCCGACACCCAACTGGTGGTGTTCCCCGAGACCCAGCTGACCGGCTTCCCCACCGAGCAGAACATCGCCGTCATCGCCGAGCCGATCGATGGCCCCAGCGTGCAGGCCGTGCAGCGTACTGCGCGGGAGAAGAACATCGGGGTTGCCGTGGGCTTCGCCGAGGTCGCCGATGGCCGCTTCTACAACACCACGCTGCTGATCACCCCCGACGGCATCGCCATGAAGTACCGCAAGACGCACCTGTGGGCGTCGGACCGTGGCGTCTTCACCCCGGGCGACCGCTACGCCACCTGCCTGTGGAATGGCGTGAGGGTGGGCATTGCGATCTGCTTCGACATCGAGTTCCCCGAGTCCGTCCGTGCCCTCGGCCAGCTCGGCGCCGAGCTGGTCATCGTGACCAACGGCAACATGGACCCCTACGGCCCGACCCACCGCACCGCGATCATGGGCCGCGCCATGGAAAACCAGGCGTACGCCGTGATGGTCAACCGCGTCGGCGAAGGCGACGACGGCCTGGTGTTCGCCGGCGGCAGCGCGGTGGTCGACCCCTTCGGCCAGCTGCTCTGCGAGGCCGGCCGCGAGGAGTGCCGGCAGATCGTCGAGCTGGACTTCGAACGCCTGGCGCAGGCGCGCCGCGACTACAGCTACCTGGCCGAGCGCCGCTTCGTGCTGCCGGGCGAAATGCGCGAGCACGCAGACGGCCTGCGCGAGCTGATCATTCCGGCCTGACCTTTCCTTCCGGCCCGAGTCTTTTCCGGGCCGGGGCGCAGGGCCGCGCCACCACAGCGATTCTCCAACACCGACGGGCGCCCCGAGCGCCCGCGCGGCTTGCGGGTGAGCGCAAGCCAGACCTTTGCACTGCCCATAACAAACACAATGTGGAGTAAGCAGTAATGGCTCAACTGAAACGAACCCTGTCGCTGGGTTCGGTGGTGCTGTTCGGCATCGCCTACATGACCCCGATCATCGTTCTTGGCACCTTCGGCATCCTCGCCGACGTCACCCGTGGCGTCGTGCCCTCGGCCTACCTGGTCGCCTCGGTGGCGATGCTGTTCACCGCGCTCAGCTACGGGCGCATGGCTGCGGCCTTCCCGGTGGCCGGTTCCGCCTACACCTATGTGCGCAAGTCGATCAGCCCGAAGCTGGGCTTCCTCGCCGGCTGGGCGGTGCTGCTGGATTACCTGTTCCTGCCCATGGCCATCTGGCTGATCGGCGCGGCCTACCTGAACTCGGCCTTCCCGGCGATGCCCCAGGCCATCTGGGTGCTGGCCTTCATCGGCGTGACCACCGCGATCAACGTGGTCGGCCTGCGCCTGGCGAAGAACATCAATGGTGTGCTGATGCTGGTGCAGTTCCTCGTGCTGATCGCCTTCGTCGGCCTGGCGATCCATTACGTGATGGGCGACGCCAGCCGTCCGCTGTGGACCCTGGAGCCGTTCCTCAAGGAAGGCACCCAACTGCCGCTGATCATGGGTGGCGCGGCCATCGCCTGCTATTCCTTCCTCGGCTTCGACGCGGTCAGCACCCTGACCGAAGAAACCCACGAGCCGCGCAAGACCATTCCGCGCGCTATCCTGCTGATCACCCTGATCGGTGGCGGCATCTTCATCGCCGCCAGCTACTTCGTACAGCTGGCGCACCCGTCCGTGGAATTCCAGAACGCTGATTCCGCCGCTTACGAAATTGCCCGCAACATCGGTGGTGACCTGTTCGTCAGCTTCTTCCTGATCGGCCTGATCGTCGGCCAGTTCACCTCCGGCCTGTCGGCCCAGGCCAGCGCCTCACGCCTGCTGTTCGCCATGGGCCGCGACGGCGTGCTGCCGCGCCCGTTCTTCGGCCGCATCAGCAAGCGTTTCGAAACCCCGGTGAACAGTATCGTGCTGTGCGGCGTGGTGGCCCTGCTGGCGCTGCGCATGGACGTCACCACCTCCACCTCGTTCATCAACTTCGGCGCCTTCCTGGCCTTCAGCCTGGTGAACCTCTCGGTGATCTTCCACTACTACCTGAACGCCAAGCGCCGCGGCCCGCGCGAGGTAGTGCTGTTCCTGCTTTTCCCGCTGATCGGCCTCATCGCCGACCTGTGGCTGATGGTCAGCCTCGACCACCTGGCGATCTGGCTCGGCGCCACCTGGCTGGTGCTCGGTGTGATCTACCTGGCGGTGATTACCGCCGGTTTCCGCGAGCAACCGCCGGAGATGAGCTTCGACGAGGCGTGATGGCCCAGTGGGGCTATGCTGGGGGCTCCATGCAGTGGCGCGCCACAGGAGACTCCGCCATGTCCCGCATCACTCTGTATCACTCGCCCCAGACACGCTCCAGCGGCACCCTGGTGCTATTGGAGGAGCTGGGCGCCGAGTACGATCTCGAGCTGATCAACATGAAGGCCGGCGAGCAGCGAAAGCCGGCCTACCTGGCGATCAACCCCTTGGGCAAGGTCCCGGCGATTCGCCACGGTGAGTCGCTGGTCACCGAGCAAGGGGCCATCTTCATCTACCTGGCCGACCTCTATCCCCGTGCAGGGCTGGCGCCCGCCCTGGATGACCCGCTACGGGGTCCTTATCTGCGTTGGCTGGTGTTCTACGGCTCCAGCTTCGAGCCGGCCATCGTCGACCGCGCGCTGAAGCGTGACCCGTCGCCGCCGGCCATGAGCCCCTACGGCGACTACGACAGTGTGATGCGCGCCATCGCCGAGCAACTGGAAAGCGGACCTTACCTGCTGGGCAGTCGCATGACCGCTGCCGACGTGCTATGGGGCGCGGCCCTGCGCTGGACCATCGGATTCGGCGTGGTGCCCAAGCTGCCGGTGTTCGAGCGTTACGTCGAACTGGTCACTTCGCGGCCGGCTTTCACCCGTGTCTGGGAGCGGGATGTGCAGTGGGTGGCGGAGCATGCCCTGGCCGCTGAGGCGAAGGCACTGTAATGCCGGAGAGCAAGGCGTAGCCGCAGGTGAGAACTAACGGAGGGCCGCTGCGTATTTTGCGGAAACGGTCTCAGGTGGTGTGGGAAGTTTCTTTTTTGTCTGTAGCTTTCTTTGCCGGTTGGCAGGACTGATCAATGATTGCCCCAACGCCGCGTCGTTCCCCATCTCGCGGCGTCTGCTCCACCATAACGACGATAAGAGCTTTGCATCCGTTGGGTCCCGAAGCCCATCCGCGAGGATGGGCTTTTTTTCGTTCGCTGTTCGGGCGTCCTTCAATCCCGTTTTTCATCAGGTGCGGTGGGAAAAGTCTTCCGCCGGGAGCGTTGAGGCGTAGGTGGCTCAGGAAAATGCCGACGATGTGGTGCTTATCTCAAATCGGCTTAGGGCATTTCTTACATGGATGCCTGGGGCTTGGAGTTGGCTGTCAGCTGCTGGATCATATGCCCCGCGCCCTGTTCCTACAGGGTGCCCTAAAGATTGATCGACTAGTCAATCGTTTAGTCCTTGGCCCGCCAGCAATGGCGGGCTTTTTTATGCTCCGCTGTGTAGGAGGTTCTGAGTAGGACGCCCGAAATAGAGCGGCTAAGCAGACATGCTTGCGAGCCAGAGGCTTTTCGTCAGATCGCGATTTGTGGGATTCCGGCGTCAGCTCTTCGCCGCGCTGACCCCTTCCAGGGTGGCGAAGGAGGTGTCCTTGGCCGTCAGCAGGAAGTCGCGCATGAACGGCGCGTCCAGCATGTCGGCGCGGATTGCCGCGAACAGCGTGCAGTACAGGCCTTTCTCGCCCAGGCGCTTGGCGGTGACGTAGCCGCGCGAGCTGTATTCATGCAGCGCCCAGTTCGGCAGGCAGCACACGCCGCGGCCGGAGGCCACCAGCTGCATCATCATCACCGTGAGTTCCGAGGTGCGAATCTGCGCGGGTTCGACATCGGCGGGTTCGAGGAAGCGGGTGAAGATGTCCAGGCGGTCGCGCTCCACCGGGTAGGTGATCAGCGTGTGGCTGGCGAGGTCTTCCGGGACGATATAGGACTTGCCGGCCAGCGCGTGGTGGTTGTCCACCGCCAGCAGCGCCTCGTAGGTGAACAGCGGCACGTAGGTGATGCCGGCGAGGTCCACCGGGTCGGAGGTCACCACCAGGTCCAGGTCGCCACGGGCCAGCGCCGGCAGCGGGGCGAAGGAGAAGCCCGAGGCGAGGTCGAGCTCCACTTCCGGCCAGGCGTCGCGGAACTGGTCGATGGTCGGCATCAGCCACTGGAAACAGCTGTGGCACTCGATGGCCATGTGCAGGCGGCCGGCAGTTCCGCCCGCCAGGCGCGCGAGGTCGCGCTCGGCGCTGCGCAGTTGCGGAAGCACGCTGTCGGCCAGTTGCAGCAGGCGCAGGCCGGCGCTGGTGAAGCGCACCGGCTTGGTCTTGCGGATGAATAGTGACAGGCCCAGGCGGTCCTCCAGTTCCTTGAACTGGTGGGATAGGGCGGACTGGGTGAGGTGCAGGCGCTCGGCCGCCTCCACGAGGCTGTCGGCTTCGCGCAGGGCGTGGAGGGTTTTCAGGTGACGGAGTTCAAGCATGGTGCCGGCCTCGACCTCAATATGAGGAAAACTTGATTACAACGCGAAGGAATTGAGTTTGTCTCATGAAGGGCCGGCTGTCGACAATGCCTACATCGACGTATTGGATTGGAGACTTCGCCATGGCATTGGCCCACACCCTCGGCTTCCCCCGCATCGGCCGCGACCGTGAACTGAAAAAGGCCCTGGAGGCGTTCTGGAAAGGCGAGCTGGACGAGGCCGGACTGCGCACCGTGGGACGCGAGCTGCGCGCCGCGCACTGGCAGGCACAGAAGGACGCCGGCATCGACCTGCTGCCGGTCGGTGATTTCGCCTGGTACGACCAGGTGCTGACCCACTCCCTGACCTTCGGTGTGATTCCCGAGCGTTTCCGCCCGCAGGATGGCAAGCCGACCCTGCAGACCCTGTTCGCCATGGCCCGTGGCCGTCGCGGCGACGTCTGCTGCAACGGTGTCCATGCCCAGGAAATGACCAAGTGGTTCGACACCAACTACCACTACCTGGTCCCGGAGTTCAGCGTCGACCAGCGCTTCGAACTGAGCTGGGAGCAGCTGTTCGAGGAGGTGGATGAGGCGCTGGCGCTGGGACACAAGGTCAAGCCGGTGCTGATCGGCCCGCTGACCTACCTCTGGCAGGGCAAGCTCAAGGGCGAGCGCGCCGGCTTCGATAAACTCGATCTGCTGGAGCGGCTGCTGCCGGTCTATGGCCAGATCTTCCAGCGCCTGGCCGCCCAGGGTGTGGAGTGGGTGCAGATCGACGAGCCGATCCTCGTGCTCGACCTGCCGCAGGACTGGAAGAATGCCTTCGAGCGCGCCTACAACCTGCTTCAGCGCGAACCGCTGAAGAAGCTGATCGCCACCTACTTCGGCGGTCTCGAGGACAACCTCGGCCTGGCTGCGAGCCTGCCGCTGGACGGCCTGCACATCGATCTGGTGCGCGCCCCGCAGCAATACCCGACCATCCTCGACCGCCTGCCGGCCTACAAGGTGCTGTCCCTGGGCCTGGTGAACGGCCGCAATGTCTGGCGCTGCGACCTGGAACCTGCGCTGGAGGTGCTGCGTCACGCCCATGAGCGGCTGGGCGAACGGTTGTGGGTGGCGCCGTCCTGCTCATTGCTGCATTGCCCGGTGGACCTGGACCGCGAGGATCAATTGGACGCCGAGCTGAAGGACTCCCTGGCCTTCTCCGTGCAGAAGTGCGCCGAGGTGGCATTGCTCGCTCGCGCGGTGAGCGAGCCCGAAGCGCCAGAGGTGCTCGCCGCGCTGGCCGAGAGCCGTGCCGTACAGGCCCGCCGCGCCGCCTCGCCGCGTATTCACAAACCCGAGGTGCAGGCGCGCGTGGCGGGTGTGCGCCCCGAGGATGCACAGCGTCAGTCGCCCTTTGTCGTGCGCATCGACAAGCAGCGGGCCGTGCTCGATCTGCCGTTGTTCCCGACCACCACCATCGGCTCCTTCCCGCAGACCCCGGCGATTCGCCTGGCGCGCCAGGCGTTCCGTCAGGGCAAGCTGTCCGAGGCGGACTACGCCCAGGCCATGCACAGCGAAATCCGCCACGCCGTAGTGCTGCAGGAAGGGCTCGGCCTGGACGTGCTGGTGCATGGTGAGGCCGAGCGCAACGACATGGTGGAGTACTTCGCCGAACAGCTCGACGGCTATGCCTTCACCCGCTTCGGCTGGGTGCAGAGCTACGGTTCGCGCTGTGTGAAACCGGCGGTGATCCATGGCGACCTGAGCCGCCCGCGGCCGATGACCGTCGATTGGATTCGCTACGCCCAGGGCCTCACCGGCAAGGTGATGAAGGGCATGCTGACCGGCCCTGTGACCATGCTGATGTGGTCCTTCCCGCGCGAGGACGTGTCGCGCGAGGTACAGGCGCGTCAGCTGGCGCTGGCGATCCGCGACGAGGTGGAGGACCTTGAGCGCGCCGGCATCCGGATCGTGCAGATCGATGAAGCGGCCTTCCGCGAGGGACTTCCCCTGCGTCGGGACCAGTGGCAGCCTTACCTGGATTGGGCCACCGAGGCCTTCCGCCTGTGCGCCTCGGGTGTACGGGACGAAACCCAGATCCACACCCACATGTGCTACAGCGAATTCAATGACGTGATCGAGTCCATCGCCGCCATGGACGCCGACGTGATCACCATCGAGACCTCGCGCTCGGACATGGAGCTGCTGGATGCCTTCGAGAAGTTCGAGTACCCCAACGAGATCGGCCTGGGTGTCTACGACATCCACTCGCCGCGCGTGCCGGGCACCGAGGAGATGGTCGCCCTGCTGCGCAAGGCGGCGCAGCGGATTCCCGCCGCGAGCCTGTGGGTCAACCCCGACTGCGGCCTGAAGACCCGCGGCTGGCCCGAGACCGAGGCGGCGCTGATCAACATGGTCGCGGCGGCACGCCAGTTGCGCCGGGAGTTCACTGGCGGCACTCCGGCGTGAGTCACCAGCTCAGGTAGAACATGCCCTTGGCCAGCACCACGATGGCCAAGGCATGGGCGAACACGCTGTAGTGGATGCGCCGCGAGCGCTGGCCGGTCATGCGGCCGGTGCGGAAGGAGAACATGGCGAAGGCGAAATGCCCGAGCACGCTGGTGGCCAGCAGCAGCTTCAGGCTGAGCAGGGTGGCGAAAACGGAGGTCAGCGGATCGGCCAGCAAGGGCAGGTAGCGCAGGTACAGCATGCCCAGGCCGGCACCGAACAGGCTGAGGATGGCCCATGGCATCAAGCGCCGGGCGCGCCGCCCGACGGCGGCCTCCACCGCGCGCATGGCCCTTGCCGGCACGTGGTGGCGGACGTTCTCCAGGATCAGTACCTCGAAGAACACCGTACCGACGAACAGGATCGCGGCCAGCAGGTGCAGGGTGAGCAGGAGCGGGTAGGCCATGGCGGCGGACTCCGAGGGTGGGACCGCTATCTTCGCCAGTGGCCCTCGGTTCGCCCATGATCCGCGTCATGCCCTGCGCCATGACAGGCGCATGACCGCTCAGCGCCTTTCATTAAACTGTCACGGACCTGTGGCAGAGCGAATGACGGAAATTCATCAGAATCCCGCTCCACTGGGGTTTTGCGTTCCGGATTTTCATGATGCGTGCTTTGCTGCTGGCGGTCGCCCTTTTGTGCGGACTGCCCACTCTTTCTTTTGCCGGCGATCGTTGCGATGCCAGGGTGCCGACCGAGATGGTCGACCTGGGCGACGTGCGCCTGGCCTACCAGAGCATCGGCCGTCCGCAGGACCCGGCGCTGCTGCTGATCATGGGCCTGGGCGGCCAGCTGATCCACTGGCCCGACGAGGTCGTCGAGGCGCTCTGCCAGCAGGGCTTCCGGGTGATCCGCTATGACAACCGCGATGTTGGCCTGTCCGCCTGGCGCATCCCGACGCCCACCGGCAACCTGACCTACGAAGTGATTCGCTACCGCCTGGGGCTGCCGGTGAGCGCGCCCTACAGCCTGACCGACATGGCGGGGGATTCGCTGCGTCTGCTCGACGCCCTGCACATCGAGCGCGCCCACGTGCTGGGGGCGAGCATGGGCGGGATGATCGCCCAGCATGTCGCCGATCTCGCCCCGGACCGGGTGATCAGTCTGACCCTGGTGATGACCAGCTCCGGCGCCGAAGGCCTGCCGGCACCCAGCGAGTCACTGCTGCGCCTGCTCGCCCGGCGTGAGGCCGCCAGCCGCGAACAGGCCATCGAGCAGCAGGCCGATCTGCTCGCCGCGCTGGGCAGCCCCGAGGTGCGCGACGACCGTCGGCAATTGCTGCAACAGGCGGCTCGTTCCTATGACCGCGCTTTCAACCCTGAGGGCGTGCAACGGCAGCTGCTGGCGATCCTCGCCGAGCCGAGCCGGGTGGAGCTGCTCAACCGCCTGGACGTGCCGACCCTGGTGGTCCACGGCACCGCCGATCCCCTGCTGCCGGTGATGCACGGGGTGCACGTGGCGGCGCATATCCGTGGTTCGGAGCTGAGGTTGATCCCCGGCATGGCGCACCGCTTCCAGGAAGACTTCAAGGAGCCGCTGCTCAGCGCGGTGCTGCCTTACCTGCGGGCGCACCAGGGGAGCGGGCACGTGGCGCAGCTCTGATCATCCGTCGGAGCACCCTGTAGGAGCGCCCCATGGGCGTGATTCGCGGGCATGGCCCGCTCCTACGAGTCCGACCGTAGGAGCGGACTTCGTCCGCGATCAATCCTGCTGCGGAACCCATCGCGGACAGAGTCCGCTTCTACAGGAGCCCCTCTTCCAGGAGCCCTCCGACCATCCCGGCGCATCGGCGGGTTGTACGCCCTAGGTTTCCGGCAAGCTGTAGCGCTCGGCGAAGTACTGCCGGAGAAACTCCACCGCCACACGCACCTTGGCCGAGCTGGCCAGGGGCGCGGTGTACACCGCCCAGATATCCGCCGGCTGCTGGTACTCCGGCAGTACCCGCACCAGGCGCCCGTCGGCCAGGCTGTCGTGCACGTCCCACCAGGAGCGCAGCAGGATGCCGCGTCCATCGATGCACCACTGGTGCACCACCTCGCCGTGGTTGGACGACAGGGGGCCCGTCACTTTCACGTTTTCCTCGCCGCTGGGCCCCTGCAGGTGCCAGATGCCGAAGGAGTGGTCGCGCTCCTTGATCACCAGGCAATCGTGCCCGGCCAGGTCCGCCAGGGTGCGCGGCATGCCGCGCTGTTCGAGGTAGGCGGGGGCGGCGCAGAGCACCCGGCGGTTGCGCGCCAGCGGCTTGGCGATCAGGTGTGGATCGATCTCGTTGCCCACCCGTACGTCGAGGTCGAAGCCTTCGTCGATCAGGTCCACCAGGTGGTCCTGCACGTCCAGGCGGATATCCAGCTGCGGGTGTCGCATCGCCAGTTCCGACAGGGCCGGGGCGACGAAGCGCCGGCCCAATCCCAGGCTGCTGGCGATGCGCAGCTGGCCGCTGGGTTCGCGGTGCAGGGCGGAGACGTCATCGCCCATGCGCTGTACCGCGTCGAGGATGCGCAGCGCCCACTGGTAGACGCGTTCGCCGTCCTCGCTCACCGACACCCGACGAGTGGTGCGGTGCAGCAGGCGCACGCCCAGGTCCTCCTCCAGCAGGCGGATGCGCTTGCTGACGAAGGCGGTGGACATGCCCAGCTCGGCGGCGGCGTTGGCGAAGCTGGAACGGCGGGCGACCTGGATGAAGACCCGCAGGTCTTCCAGATTGGGAAGATTGTTCACGATTCGTGATTCAAGAATCCACAGAAGTGGTGATTATGTTTGATTTGTCGACTTATAGCATGGAGGTCACTTCTTCCCCATCCCATCTGCAAGGGTGCCCTCATGAGCAAGACATACAGAATCGCTGCCATTCCCGGTGACGGTATCGGCCACGAAGTCCTTCCCGAGGGCCTGCGCGTGGTTCAGGCGGCGGCGCGCAAGCACGGCTTGAATCTGGAGATCGAGCACTTCGAGTGGGCCAGCTGCGACTACTACCTGGAACACGGCAAGATGATGCCGGACGACTGGTTCGAGCAGCTGCAGCAGTTCGATGCGCTGTACTTCGGCGCCGTCGGCTGGCCGGACAAGGTGCCCGACCACATCTCCCTGTGGGGCTCGCTGCTCAAGTTCCGCCGCGAGTTCGACCAGTACGTGAACATCCGCCCGGTGCGCCTGTTCCCCGGCGTGCCGTGCCCGCTGGCCAACAAGAAGCCCGGCGACATCGACTTCGTGGTGATCCGCGAGAACACCGAGGGCGAGTACTCGTCCCTCGGCGGCCGCATGTTCGAAGGCACCGAGAATGAGTTCGTGCTGCAGGAGTCGGTGTTCACCCGTCGTGGCGTGGATCGCATCCTCAAGTACGCCTTCGACGTGGCTCAGACCCGCGAGCGCAAGCACGTCACCTCGGCCACCAAGTCCAACGGCATGGCCGTGAGCATGCCCTACTGGGACGAGCGCACCGCCGCGATGGCCGCCAACTACCCGGACATCAGCTGGGACAAGCAGCACATCGACATCCTCTGCGCACGCTTCGTGCTGCAGCCGGAGCGCTTCGACGTGGTGGTGGCGTCCAACCTGTTCGGCGACATCCTCTCCGACCTCGGCCCGGCCTGCGCCGGCACCATCGGCATCGCGCCGTCGGCCAACCTCAACCCCGAGCGCAAGTTCCCCTCGCTGTTCGAGCCGGTGCACGGTTCGGCGCCGGACATCTTCGGCCAGAACATCGCCAACCCGATCGCCATGATCTGGTCCGGCGCCCTGATGCTGGAGTTCCTCGGCCAGGACGATGCGCGCTACCGCGCCGCCCACGACGACATCCTGCGCGCCATCGAGCAGGTTATCGCCAATGGCCAGGTCACCCGCGACATGGGCGGCAAGCTGTCGACCCAGGCAGTCGGCCAGGCCATCGCCGAGATCGTCGCCGGCTGATTCCGTCGATTCGCAGCGGCACCCGCCCTGGGCAGGGCGCGGCGCCACTGCGAGGCGATGGACTGCTCTTGCGTTGCGCGACAAACCACCGCACACTGTTAACCAATAGATCGTCGTTAACCAATGGTTGATAGATGGGAGAAACGTCAACCTGACCTAGCGCTGCACTTCATGTCCCACTGCGTGCCTGCGCCGGATGTGAAGCACAATAAAATCGTCCCAGGAGACGCCTGATGTCCCACAAGAATAAAAAGGTCGATGTATTCCTGATCACCATGAGCCTGGTAGCCGTCCTGCTCACCGTGATCGGCCTGGCTGCCTACCCGGCAGAGGCGGAACACGCGGCCAATCAGCTGTTCGAGTTCTCCACCCGTTCCTTCGGTACCGCAGTCCAGCTGCTGATCTTCGGCAGTTCGCTGGCGGTGCTGTACATCGCTTTCAGCAAGTACGGAAACATCCGTCTGGGCAGCGGCAAGCCGGAATACTCCACCGCCACCTGGGTATTCATGTTCATCTGCGCCGGCATGGGCTCCTCGACCCTCTACTGGGGGGTAATGGAGTGGGCCTACTACTACCAGTCGCCCGGCCTGAACATCGCTGCGCAGTCCCGTGAAGCCCTGGAATACAGCGTCAGCTACTCGTTCTTCCACTGGGGCATCAGTGCCTGGTCGATCTACGCCCTGGCGTCTCTGGCCATGGCCTATCACTTCCATGTGCGCAAGAAGAGCGGCCTGAACCTGGCTTCCATCGTCGAGGCCGTCACCGGCTTCAAGGCCACCGGCCCGGTGGGTCGCCTGGTCGACCTGATCTTCCTGCTGACCATGATGGGCGCGCTCACCGTATCCCTGGCGCTCACCGCATCGACCCTCACCCGTGGCCTCTCCGGCCTGGTCGGCACCCCGGACACCTTCACCGTGCAGGTCATGGTGATCGGCATGATCGCCGTGCTGTTCTCCCTGAGCTCCTACATCGGCATCGACGGCGGCCTGCAGAAGCTGAGCAAGATCGTCTGCTACGGCGCCCTCGTGTTCGCCGCGGTGGTGCTGCTGGTCGGTCCGACCCAGTTCACCATCAACAACACCGCCAACGGCATCGGCCTGATGATCCAGAACTACGTGCACATGAGTCTGTTCACCGACCCGGCGGGCGATGGCGCGTTCACCCGTAACTGGACGGTGTTCTACTGGCTCTGGTGGGTGTCCTACGCACCGGGCGTGGCGATGTTCGTGACCCGCGTATCCCGTGGCCGGCAGATCAAGGAAGTGGTGTTCGCCCTGCTGCTGGGCGGTAGCTTCGGCTGCTGGTTCTTCTTCGGCGCGCTGGAAAGCTACAGCATGCACCAGTTCATCACCGGCGCCATCGACGTACCGAAGATCCTCACCGAACAGGGTGGCGAGAGCGCGGTGGAAGTGCTGCTGCTAGGCCTGCCGTGGGGCAAGGTGTTCCTCGCCGTGTACCTGTTCATCATGGCCGTGTTCTGCGCCTCGCACATGGACGCAGCCGCCTACGCCGTGGCTGCCACCAGCACCCGCAACCTGGAAGAAGGCGACGACCCGACCCCGACCCTCCGTCTGTTCTGGGCCATCACTCTGACCCTGGTGCCGCTGGCCATGCTGTTCGCCAAGGCCTCGCTGTCGACCATGAAGACCGCCGTGGTACTCACCGCGATCCCGTTCACCCTGATCCTGCTGGTGAAGGTCTACGGCTTCTTCAAGTGGATGCTGGAGGACTACGCCAAGGTGCCGGCCTACCGCATCGAAGAAGAAGCCGCCGCCATGGCCGACGAAGAACTGCCGGAGATCGCCGAGCCCGCGCCGCTGCGCAAGCCGCTGGTCGAGGCAATGGCCCAGTAATTCCTGCGTGGCGCCGTCCGCCTCCGGGCGGCGCCACCCGCAGGCTTTTTTTTGCCTGTTCTGTTAACCATCAGATTTCAGTTAACCAATAAGTAAATCGACCGCCGCGCCGCGAGTCGTTGAAGCCTGGAGAGATGAGATGACCGATTTCGAACGCCTGCCCGCCGATTTCTGCAACAACCCGAGCCACGCTTACACCATCCCGGCGAAGTTCTACACCAGCGATGCCGTATTCGACCACGAGAAGGAAAAGATCTTCGCCCACAGCTGGATCTGCATGGGCCACCGCAGCGAAGTCGCGGAGAAGAACGCCTACATCGTCCGTGAGGTGATCGGCGAGAGCATCATCGTCGTCCGTGGCCGCGACGGCGTGCTGCGCGCCTTCTACAACGTCTGCCCGCACCGTGGCCACCAGTTGCTGGAAGGCACCGGCGGCATCGCCAAGAACGTCATCGCCTGCCCGTACCACGCCTGGACCTTCAAGCTCGACGGCGAACTGACCCACGTGCGCAACTGCGACCAGGTGGAAGCCTTCGACAAGGGTGACTACAGCCTGGTACCGGTGAAGGTCGAGGAGTACGCCGGCTTCATCTTCATCAACATGGACCTCGATGCCGGCAGTGTCGAAGAGCAGCTGCCGGGCCTGGAAGCGCGCATGCGCCAGGCCTGCGGCGTGATCGACGACCTGCACCTGGCCGCCCGCTTCGTCAGCAAAACCCCGGCCAACTGGAAGTCCATCGTCGACAACTACATGGAGTGCTACCACTGCGGCCCGGCTCACCCGAGCTTCGCCGACTCCGTGGACGTCGGCCAGTACACCCACACCCTGCATGGCAACTGGTCGCTGCAGTACGGCATCGCCAAGTCCTCCGAGCAGTCGTTCAAGGTAGACGAGGGCGTTTCCGATCCGTCCTTCTGCGGCTTCTGGGCCTGGCCGTGCACCATGTTCAACGTGCCGCCGGGCGCCAACTTCATGACTGTGATCTACGAGTTCCCGGTCGATGCCGAAACCACCCTGCAGCACTACGACATCTACTTCCTCAACAAGGACATCACCGAAGAGCAGCAGAAGCTGATCGACTGGTACCGCGAAGTCTTCCGTCCGGAAGACCTGCGCCTGGTCGAGAGCGTGCAGAAGGGCCTGAAGTCCCGCGGCTACCGCGGCCAGGGCCGGATCATGGTGGACAAGGAGCGCTCCGGCATCAGCGAGCACGGCATCGCCCACTTCCACAACCTGATCGCCGTCTCCCACCTCGACTGATCAAGCGTGCCGCCGGCCCGCGTGGCCGGCGGCATCTCGCGGAGTACCTTGCGTGAAACTCAACGATTCCAACCTGTTCCGCCAGCAAGCCTTCATAGACGGGCGCTGGTGCGATGCCGACGACGGCCGCAGCCTGGACGTGCATGACCCGGCCACCGGCGAGCGCCTGGGCAGTGTGCCGCTGATGGGCGGCGCCGAAGCCATGCGCGCCATCGAAGCGGCGAACGCCGCGCTGGAAGGCTGGCGGGCGAAGACCGCCAAGGAACGCGCGCAGATCCTGCGTCGCTGGTTCGAGCTGCTGCTCGAACACGAAGAGGACTTGGCTCGCCTGATGACCTTCGAGCAGGGCAAGCCGCTGCACGAGGCCCTCGGGGAAATCCGCTACGCGGCGTCCTTCATCGAGTGGTTCGCCGAAGAAGGCAAGCGCATCTACGGCGACGTGATTCCGAGCCCGGCGGCGGACAAGCGCCTGCTGGTCATCAAGCAGGGCATCGGCGTCTGCGCGGCCATCACCCCGTGGAACTTCCCGGCGGCGATGATCACCCGCAAGGCCGCGCCGGCATTGGCTGCCGGCTGCACCATGGTGATCAAGCCTGCCAACGAAACCCCGTTCTCCGCGCTGGCGCTGGTTGCACTGGCCGAGCGCGCCGGCATCCCGGCGGGCGTGCTCAGCGTGGTCACCGGCGATGCGCCGGCCATCGGCGCCCAGCTCACCGGCCACCCGCTGGTGCGCAAGCTCAGCTTCACCGGCTCGACGCCGGTTGGCCGCCTGCTCATGGGCCAGTGCGCCGAGACCATCAAGAAAGTCTCCCTGGAGCTGGGCGGCAACGCGCCGTTCATCGTCTTCGAGGACGCCGACATCGAGGCGGCGGTTGAAGGCGCGCTGATCGCCAAGTACCGCAACGCCGGGCAGACCTGCGTGTGCGTCAACCGCTTCTACGTGCATGACGCGGTGTACGAGCGCTTCTCCGCGCGCTTCGTCGAGCGCGTTCGCGAGCTGGCGGTCGGCCATGGTGCCGAGCAGGGCACCCAGATCGGTCCGCTGATCACCGACAAGGCCGTGGCCAAGGTGCAGAGCCTGGTCGACGACGCCACCGCCAAGGGCGCCGAGCTGGTGCTGGGCGGCAAGCCCCACGCACGCGGCGGCAACTTCTTCGAGCCCACCGTGCTCGGCAGCATCCGCCCCGGCATGGACCTGCTGCAGGACGAAATCTTCGGCCCGGTGGCGGCGCTGGTGCGCTTCTCCTCCGACGCCGAAGTGATCGAACTGGCCAACGACACCCTCTACGGCCTGGCCGCGTACTTCTACAGCCGTGACCTGGCCCGCGTGTTCAGGGTCGCCGAGCGCCTGGAATACGGCATGGTCGGGGTCAACACCGGGCTGATCTCCAACGAGGTCGCGCCGTTCGGTGGGGTCAAGCAGTCGGGCCTGGGCCGTGAAGGCTCCAAGTACGGCATCGAGGACTACCTGGAAATCAAGTACCTCTGCCTGGCGGTGTGAGCCGGGCGAGGAATAGCCGGGGCGGCGAGGCCGCCGCCCCGTGTCGCAATTGAGGTGAATGATGGCCAACACATACGAGATGTTCAGCGTGCGGGTGACCGCAGTGGAACAGGCGACCCCGCAGATCAAGCGCTTCACCCTGGCGCGCGCCGATGGCCAGCCGATGCCGGCCTTCACCGGCGGCAGCCACGTGATCGTGCAGATGCAGGCCGCCGACGGCGGCGCGTTCAGCAACGCCTACTCGCTGATGAGCGACCCGCGCGACCTGAGCCACTACCAGATCGGCGTGCGCCTGGAAGAGCAATCCAAGGGTGGCTCGGCCTTCATGCACCAGCAGGTGGAAGTCGGCAGTGAGCTGACCATCTCCACCCCGAACAACCTGTTCGGCCTGGACCCCAAGGCCGGACGCCACGTGCTGATTGCCGGCGGCATCGGCATCACCCCGTTCCTCTCCCAGCTGCATGAGCTGGAAGGCAGCGCGGTGCCCTACGAACTGCACTACGCCTTCCGCAGCCCGGAACACGGCGCCTTCCAGGGCGACCTGGCTGACGGCCCGCATGGCGAAAGCGTGCGTTTCTACATCGACAGCCTGGAGCGCCGCCTGGACCTCGCCGGGCTGTTCGACTCGCTGGCTGACGACGCCCACGTCTACGTCTGCGGCCCCAAGCCGCTGATCGACGCAGTGATCGAAGGTGCGAAGAAGGCCGGCATCGCTGACGCCCGCGTGCATTTCGAACAATTTGCCGCGGCCCCGGCCAGCGGCGGTGCCTTCACCCTGGTGCTGGGCCGTTCCGGCCGCGAGCTGCGGGTGGAGGAGGGCATGACCATCATCCAGGCCATCGAGAACGTGAAGGCGGCCAAGGTGGAATGCCTGTGCCGCGAAGGCGTTTGCGGCACCTGCGAGACGGCCATCCTCGAAGGCGAGGTGGAGCACTTCGACCAGTACCTCTCCGACGACGAAAAAGCCTCGCAGCAGACCATGATGCTCTGCGTCTCGCGGGCGCGTGGCGAGCGGCTGGTGATCGATCTCTGAAGTATCCGCCGGGCGTATAACGTCGAACGTCATACGCCCTACGCTCCTGCCTTCCGGGCTCCCGCGTTCGCGGGAGTGACGAGCTGACAGTCGAGCCTCCTGCGTCATCCCCGCGAACGCGGGGACCCAGAAAACAGCGTCGGGGAGCCCCCAGGCAAGGGCTTCACGGAAGAGCGCCATTGCTTCCATGCGCCTCGCGCAACGCCACTGTCGCCCCTTCCATCCGTAACCGCTACGCATCTGTTATCCGTCAGTTTACAGCTGTGTATACTGCAGTCCTCGACGATCTTCAGGGACTATGCCTTCCATGCAGGAAAACAGCTTCGCCTTCCGTCTCAAGGAATTGCTCGAACTCCACAAGCTGACCCTGCAGGCAGTGGGCACGGCCCTGGGCATTTCGCGCACCGCGGTGCACAAGTGGACCAAGGGCGGCGAGATCGACTATGACAACCTGCGCAAGCTGGCGGACTTCCTCAAGGTCAACTGGATCTGGCTGCGCTACGGCGAGGAAGCCCTGCGCGACGTGCAGCAGGCCGAGCCGATCGAACTGCCGATGACCGACCTGCGCCGCCGCTACACCGCCGAGATCATGGAAAGCGAAGCGCGCATGAAGCTGGCCCAGGAAGGCGCGCGCATCGTCACCTGGGAATGGAACCTGATCAGCGACGAAGTGACCTACTCGCCCAACGTCGAGGTTGTCTACGGCTGGCCGGTCACCTCCAACAAGGACTTCTGGCGCCATCTGCCGCCGGAGGACATCGCCGCCATGCAGGCCATGTACGACCGCGCCATCGCCGAGGGCGGCACTTGCGAGTGCGATTTCCGCATCTTCCAGCCCGATGGCGCGCTGCGCTGGATCGCCTCCCGCGCGAGCGTGGTGCAGGACGCCGTGGGGCGGCCGGTGAAGATGGTCGGCATCAGCATGGACAACACCGCGCGGATGATTACCGAGGACGCGCTGCGCAATAGCGAGGAACGCTTCCGCGCGATCTTCGAACTGACCTGGGGTGCATTGGCCTATATCGGCCTGGACGGTGGCTGGCAGCGGGTCAACGGCAGCCTCTGCGAACTGCTCGGCTACAGCCCGCTGGAGCTGTACTCCATGACCTTCCAGGAACTCACCCACCCGGACGACCTGGGCAAGAACCTCGAACTGCTGCGCCAGCTGCTGGCTGGTCGCTTCGACCGCTACGTGGTGGAGAAACGCGTGCGCCGCCGTGACGGCGACTACGTCTGGGTACGCGTGCGCACCTCGCTGCAGCGCCGCCGCCAGGACGGCATGCCCGACCACCTGATCAGCGTGTTCGAGGACATCAGCGCCGAACGCGCCGAACGCGATCGCCTGCAGGCGCGCATCGAGGAGCTGGAAGCCAGCCTGGCCGAGCGCGCCTGATTCAGTGCAGGCGCACCCAGACGCTCACCAGCACCGTGGCGGCCACCAGCCAGGCCAGTGCCGCCATCGCCAGCGAAAGTTCCAGGCGCAGACGGTCCACCAATAGGTAAAGCGCGGCGAGATAGACGAAGTAGGGGATGATCGACCACATGCCGAAGGCGATGGTGCTCTTCAGGTCATCCAGCGAACGGCTCTTGCCAACGATGTAGTGGGCGATCAGGGCGAAGGTGGGGAACAGTGGCACCAGCCCGGCGATGTAGTAATTGCGCGTCTTCGACAGCGCGGCGAGGATCAGCACCACGCCGGCGCCGAGGCTTGCCTTGAGAATCAGGTCCACGGTGGTCTCGATACAGCGACGCCACCGGATGGTGGCGTCGGGCATTATCGGTGAGCGCGGCAGGCCGTCAATCCGACTTCCGGTGCGTCAGGCCACCTGTGTGCTCGGTTCCAGTGGATGTTCGCTGTGCAGGTACTGCTCCAGCCGCTCCTGTTGCCGGGCGGTGAGGAACAGGCCGAGCTTGGTGCGGCGCCAGAGGATGTCCTCGGCTTCGCGCGCCCACTCTTCGCGGCACAGGTATTCCACTTCGCGGGCGTAGAGCCCGCCGCCCAGGTGTTCGCCCAGTTCGCTGAGATCGCCGGCGCCACCCAGCAGCTTCCACACGCGGCTGCCGTAGGTGTTGGCCCAGCGGTGGGCGAGGGCCGGGTCGAGCTGGCGCAGGTGCTCCATCAGCTGCACGGCGAGGTCTTCGAGGCTGGTCAGCGCCTCGCCGCCAGGCAACGGGGCGGCGGCGGTCCAGCTCGGCCCCATGACGCCGGCGAAATACGGTGCCAGCTGTTCCAGTGCGGCCTCGGCGAGCTTGCGGTAGGTGGTGAGCTTGCCGCCGAACACCGAGAGCAGTGGGGCCTCGCCGGGGGTGTTGTCCAGCGCCAGGGTGTAGTCGCGGGTGACGGCGGAGGGATCGTCGGACTCGTCGTCGCACAGCGGACGCACCCCGGAGAAGCTGCGCAGGATGTCCTCGCGCCCGAGCTGGCGCTTGAAGTGGGCATTGACCACGTTCAGCAGGTAATCGGTTTCTTCCTCGCTGATGCGGATCTGCGCCGGGTCACCCTTGTACTCGCGGTCGGTGGTGCCGATCAGGGTGAAGTGCTGCAGGTAGGGAATCGCGAAGACGATCCGGCGGTCCTCGTTCTGCAGGATGTAGGCGTGCTCGCCTTCGTACAGGCGCGGCACGATCAGGTGGCTGCCCTGGATCAGGCGAATACCGTAGGGCGGCTTCTGGCGCAGTTCCTCGCGCAGGAAGCGGTCGACCCAGGGGCCGGCGGCGTTGACCAGGCAGCGGGCGCGGATCGAATAGAGGCTGCCGTCCTTGCGCTCCAGATGCAGGTGCCACAGGCCCTTGCTGCGCCGCGCGCTGACGCAGCGGGTGCGTGGGTGGATGTGCGCGCCGTGCTCGCGGGCGCTCATGGCGTTGAGTACCACCAGGCGAGCGTCGTCCACCGCGCAGTCGGAGTACTCGAAGCCGCGGGTGATCTCGGCTTTCAACGGGCTGTCCTGGCCGAAGCGCAGGCTGCGCGAGCCCGGCAGCTTCTCGCGCTTGCCGAGGTGGTCGTAGAGGAACAGACCGGCGCGGATCATCCAGGCCGGGCGCAGGTGCGGGCGGTGCGGCAGGACGAAGCGCAGCGGGTGGACGATGTGCGGTGCCTTGGCCAGCAGTACTTCACGCTCGGCCAGGGCTTCACGCACCAGGCGGAATTCGTGGTGTTCGAGGTAGCGCAGGCCGCCGTGGATCAGCTTGCTGCTGGCGGAGGAGGTGTGGCTGGCCAGGTCATGCTGTTCGCAGAGGAACACCGAGAGACCGCGCCCGGCGGCGTCCGCCGCGATGCCCACGCCATTGATCCCACCGCCGACGACGGCCAGGTCATAGACTTCGGCCAGGGGCGCGTTGCGCGAGCGGGTTGGGTTCATGGGGATGCCTCGAGAGTGGAAGTGAACGCATTTATGTTCGTTTTCGAAAATATCTTAGTTCGATGAATGAAACGTGACCAGCTCTGGGCGCGAAATCGCGCAGGCATTCGTCAGTTTCTTCGAAATTGAACGCTCGGGGAGGGTGTGGAGGTGAGAACGGACGCTCAGACCAGTTCGAGCTGGACCTTGTGCTGCGCCAGCAGGCGTGCCACGGCGGCGGGGGGCGGGCTGTCGGTGAACACCCGGTTGACCAGGGCGATCGGCCCCAGGCGCACCATGGCGTTGCGCCCGAACTTGCTGGAGTCGGCGGCGAGGAACACCTGCCGGGCGTTGTCGATGATGGCGCGGGAGACGCGCACTTCCTGGTAGTCGAAGTCCAGCAGGCTGCCGTCTTCGTCGATGCCGCTGATGCCGACCACGGCGAAGTCGACGCGGAACTGCTCGATGAAGTCCACCGCCGCCTGGCCGACCACGCCGCCGTCGCTGCGCACGGTGCCGCCGGCCACCAGCACTTCGAAGTCGTCCTTGCCGGCGAGGATGCTGGCGACGTGCAGGTTGTTGGTGATGATCTTCAGGTGGCTGTGGCCGAGCAGGGCGCGGGCGATGGCTTCGGTGGTGGTGCCGATGTTGATGAACAGCGAGGCGTTGTCCGGGATGTGCGCGGCGATGGCTTCGGCGATGCGCTGCTTCTCGTCGCGCATCTGGTCGGCACGGGTGTTGTAGGCGGTGTTCTCGACGCTCGAATCCCAGGCCGCGCCGCCGTGGTAGCGGCGCAGCAGGCTCTGTTCGGCGAGCTGGTTGATGTCGCGGCGGATGGTCTGCGGGGTGACGGCGAACTGCTGGGCGAGTTCCTCGATGCTCAGGTAGCCGCGTTCGCGGACCAGGTCGAGGATGCTTTGCTGTCGCGGTGGCAGGTTCATGCGCTGTGCTCGTGTGGACGGGCCGAAGGGGCAAGGATGCCGGAGTGGGGCGGCGCTGTCATGAGTCGCTGAAACCAAGAGGCGCAAGCAACCCAGTAGGATGGGTAGAGCGTAGCGAAACCCATGCTGTCCCGATTGCGAGACTTGAGGGGTTTCGCTGCGCTCTACGCCATCCTACGGTCGGTGGTTCAGTCTTCGGCTGCCCAACCGCGTGTACGTTCGACAGCCTTCTTCCACCCGGCATACAGCCGCGCGCGCTCCGCCTCGTCACAGGCCGGCTGGAACACCCGCTCGATCACCGCCTTGTTCTTCAGCTCGGCGAGGCTCCCCCAGAATCCGCAGGCCAGGCCCGCCAGCACGGCGGCGCCGAGGGCGGTGGTCTCGCGCATCTGCGGGCGCTCCACCGGGGTGCCGAGGATGTCGGCCTGGAACTGCATGAGGAAGTTGTTGGCCACCGCGCCGCCGTCCACGCGCAGGGCACGCAGCGGTTCGCCGGCGTCCTGCTGCATGGCGTCGAGCACGTCACGGGTCTGGTAAGCGATGGATTCCAGCGTGGCGCGGATCAGGTGGTCGGCCTTCACCCCGCGGGTGAGGCCGAACAGCGCGCCGCGGGCATACGGGTCCCAGTAGGGCGCGCCGAGGCCGGTGAAGGCGGGCACCAGGTAGACGCCGTTGCTGTCCTTCACTTTGGTGGCGAAGTACTCGGAGTCGTGGGCGTCGTTGATGACTTTCAGCTCGTCGCGCAGCCACTGCACGGTGGAGCCGCCATTGAATACCGCGCCTTCCAGCGCGTAGGCCACCTCGCCACGCGGACCGCAGGCGATGGTGGTGAGCAGGCCGTGGGTGGACTTCACCGCCTTTGTGCCGGTGTTCATCAGCAGGAAGCAGCCGGTGCCGTAGGTGTTCTTCGCCTGGCCCGGTTCCACGCACATCTGGCCGAACAGCGCGGCCTGCTGGTCGCCGGCGATCCCGGCGATCGGCGTGCGGTGCACGCCCAGGCCACCGACCTTGCCGTAACCGTAGACCTCGGAAGATGCGCGCACCTGCGGCAGCATGGCGCGCGGGATGTCCAGGGCAGTGAGCAGGCGCTCGTCCCAGTCGCGCTTGTGGATATCGAACATCAGCGTGCGCGAGGCGTTGGTGTAGTCGGTGACGTGCACCTCGCCCTCGGTGAGCTTCCAGATCAGCCAGGTGTCCACGGTGCCGAACAGCAGTTCGCCACGTTCGGCGCGTTCGCGGGCGCCTTCGACGTTGTCGAGGATCCACTTGAGCTTGGTGCCGGAGAAGTAGGGGTCGACGACCAGGCCGGTGGTGTCCTTGATGTGCTGCTCCAGGCCGTCGCGCTTGAGCTGCTCGCAGATCGCCGCGCTACGCCGGCACTGCCAGACGATGGCGTTGTGGATCGGCCGGCCGCTGGCCTTGTCCCACACCAGGGTGGTTTCGCGCTGGTTGGTGATGCCGATGGCGGCCACCTCGGCGACGCTGATATTGGCCTGGGCCAGGGCTTCCACCAGGGTCGAGCTCTGGGTCGCCCAGATCTCCATGGGATCGTGCTCGACCCAGCCGGCTTGCGGGTAGATCTGCGCGAATTCGCGCTGGGCCACGCTGACCACATTGGCGTCATGGTCGAAGATGATGGCGCGCGAACTGGTGGTGCCCTGGTCGAGGGCAACGATGTATTTCTTGTTCTTCAGGTCGGTCATGGCGGCGGCCTTGTGCGGATTCCGTTCGGCAATCCCGGCGGCAGGGCCGGGAGGGGATTGGCGGTGAACATACGGGATTCATCCGCATCGGTGAAGCGAACACCGTGCAGCGCGCCACACCTTGGCTTACTGTTATGCGCTGGAAAGCCGCTTGCGAGAAGCCCGCCGATCATGACCCCCGCCATCGACCTGCTGAAGAAGAACCGCGCCGAGCACCAAGTGTTGAGCTATGAGCACGACCCCAAGGCGCCGTCCTATGGACTGGAGGCCGCCGAGAAGCTCAATCTCGATCCGGCCCGGGTGTTCAAGACCCTGCTGGCCGCCAGCGAGAAGGGCGAGTTGCTGGTGGCGGTGGTGCCGGTGGCCGGCACCCTGGACCTCAAGGCGCTGGCCCATGCTGCTGGCGTGAAGAAAGCCGACATGGCCGACCCGAACGCCGCCCAGCGCGCCACTGGCTACCTGGTTGGCGGCATCAGTCCGCTGGGGCAGAAGAAGCGCCTGCGCACCTTCATCGATGAATCCGCCCAGGGCTTCCCGAGCATTCACGTCAGCGCCGGCCGCAGAGGGCTGGAGGTGTCGCTGAGCGCCGAGACACTGGCCGCGCTGACCTCTGCGAAGTTCGCGCCGATCGGTCGAAGCTGAGCGGTCGAGGCTCAACGGTCAAAGCAAGGGACTGTCTGGTCCGGTCTGTACGGTTCGCTGCCAGTCGGCTTCTGTCATGCTCGGGTATCACTTTTCAGGAGACTGCCATGCAACTCGATTTCCATCAGGTGGATGCCTTCACCGACCATCCCTTCGCCGGCAACCCGGCCATGGTCTATCGCCTCGATACCTGGCTGGCCGATGAGTTGATGCAGAAGATCGCCGCCGAGCACAACCTGTCCGAGACCGCTTTCCTGGTCCAGGAAGCCGAAGGCTGGCGCATTCGCTGGTTCACCCCGACCGCCGAAGTCCCGCTGTGCGGCCACGCCACGCTGGCGAGCGCCCATGTGCTGTTCGAGGTCTTCGGCGAGCTGGGCCAGTCCCTGGAGTTCAATTCGCAATCCGGGCCGCTGCGTGTGTTCCGCGAGGAGGGCCGGCTGGCCCTGGACTTCCCAGCGCAGCCGCCGAGCGAGGCGGGCAGCACAATAGAGCTTGAGCAGGCGTTGGGACTGCCAGTGGTGGACGCCCTGAGTACCCAGGCGCACCTGCTGGTGCTGTTGGAGTCCGAATATGCAGTGCGCAGCTGCACGCCCGACTTCGCGGCACTGGCGCGCATGCCGTACCTGGGGGTTATCGTCACCGCGCGTGGCGACGACCATGACTTCGTCTCGCGCTTCTTCGCCCCGGCCATCGGCCTCAACGAAGACCCGGTGACCGGCGCCGCCCATTGCAGCCTGATTCCCTACTGGTCGCAGCGCTTGAACAAGCTGCAGATGCATGCCTACCAGTGCTCGGCGCGCGGTGGTGAGCTGTGGTGCCGGCTGGAGGGCGATCGGGTGCGCATCGCCGGCCACTCGCGGCTGATCGCCAGCGGCCGGATGGTCATCTGAGGATCAGTGCTGGCGGCTAAGGGCCTGGTGCGCTTCCACGCTGCCCTGGGCCGGGAACAACACCAGGTGCTCGGCGGCAACACTGATGCCCACTTCATCACCGGGTTGGTGATCGGCGTGGCTGGGGAAGATCGATTCCAGCTGGGTGCCGGTGGGCAGTTGCAGGCGGTAGAGGGTCGCCGCGCCGAGGAATGACTTGCCGACTATCCGCGCCTTCAGCGCGCCATCGGCCGCCGGCACCAGGTCGTCCGGCCGCAGCAACACATCCACCGCGCTGCCGTCGGGCAGGCTGTAGGCGCGGTTGCCGCACAGCACGCCCAGTTCGGTCTGCACCGCATCGCTCCCACGCATCTGGCCGCGAATGAAATAGCCCTGGCCGATGAAGCTGGCGACGAAGGGCGTCTGCGGCTCGTGGTAGAGGTTGAATGGGGTATCCCACTGCTCCAGATGGCCCTGACGGAATACGCCGACGTGGTCGCTGACGGCGAAGGCTTCCTCCTGGTCATGGGTCACCAGGATGGCGCTGGTGCCACGCGCCTTGAGGATGTCCCGCACCTCGTGACTGAGCTGCCGGCGCAGTTCCACGTCGAGGTTGGAGAAGGGTTCGTCGAGCAGTAGCAGTTGCGGCTGCGGCGCCAGCGCGCGGGCCAGGGCCACGCGTTGCTGCTGGCCACCGGAAAGCTCATGCGGGTAGCGCTGGCCAAGACCGTCGAGCTTCACCAGTTGCAGCAG